>USJX01000031.1 GCA_900555035.1 uncultured Prevotella sp.
GGTCCTTCTTCTTCATCGTACCATAGCCGATTACAACCACATCATTGAGGGTGGTATTGTCATCCTCGAGCTTGATGTCAATCGTTTCTTTACCAGCAACGCTTACTTCCTTCGCTTTCATACCAATGTATGAAATCTTCAGTTTCTTGCTTTTGCCTTTTAAGTTGACTGTGAAGTTACCGTCAATGTCGGTCACGCCACCATTGCCAGCTACACCTACCTCCATGACAGATGCGCCGATGATTGGCTCGCCCGTATTGTCAGTAACAACTCCCTTTACCGTTTGCGCTGAGACGCTTGTTACCATGAACATGAGCGCACCTGCAAGCGCAATCTTTTTTCTGTTATAATTACCAGACATACACTTATAAGGTTAGATTATACTTATTAAAATTTGTTTCTTAATCTCGATTTATACATTTAAGTAGATTAAAACTACTATGCTCCGAAAAGGCGCTTTTATGACGCCAATTCATGCACGGGTTATATATTTCCGTTTGCAAATATAGATAAAAAAATCGAATTACATAGTATAAATCGGAGAAAAGATTACGTAAACGTTTGCTAAAATGTGTATTTTAACATAAAATCCCCTAAAGAAAGCCTTTTCGGGGCTATTCTTTAGGGGATGAAGGTTTCAGGATTTTACCTGATATTTCTACATGTTTTCTTTCAACTTTCCAACTGTTTTCTTTCAGTTTTCCGTCTGTCTTCTTTCAACTTTCTCAACTGTATGATTGGGTTATTTCACAATCATTTTGGTTGTCTCCTTGCTGCCGTCAGCCAGGGTCTTTACCACGATGTTGATGCCTTTCTGAAGACGGCTCTGCTGAGTGCCGCTTACAGAGAAGATGGCTGTCTTCACTGCTGGGCTGTTCTCGATGGCAGAAGTGAGGTTCTGGATATCTGTAGAGATTGAACCTGCCTGGCCGAAACCACCCATCTCGTTGGCTGCACGAACTGTAAATGTTCCTGTTGCACCCTCGAGGTTGAGGCTCTTCTCGTTGGTCAGAGCGAAGAACTCGCCATTCTTCAATACGATGTACATCTGTGCATCGCCAGTCCATGAAAGCTTGCCGTTAACTTCTGTTGCAGCACCTGCGGTCTGCTGGGCTGCCAACTTGGCTGGCTCCCACTCGCCGAATACATTCTCCAGAGTGTAAGCAGCTGCTTCGTCGGCTGTGAGGATGATGTTCTCCTCGTCCTTCAATACCTTGCCGTCTGATGCCTTGAATACTACCTTCTTCTCTGCAGGAGAGAATACGTTGCCTTCTGCATCCTTCAATACGTCGAGGCGGAACTTGTCTGCCATTGCATCGCCCATCGCGTTGATGGTGAAGTAAGCATACTTCTTGTCGTCGTTCAGAATCTCATCCTTCTGGTTCACGGTGGTGTTGAGCCAGGTAAGGCGGGTGATGTTGTTCCATGAGCGGCCCAGGCTGAATGCCTTTGCCTTGTTCTCGATGGTGCAATCTTTGAAGATGTAACCCCATTCGCTCTTGCTGTTAGGAGCTGCAATCACATCCTCACCGTTCTTTTCGCCTTCCTTGCGACTCTCGTTTACGAAGAGTACACGGTTGAAATATACGTCGCCGCCACCACAAACGTAGTCCACGGTGCCGTGAATCTCTGAATCCTCAAAGTAGAACTGGCCCTTGCCGTTTGGCTCATTGCTATAGTATGTATCCTGGTAAGAGAGCATCTTCACGTTCTTGCAGATGGTCTGGATACCCTTATCCTGGAGGCAGACAGCACGACCGGCTGAACCGCTCTTGTAGTATTCCAGTGCATTCTGCAGGGTGATGTCCTGCATGTAGAGGTTGTTGCTTGTGTTGAGAAGGGTAGCGGTGGTACCGATGCCCTCGTTCTCGATAGCAGGCTTGTTGACGATGATGGTCTTATCCATGTTTTCACCGATGAGCGAGATGTTGTTTCCGCTGATGGTGGTGAGGCACTGGTCGCCCAGGTCGTATGTGCCGTTAGGCAGGAAGATGAACGAGCGGGCTGCATCGGCAGCAGCGTTGGCGCCGTTTACTACCTCCAGTGTGGTGATGAAGCTCTGTGCGTCACCAGCCTTCACGGTGTACCAGTTGCCGTTCTGTGCGAAGGCAGGCTCAGTCATGTTCACGATGCTGAGGTTGTGGACATAAGCTGTGCCTTCGAATGAGAGGGTATAGAAGCCGCTCTCTGCTGATGGGTTCTGGAGGATACCAGGGTTGCCATCCTTGCTAGCCTTGGCGTCGATGCTTGCCAACTCCTTGCCCTGAGGGTCTGAGAGGATGATCTTGCCTGAGCCTGAATACTGGCAGAGGGCCATCTTGATGTAACCCTTGCCGCCCATTAGTACTTTCATCTTGCTGTCGGCATTGAAGGTCCAGCCGTGAGTAGCGTCGTGCCACTTGCCGCCTTCTACTTCGATTGCCTCATGGTCGTTGATGTCGAAACCTTCCTTCTGCAGGTTGTAGTCATAGCGGGCAGTGCCGCTGGCTGTCTCGATATCTGTTACCAGAGCATAGAGGGCTGCGTCCTCTGTGATGACAGAAGATGTTGTAAACTTCTGGCTGTCCTTCTTCTGGTCGCTAGCCCAGCCACGGAACTTCTTGCCGTCGGCTACGGTTACCTTCTCTGTTGTTCCGTCCTGGAACTTCTCTATTTCTGCATCCTGCTCCACAGCCTGTGTGCCAAGAACAGTCTTGCCATCTACATCATAATAGGTAAGGGTGAAGTCTGGCTTGAAGCCTACGGTGAGTTCGTAGGTAGCCTCGTCGCCGTTTGCCTCTACCACGATGGTAGCCACGGTCTTCTGCTCAGCACCTTCGCCTGTTGTAGCATAAGTAATGCTCTTGATGTTGCCGTTGTCTGCTGTGATTTCTGTCAGCGGGTTGGTCTCTGAAATGAGATTTGCCTTCTTTGAAATGAGCACGGTGGCCACCTGCTTGTCATCTGCACCCTCTGCAAAGAGGTCGGCTGCATGATACTTCACACCGTTCAGGAGGAAGCTGCCGAGCATAGGTGATTTGTTCATATCTACGTTGCCATAGATAGCGAGATTGGTAACGTAAGCGTTCTGACCGAGCGCTAAGTTCTCGAACTTAATCTGACAGTTTGTGCGGTTTACCTCGAGTGTCAGGTCCTCGCCCTTCGCATTTGCGATAGCTACATTGTGGATTGCTACCCAGTCTGCATCGCCGTCGCCCTTTACTGATACCTTGATACCACGCTTGCCACCTGTAGCAGCCTGGTGCAGGGTAATCTTGGTGATGCTAGCCAATGGAGATGTTACTACGCTAGGTTCTGCAGCCTTGTATTCGCCAGTGTATTTGGCAGTCTGCATGAAACCGGTAATTTCTGGGAACTTAGCGTTGGTACCTGCTGGATAAACGCCCACGCCATTGAATGTGAAACTGAGTTCCTCCTTGCTGTAGAGGGTCTTCACCTTTACCACCTCGTTGGTAGCCTTAGCACGATCGATGGCCTCCCAGTTGGTGAAATCTGTAGAGTAGAGTGTCTTTTCCTGCAAGGCACTCGCCTGAACGAGCTTGATGCCGTAGAAGTAATCGTTCTCAGCCACTTCAATCTGTACATAGCCCTGAGTAGCTTCATCTACAGTAGCATTGTGCTCAATGATTTCATCTTTAGAAGAAGTTTCACCGATGGTGAAGGTAGCACGATATTTCTCGTTGCCATAGTTCATGATGGTAACGATGTCTCTGGATGATTTCACCGGAACTTTCAGGATGGTTCCCTTGTTGATCTGGGCATCGGCAGAGCGCCCCTTCAACTTACCGTTGGTTGCATCCACAGTCATTTCGATACCTTCCACGGTAGAGGCGATAGCGGTTACGTTCTTCTCTACCTGGATACTTTGGATACCTTCTGGCAAATTGGCTTTGAAGTTCCATTCTGCCGTAATGTCTTGTGCTTTAGCTATGAAAGCAAAGACCAACATCAGGCATAGAAGCCCGAACTTTAGTAGAATTCTTTTCATCTGTTTATATACTTTTTAGGTCTATTAAATATACTCGTTTGTTGTTTGAATAAGTTATTCGCTGACAAAAGTACGTATAATATTTGGAAAAAACAATAGTTGTATAGTGATACTTTCACGTAAACGTTTTCGCAAAATCTTCTGAATTTACTTGCTTTTTTTCTTGGTTTGTGTTGAATAATTGAGTATTTTTGTCGTCGTGAAGCAAATCGGATTACGTAATAAGCAAATCGGATGATACTGAACCGTATATATACCTATTTTAATATAGGAATATAGATATGATATTCGAAATAACATGAATTATAAAAATAAACAACTTAAACTTTAAACATTTATGAAGAAATTTTTTACTCTTATTGCAACCGTTGCTATGGCAACAAGTATGAACGCTCAGGGCACTTATGCAGTGCAGGAAGGTGACAATGTGAAGGCTGGCGATCAGATTACTACAGTAGAGAACATCACTCTTACTTATATGGAGAAGGATGGTACAGCTTACGCTGCAGTTAAGAAGCAAACTAACTGGGCTGATGCTGATTTCAATGCTTACGTTTGTGGCAAGAACAATGGTAAGTTGGTGTCTGGCGCAGAGCCAACTGGTAGTGTTTACAAGTTTGAGACCGCAAAGGCTGGTGCTCTAACAGTAGGTGTTCAGTTGAATGCAAACAAGGGTTTCCATATCCTGGATGCAGAATTTGCTGAGGTAGCTCCTGCTTCTTACAATTTGCCTGCTGCCAAGGATGGTGATTCTCAGGAGTTCACACAGAATGAGAAGAATGAGAACATCATTGCTGCAAAGTCTAATGGTACAGTAACATTCAGCGTTGCTGAGGGTGGTACATACTATGTTCTCGCTGCTGGTACCAAGATGGGTTTCTTCGGTTTCAAGTATGAGGCTGGCACATCAACAGGCATCTCTTCTATCGAGGCTGCTTCTGCTCAGCATGGCAAGACATACAATATGCCAGGTCAGCAGGTTTCTGGCTCTTTCAAGGGCTTGGTAATCAAGAACGGCAAGAAGTTCGTGAAGTAATTTTTTATACCAAAATTAATCAATAGTTAGACTTTTCAGGTTTAATCATATTAGACTTTTCAGGTTTAATCATATTGCGAAAAAAGAGGGCGCTCCATCTATCCGATGGTTGCGTCCTCTTTCTCTATTTGTGGCTATGCTTTTTTATTTGTTCAATCCCTGCATTTCCATCTCCAGGCTAGCCCAGATAAAAGGACCAACGCCCTTGGCGTCGTTGTCACGGATTGGCTCGCTCATATAATACTCAAAGCTGCCGTCACGCTTGAAGTTAGGCTTCTTTACGTATGGACCAGGGCCAGGGCCCAAGCCGCTTACAGAACAGCACTTGGTAAGACTGATGGTCTTGTCTGGGTTTACCTGGACAAACTGGTCGATGATACCCTTGTAAGCCTTTACGCCGGCATCACGGAACTTCTCACTCAGATAACCCTTGCGGTAACCCTTCAGCAATACGTAGGCAAACATGCTTGATGCTGTGCTCTCCAAGTAGTTGCGTGGATCCTTCACATCCATCACGTCATACCATACACCCGTTTTCTTATCCTGATACTTCACCACGCTCTCCATTGCCTTGTTCAGCAGGCTGATTACCTCGCCACGGCGGGCATAGTCCTCAGGCATCGCATCCAGACACTCGGTCATCGCCATCACATACCATCCCAAGGCTCTCGCCCAGGTATGCTGGCTCTTTCCGTTCTCCTTGTCAGCCCAGAACTGTTCGTGAGTCTCGTCCCAGGCATGCTTCCACAGCTGGGTCTTCTCGTCGTATGTACGATAGTCGGTCTTGATCATCTGGTCAACGGCATCGTCCAGAATCTTCTTCGCCTTCTTAGGCTTCAGGTTCTGCACGGCATAGTTGCAGTAGAATGGCAAGCCCATGAAGATACCGTCCAGCCAAACCTGGTTGGCATAGATAGCCTTGTGCCAATATACACCTTCCTTGGTGCGAGGCTGGTTCTGGAGCTGCTTGAACAGAGTCTTCAGAGCCTGTTCATTTCCCTTGTTAGGAAAAAGGTTCTGCATGCGGAGGATAAACTTCGCCGTGCGAACGTTGTCGAGATTGAAATCCTCATATTTATAGCCGGTGATGTTTCCCTTCTCGTCAATCATCTTGGCCGGATATTCCTTCAGATAGTTGATGATGCTCTCGTGGTCGGCAGCGCTCTCGGTACCCTTAAATGCATTTTTGGCGTTAAAGGTGCTCTTGTCCTTATAATATAAATAGGTGTCGAGCATGCCTTCCATCTCTATGCCCATCACGTAGCTCCACTTTGGCTTCTTGCTGAAATCAAGAAGATAAGAATGAGGAACGCGATGCATCTCGCTGTGGGTAAGCCACTCTGAGTAGTTCTGGTAAGGCTGTTCTGCCTTGCTGAGAACCAGCGAACCGTTAATCATCAGGTTGTCGAACTTCACGTTGCGGGTCTTGCCGGTCATCTGCACTGGCTTTTTCACCACGCCGTTGAAGGTACAGTTCTTTACGTTGATGTCATATACGTTCTCTACCTCGTTTCTGCCGATGATGAGCACACCGTAGTTACTCTTCTGGCAGGTAACATCCTCCATGCTCACGTTTCTCACGGTAGGCTCGAAACCGCGGTAGCAGATTTCCTTGCGCTCGTAGTCGAGGTTGATTTTCAGTACAGCTTCCTTACACTGACCCACGGTCACCTTGCGCATGTTGATGTTCTGAATCAGTCCGCCACGGCAGTTGTTGGTCTTGATGCGGAGAATGCGCTCCAGGTTAGGCGAGTCCATGCGGCAGTTTTCTGCATACACATTTTCGCATCCGCCCGAGATTTCCGAACCAATTACCACGCCACCGTGTCCATCCTGCATTTCGCAATTGCGGATGATGATGTTGCGTGAAGGCTGGTTCCAGAGTCGGCCGTCGTTGTTTCTTCCGCTCTTGATAGCGATGCAGTCGTCGCCGGTGTGGAAGATACAGTCCTCGATGAGCACGTTCTCGCAAGCCTCAGGGTCGCAGCCGTCGCCGTTAGGACCTTCGTTCCAGATGGTCACGCCCTTCACGGTGATGTTCTTGCAGAGCAATGGGTGGATGACCCAGAAAGGAGAGTTGAGCAACTTGACACCCTGGATGAGGATGCGCTCACTGCGTACGAAGTTAATGAGCTGAGGGCGCAGACCCTGTCCCAATCCAAACTTGCGCTGGTCAAAATCCACTCCGTCTTCAGCCTGCTTCAGCAGTTTGGCGCGAGACCCCAGGCTCTGTGCTTCCTTGGTCACACCCTCCTGGAAGTTGAACTTCTTAGCACCGCACATCGGCCACCAGGTCTCCATGTTTCCTCCACCGTCGATGGTACCTTCGCCGGTGATGGCGATGTCGGTAGCCTTATAGGCGTAGATGCAAGGCGAATAGTTCCAGCAAGCCAGACCTTCCCACGAGGTGCGTACCAGCGGGTAGAGCTTGGTGTCGAATACAAACTGCAGGGTAGCATCCTTCTGCACCTCCAGTTTTACGCGGCTTTTCATCTCTATGGCGCCTGTCTTCCAGGTACCCTTAGGAATCACCACGCATCCGCCTCCCTTTTTCGATACCAGGGCGATGAGCTTGTTGATGGCTTTCTGGTTTTGAGCCGCCGAGTTAGATAGTTTGGCACCATACTTGGTGATGTCGTACACCTTGCCGGCCTGGGCGAAATCAGGCAGCTTTATGCTCTGCTCTATTCGCTTGTACTCCGACTCATCCCATCCTGCGGCGTTCGCCCAGGCTGGAATCAGCAGGGCAATCAGCAACAATTTAAAGATTTTCTTCATTGTCTTGTTTGTTTAAATATGTTTTTAAATAGGTTGGCTCTATATCCTTATCGTTTAGGAAGATACCATGCTGCAAAGATAAGGAAAATATTTAGAATAGCGTGGTTTTTAAATGTTAAAAAAATAAGTTTCTGCTTTTTTCTCTATAAAAATTTGGTAGTTTTGATAAAAAAGTGTACCTTTGTAGCGATAATTAACATCAATCATACAATAAATTAAAACTGTTCGCCTATTGATTAGACATTTACTTAATACTAATAAATAATTAAGAAATGAGAAATCTTAAAGAAATGACAGATGAGGAATTGGCCTTGGCTTACGTCGAGGGCGACAATAAGGCTTTTGACCTTTTGCTGGCTCACAACGAAGTGAAGCTCTTTTCTTACATCATGTTCGTAGTACACGATGAGGAAGTGGCGAATGATATCTTCCAGGAGACATTCGTCAAAGCTATAGTCAAACTTCAAAATGGTGCTTATTCACCTAATGGAAAGTTTAGCGCATGGCTCATGCGTATCGCTCACAATGTAATCATCGATGGTTACCGTGACATCAAACATCAGCGCATCGTTGACCAGAAGAACAACAACGACCTGTCGGGTCTGAAGGGAGACGGCGTGATGGATAGCTACGTAGAACGCGAATTGGTGCGTGAACAGATTATGGGCGACGTGAAGAAGCTCATGATGTTCTTGCCTGCCAACCAGCGCGAGGTGGTTTATATGCGATATTACCAGGACATGTCGTTCAAGGAAATCGCAGAGACTACCAATGTGAGCATCAACACCAGTTTAGGACGCATGCGTTATGCCATCCTCAATCTTCGGAGAATGGCCAAGGAGCATCATATCAGTTTGCAGCTGGATTAATGTTTCCAGCTGCAAGCTGCCTTTGGCTTATCTTCTAAGAACTTATAAGAACTTAATCCTCTATCTGCTCCAGTTCCTTCAGCTCGTGGATGGTAGCATAAGGATCTTTGCTCTTGAATACATAGCTGCCGCTTACCAGTACGTTTACCCCGGCTTTCACCAGTCGTGGGGCGGTCTCTCCTTGCACGCCGCCATCCACCTCGATGAGTGCATGGCTGCCACTCTCGTGGATGAGTTTGCGCAATCTGGCCACCTTCTGGATGGTGTTTTCTATAAACTTCTGTCCGCCGAATCCTGGGTTTACACTCATCAGCAGTACCATATCTACATCGCCGATAATGTCTTCCAGTACGCATACCGGGGTAGAAGGGTTCAGGGTAACGCCTGCCTTCATGCCTGCTGCATGTATCTGCTGTATGGTGCGGTGCAGATGGGTGCATGCCTCGTAGTGAACGTTCATCATCATGGCACCCAGCTTGGCTGTCTGCTCAATATACTGTTCCGGGTGCTGAATCATGAAGTGAACGTCCAGCGGTTTGGTGCATGCTTTCGCTACGGCTTCTAACACAGGGAAGCCGAAGGAGATATTAGGCACGAACACGCCGTCCATAATATCCATGTGGAGCCAGTCGGCCTCACTCTTATTAATCATTTCTACATCGCTCTTCAGATCAATGAAATTGGCTGAGAGGAGAGAAGGGGAAACCATCGTTTTCATAATTTCTGTTTTTTTTATCATGGGGCCATGCCCCTAGTTGATGATATACGCCTTGCAGGATTCATTCTTGTTGAATGCACGATAGGTGTATGCCAACTGTTTGATGAAAAAGATAGTCTTTGCCGACGGTCTCATTTCTTCTGAAGTAAACAAATGCTTCATAGGCGTATCTGTATTTAAATTGTTAATATTGAATTACTTTCTTACTATAAGAACCACGTTCTGATATAGATTCATTTTCTAATCTCGAATCACGTTCTTTATTATCATAACGGCGTGTTTGTTCCTTTATTACATTTTTCCCCATTTTTTCTTCATTTATTCTTTTCTGTCCCTATATATAATAATGTATAGGGAGTAAACCTGTCTATAAAATAGGTAAAGAACTAACTTTTTTCTACTGAAATGATAAATTTCTTAGAAAAAAGTTTGTAGTTTAAAAGAAAAAGTGTACTTTTGCAAATGAATAGATTCAATAACAAGATTAATAACAAATAAAGTTAATTCAATATGATGACAATATTCGTATCTACAGCATGGTGGTGGCGTAACTCAAGATTCAAGAAGTCGTGAGTCGAGAAGCCGTGTATAGATATGAAACTGATATACTAAGGGCCTGCCGTAACTTACGACAGGCCCTTTTTCATATTTTGATTGCCATCCCTGGCGGTTCTTGTATGATTGATATAAATGAGAGTATAAACAAAAAATAAAAGATAGGAGATTAAGATTATGGAAATGAAGGACATCTTAAACAGAATGTTGAACCACGAGGAACTTTCTCGCGAGGAAACCAAGGAGATTATCATCGGCATCACCCAGAGTGAGTTCCCAGAGGAGCAGATCACGGCCCTGCTCACCGGTTTGCAGATGAGAGGCGTCACCGTAGATGAGCTGTTGGGCTTCCGTGATGGCATCCTTGCCACCGGCGTTCCTGCCATCCTCGACTGCGACCGATACATCGATGTAGTGGGTACGGGCGGCGACCGCAAAAACACCTTCAATATTTCTACCACCTCCTGTTTCGTCATCGCCGGTGCCGGCTACAAGGTGGCTAAGCATGGCAACTATGCAGCCACATCGGTGAGTGGTGCATCTAATGTCATCAAGAACCACGGTGTGGAGTTCACGGATGATATCGACCGCCTGAACCGCAGCATCAACGAGGCGGGTATCGTTTATCTTCATGCCCAGTTGTTTGCCAAGGCCATGAAGTTTGTGGGGCCTATCCGCAAGGCGCTCCAGTTCCCTACGGTGTTTAATCTCCTGGGTCCTCTGGTGAATCCGAGTCAGCCCAAGTGCCAGTTGCTGGGCGTGGCCAATCTCGACCAGATGCGCCTTTACAACCAAGTATATCAGAAGTTGGGCATCGACTATGGCATTGTAAACAGCATCGATGGTTATGATGAGATTTCGCTTACCGGCGATTTCAAGGTAACCACCAATAATTACGAGCGCATCTTCAAGCCTCAGGATCTGGGCTTCGAGATAGCCAAGCCAGAAGAGATTAAGGGTGGTGCCACCGAGGAAGAGGCAAAGGAAATCTTCGATGCCGTGCTTGAAAACAAAGCCCTCCCTGCCCAGAAGAACATCGTTCTCGCCAATGCCGCCTTCGGAATCCAGGTGATGGAGAAGGGAAAGAAGAGCATCGAGGAATGCGTGGAGATAGCAAGAGAGAGCATCGACTCTGGCAAGGCACTAGCCACATTCAAGAAATTCGTGGAGCTGAATAAAAGGTAAAAGCTAGGGTTGGGGGAATCCGATGGAATCGGATTCAACGGTGGCCCAGAGGGGACTTGATACCTTTTTTCAGTTTTCTTTTTGGGGAGGAAAGGTAATCATAAAGTTCAAGGTTCAAAGTTCAAGGTAAAAAATGGCAGATATTTTAGAAGAAATAGTGGCTCATAAGAAGATGGAGATAGAGCAGCGAAAGCGCTTTATCCAGCCACGACAGATGATAACCCTCACCGAGCAGAAGATGCAGGAGGATGGGGAAAAGGTGATGGGAGGAAGCATGAAGCAGGCGCTGATGAGCTCCGATACGGGTATCATCGCCGAGTTCAAGCGCAAGTCGCCTAGCAAGGGCTGGATCAAGGAGGCGGGCAAGGCGAGCATCATCCCGCTGAGCTACCAGCAGAACGGGGCTTCGGCTCTGAGTATCCTTACAGACATCGATTACTTCGGCGGATATGATGAGTATATCCAGGAAGCAAGACATGTGGGTGTTTCTATACCTATATTATATAAGAACTTCGTAATAGAGGAGTATCAGCTGTTGCAGGCAAGATATTGCGGTGCCTCTGCCGTGCTGCTCATTGCGGCATGCCTCAGTAAAGAGGAGTGCAAGGGACTGATGAACATGGCGCACCAGTTGGGTATGGAGGTATTGTTGGAGATGCATAACGAAAGAGATTTCGAGTATGCGGAACTGGAACCGGATATGTATGGCATCAACAATCGCAATCTGGGTACTTTCGTTACGGATGTAGAGAATAGCTTCCGCTTGGCAGAGAAACTTCCGAATGATATATGTCGTGTGAGTGAGAGTGGCATTTCTGATCCAATGATAGTCAAGAGGCTCCGTGATGAGGCTGCCTTCCGTGGTTTCCTGATGGGAGAGCAGTTTATGAAGCAGGAGAATCCTGGTCAGGCGCTGGCGGAATTCATAGCAAAGCTTTAAGTGGATTTCTGTTAGGCTGTCATCTCCCGCTAGGCTGTCATCTCCCGTTAGGCTGTCATCTCCCGTTAGGCTGTCGTCTCCCGCTAGGCGTCCCGGCGGATTTGCAATCCGCCGTCAAAAAATGTTCGACCTCTTAAAACCGGGGGATTTGTAATCCCCCATATCTTGCTTCAAGCCTGGTTGCTGCGGATTTCAAATCCGCAGATCCTAAAAAGGTTGGGTCATTTTTTTACGCCGGATTTCAAATCCGGCGGCGCCTGACGGTTTCAAATCTGGCTGTGCCTGACGGTTTCAAATCTGACGGTTTCAAATCTTGCGGTGCCTGAAAAGCTTTAAGTGAACTTCTGCTTGGCGGACGGGTTTAATAATAGATAATAACAATAATAATAATGGTAATAAAGGTTTGTGGCATGCGCGATGCCCAGAATATACGCGAAGTGAGTCAGTTGGGCGTTGATATGATAGGAATGATCTTCTATTCGAAATCGCCTCGCTACGTGGAGATGCAGAGCAGTCACGCTGGCATCATTCCTGATTATGCAAAAGAGGATATTGGAGCTTCTGATTCTTTGGAAGATTCTTCAGGAAGTTCTTCAGGAATTTCTTCGGAAGATTCTTCAGGAAATTCTTCGAAATCTGTCTCTACATCTTCAAAAACTCCAGCCCGAGTAGGCGTATTTGTAGATGATATGGTCCAGAACATCGTGACACGAGTGGTGAATTATCATTTGGATTACGTCCAACTGCATGGCAATGAACCACGGGAGATGTGCGAGAATCTGAGATTAACCCTCGATCCCGATATCCGACCAGGCATCAAGATCATCAAGGCAATCAGTGTATCTGATGCCTCAGACATTCAAAAATATAAGGAGTATGTAGGCACTGTTGATCTCTTCCTTTTCGACACCAAATGCAAGACGGTGGGTGGAAGTGGCAAGCAGTTTGATTGGCAGGTTCTGGAGCAATACGATGGCGAAGTCCCATTCCTCTTGAGTGGCGGCATCGGACCGGGAGATGCACCCCGTCTCCATGCCTTCCATCATCCCAAATGCATCGGCATCGACCTCAACTCCCGTTTCGAGATAGAGCCGGGAGTGAAGGATATAGAGAAGCTCAAGGGGTTCTTGAATGAGATGTAATAAAGAGAAATACAATAAAGAGAAAAACAATAAAGAGAGATACAATAAAGAGAAATACAATAAAGAAAAATACAATAAAGACTTTGAGTTAAGCCTCATTTGTAAAATAAAATGATTTAAAAAATACAACACAGGATGAACAAGATAAATGCATTATTTGCAAACAACAAAGACCGCAAGCTTTTGAGCTTGTATTTCTGCGCCGGATGCCCAACCTTAGAAGGCACCGGTGATGTAATCAAGGCGATGGAACGCAAGGGCATCGATATGATAGAAGTAGGTATCCCCTTCAGCGACCCTTTGGCTGATGGACCCGTTATCCAGAGCGCAGGTACCAAGGCGCTGAAAAACGGCATGACCGTCAAGACCCTCTTCGGTCAGCTCAAAGCCATCAAGGATGAAGTCAGCCTCCCTCTCGTCCTCATGGGCTATCTCAACCCCATCATGCACTATGGCATCGAGGAGTTCTTCAAGAGCTGTGTAGAGAGCGGAGTCAGCGGAACCATTATTCCCGACCTTCCTTTCGATGATTATCTCAAGGTAGTTAAGCCTATCGCCGATAAGTACGATATCCGTGTCATCATGATGATTACTCCGGAAACCAGCGAGGAGCGCATCCGCTTCATCGATGAGCATACTGATGGCTTCATCTATATGGTCAGCTCCGCCAGCATCACGGGAGCCCAGAGCAGCTTCGGTGATGCCAAGCTCGCTTACTTCAACCATATCAACAGCATGAACCTCCGCAACCCTCGCATGATTGGCTTCGGCATCAGCAACAAGCAGACCCTTACCAGTGCGCAGGATAACGCCGCTGGTGCCATCATCGGCAGCAAGTTTGTGACATTGCTCAATGAGACCCTGGATCCAGACAAGGCACTGGATGAACTCTTCGAGGCACTCAAACATTAAAGTTCAATGTAAAAAAGTTCAAAGTATTATGTATCAAGTTGACGATAAAGGATTTTTTGGAAAATTCGGAGGAGCTTACGTTCCTGAAATATTATATAAGTGTGTAACAGAACTCCAGCAGGCTTACAAGCCTATCATCGAGAGCGAGGAGTTCAAGAAAGAATACTATGCCCTGCTCAAGGATTACGTGGGCCGTCCTTCACCTCTCTATTATGCCAAGCGCATGAGCGAGAAGTATGGTTGCCAGCTCTATCTGAAGCGTGAGGATCTGAACCATACCGGTGCACACAAAATCAATAACACCATCGGACAGATTCTGATGGCGAAGAAGATGGGAAAGACCCGTATCATCGCCGAAACGGGTGCCGGACAGCATGGCGTTGCCACTGCCACCGTCTGCGCCCTGATGGATATGAAGTGCGAAATCTTTATGGGTGCCACCGATGTGGAGCGCCAGCATACCAACGTAGAACGTATGAAGATGTTGGGCGCCAAGGTGAACCCTGTTCGCACAGGCAATATGACTCTGAGCGATGCCTGCTCTGAGGCCATCCGCGACTGGTGCTGTCACCCACAGGATACCTTCTATATCGTAGGTTCCACTATGGGTCCGCATCCTTACCCTGATATCGTGGCAAAGATGCAGAGCGTCATCAGCGAGGAACTGAAATGGCAGTTGGAGGAGAAGATCGGTCGTGATTATCCTGATTACCTCATCGCCTGCGTGGGTGGCGGAAGTAATGCTGCAGGTACCATCTATCATTACATCGATGACGATCGTGTTCAGATTTATCTGGCTGAGGCTGCCGGTCATGGCATCGATACCAACTATACCGCTGCCACCATGCACTGCGGAACAGAGGGAATCATCCATGGCGCCCGCACCCTGGTGATGCAGACAGAAGATGGGCAGATAGAAGAAGCCTTCACCATCAGTGCCGGTTTGGATTATCCAGGCATCGGACCAATGCATGCCGACCTTGCCACCCGTGGCAGAAGTCATGTGCTTGCCATCAAGGACGATGAGGCCATCTATGCCGGTTATGAGTTGACCCGCATGGAGGGAATCATCCCAGCCATCGAGAGTGCCCACGCCGTAGCCGCCTTGAAGAAGATGAAGTTCAAGAAGGATGATGTGGTAGTCCTCACTGTTTCAGGCCGTGGCGACAAGGATGTGGAAACGTATTTGAGCCATAAGGAAATGGCAGGAGAATACGGCAATTTCTAATGGCAAAGATTTAATTAAAATGGCAAAGATTTAATTAAAATGGCAAAGTTTAATTATCATACAGTAACCCGCAAGATTCTTGCCGACCTCTATACGCCGGTGGGAGTCTATATGCGATTGAGAGATATTTATCCCCAGTCGGCTCTGATGGAGAGTTCCGACTATCATGGTTCCGAGAACTCCCGGTCCTTCATCGGCGTTCATCCGCTGGCAAGCATCGCCGTGAGTCATGGCGAGGTCATCAAGACCTATCCTGATGGCAACGTGGAGAAGGAAGTTCTCCCTGCTTTCGGCGAGGGCAAGGGCGAGCACTGCAAACTCGCCATCTCCAAGGCTATCAACGATTTCATCCAGAGCTTCCACGTAGAAGGCGAGGGCAAGGATTTCTGCGGACTCTATGGCTTCACCACCTTCAACGCCGTGAGATATTTCGAGAATATCCCCGTAAAGGATACCACCATGGAGAAAAACGATGCACCGGATATCTATTATATTATGTATAAGGACATCATCGTGTTCGATCACTTCAATAATACGATGGAGCTGATTGCCCTGAGCGAAAGCTATGTTGAAGATAAGGCTGCTCAGGATACTGCCGCACAGGATGTAACAGATAAGAAATTCCAGGATGCCGCAGGCGAAGCCGAGCTTGATGCCCTGCTCAAGGCCGTGAACAAGGCGAATGTGAAGCCTTACGATTTTCATCCGGTGGGCGATACCTTTTCTACCCTTACCGACGAGGAGCACAAGGCAAACATCCGCAAGTGCATTCAGCACTGTCTGCGAGGCGATGTCTTTCAGATTGTTGTCAGCCGCCGCTTCGTCCAGAAGTACGAGGGCGATGACTTCAAGCTCTATCGTGCCCTGCGCAGCATCAACCCGTCGCCATATCTCTTCTATTTCGATTTCGGCGGATTCCGCATCTTCGGCTCTTCTCCTGAAACCCACAACCGCATCGTGGGCAACAAGGCATTTATTGATCCGATAGCCGGAACCACCCGTCGCACGGGCGATATGGAGCAGGATAGAAAGGCTGCCGAGTTCCTCCGCAATGACCCGAAGGAGAATGCCGAGCACGTGATGCTGGTAGATTTGGCGCGCAACGACTTGAGCCGCAACTGCCATGGCGTGAAGGTGGATTTCTATAAGGATATGCAGTTTTATAGCCACGTCATCCACCTGGTGAGCCGTGTGAGCGGAACCCTCGATCAGGATGCCGACCACATCAAGGAGTTCATCGATACCTTCCCAGCCGGTACCCTGAGCGGTGCGCCAAAGGTGAGAGCGATGCAGATTATCTCGGAACTGGAACCTCATAATCGTGGAGCCTACGGCGGTTGCATCGGATTCATCGGCTTGAATGGTGATTTGAACCAGGCGATTGTAATCCGAACCTTCATCAGCCGCAATGGCGAACTCTGGTTCCAGGCAGGAAGTGGAGTCGTGGCGAAGAGCAACGACCAGAATGAGTTGGAAGAGTGCAATAACAAGTTGGGCGCCCTCACCAAGGCGATTCATATTGCAGAAGAACTTTAGGTAGTGATTAGTGATTAATGATTAGTGAGGAATAATCACTAATAAATAATAAATAATGAAGATGAAAGTAGTAATCATAGATAATTACGATTCCTTCACCTATAATCTGGCACATTTGGTGAAGGAGTTGGGCGTGGACGTTACGGTATATCGCAACGACCAGTTTCAGCTCCGCGAGTTGGAGCCATTTGATAAGATCATATTGAGTCCGGGTCCGGGAATCCCATCCGAGGCGGGGTTGTTGATGGATGTCATCAGAAAGTATGCAGGCATCAAGCCGATGCTGGGCGTATGTCTGGGTCATCAGGCGATAGGCGAGGCGTTTGGCGCCAAGCTCACCAACCTCAAGGAGGTGTATCATGGTGTAGCCACCCCGTGCACCCAGTTTGGCATCGATCCGATATTCCAGGGCATGGAGAAGCGAATAGAGATAGGAAGATATCATTCGTGGGTAGTAGATAGGACGAATTTCCCTGAGTGCCTCGATGTCACCGCCGTGAGCGATGACGGTTGCATCATGGGCTTGAAGCACAAAAACTACGATATCCATGGCATCCAGTTCCATCCCGAAAGCGTGTTGACGCCGGAAGGCAAGACCATCGTCAAGAACTTCCTGGAGTTGTAAAGAGGATAGGAGATATAAAAAATCCCAGGCGATTCACTATCACCTGGGATTTTTTATATTTTTATCTGATTATCAGATTATCAGATGGGAATTACAAGTCCCAACCCACGGCGCTGGCGCCGAGAACGGCAGCAGAACTGCCATCAAGAGTTGATGTCAGGAACTTAGCCTTGCCCTTGAAAATCTTCAGTACATTCTCATCGTATGCCTTCTTCAAAGGCTCCATCAGCAAGTCACCAGCCTTGGTCAAACCGCCGAAGAATACGAATGCCTCTGGTGCAGAGAAGGCAGCAAAGTTAGCGCAAGCCTCACCCAGCATCTTACCAGTGAAGTCGTAGATGCGCTTAGCCAAAGCATCGCCCTTGCTGGCAACCACACTCACGTCGTAAGAAGTGATATCCTCTGGCTTCATCTCGCGGAGCAAAGAAGGCTCATCGCTTGTCTCCAGGAACTCACGGGCTGTGCGAGCCACACCTGTAGCAGAGCAGTAAGTCTCCAGGCAACCTCTTCTGCCGCAACCGCATACGCGGCCAGCCTCACCAGGAACCACGATTACGTGACCCAACTCACCAGCGAAACCATCGCTACCGTAAACCATCTGACCGTTGATAACGATACCAGAACCTACACCAGTACCCAAAGTAATGTCGATAAAGTTCTTCATACCACGAGCCACACCGTAAGTCATCTCGCCCAAGGCAGCCGCATTCGCGTCGTTGGTCAAAGCCACAGGAATACCCAAAGCCTTGCTGAAGAGATCAGCCAATGGCACAACGCCATCATGCGCCCAAGGAAGGTTAGGAGCGAACTCGATGGTACCTGTATAGTAGTTACCGTTAGGAGCACCGATACCCATACCCTTGATCTTCTCGATACCGCCGATAGTATCAAGCACAGGCTGCAAAGCCTCTACAGAAGCTTTTACATATTCCTCCACTGTCTTGTAGCCACCAGTCTTGATGGCTGTTGTAGCCTTAATGTCACCGCGTGCATCTACGATGCCGAACACTGAATTAGTACCACCAAGGTCCAAGCCAATTACGTATGGCTTCATTGCATTTTCTGTCATGTCTTTATTTCAAATTAGTTAGAATTGTTTTTAATTATAATTCTCTGCAAAGATAAGAAATAGTTTTGGAATAGTGGCTATTTCTTGTATAAAAAAGTATAATTTCTTCTTTTTTTTTAACCGAAATCAAATAAAACTTACGTCTTAAGAAAAAAAGAGGGGCTAAAATGAAAGTTTAACCCAAAAAATTACTAGATGTGCCCGATTTTTTGTAACTTTGCCCGCTGTTATTAGATTTTGTATTTTTAGCCGGTTAGGATACTGGCAAAAAGGGATAGAGAAAATGAATTTAGCATTTCCAATAGAGTTTAACATCCTTGACTTTGTTTTCAAGGGAATTCTTATCGGTGTGATTGCCTCGGCCCCAATGGGTCCGGTGGGCATCCTTTGTATTCAGCGAACCTTGAACAAGGGGCGATGGTATGGTTTCGTGACGGGTATCGGTGCAGCTTGCAGCGACATCGTCTATGCGCTTTTCACGGGCTTGGGTATGAGCTTCGTGATGGATTTCGTGAACAATTCGCAGAACAAGTTCATCCTCCAGATTCTCGGCAGCGTGATGCTCCTCATCTTCGGCATCTATTGCTTCAAGAGCAATCCTACCAAGAACATGCACCAGAGTAGCAACAAGCAGGGTACTCTTACCCACAATGCCATCACGGCTTTCCTGGTAACGCTGAGCAATCCGCTCATCGTCTTCCTCTTCATGGCCGCCTTTGCCCAGTTTGCCTTCGTGGTGCCTGATATGCCGCTCGAAATGGGTGTGGGCTATCTCAGCATCGTCTTCGGAGCCCTGCTCTGGTGGTTCGGTCTCACCTGGCTCATCGACAAGGTGAGGGGAAAGTTTGATACCAACGGCATCCTTATTATTAATAAGGTGATAGGAAGCGTGGTCATCATCTTCTCTGTCATCGCCCTCTTCGGCACAGTTTTCAATCTGTACCATCTGCCAGGGTTCTAATCAGAAGAAGGCAAATCATAAAGTTCAAAGTTCAAACTTTAAAGTTCAAAGTATATGTTTGTAGCACAAGAATTAAGAAAGACGAGTATTGCAGAATACCTCTTATATATGTGGCAGATAGAGGATATCATCCGTGCATACGGATGCTCGCTGCCTGTCATCAAGAAGAATTACATCGAAAGATTCAATTTCACTCCCGAGCAGAAAGATGAGGAGCTCGACTGGTTCGGCAACCTCATCCGCATGATGAACGAGGAGGGAAAGCGTGAGTATGGTCATCTCGATATCAACCGAGTGCTCCTGCAGGATGTCATCGACCTGCATGCCCGATTGCTCCAGAGCAGCAAGTTTCCTATCTACAACGCCGAATACTACAAGGTGTTGCCGTTTATCGTTGAGCTGCGCAACCGTGGCGACAAGGAACTCAACGAGATTGAAACCTGCCTCGATGCCCTCTATGGTGTGATGATGCTCCGCCTGCAGAAAAAGGAGATTACTCCCGAAACAGAGCGTGCCATCAAGGAAATCACCGTCTTCATCGGCCTCTTGAGCGATTACTATATCAAGGACCGCACCGAAGGCCTGAAGTTCGAAGACGACGATGTGTAGTGATTAGTTTTTAGTGATTAGTGATTACTTTTCAGTGATTAGTGATTAGTTTTTAGTGATTATTTTTTAGTATATACATTATTATAATATATATATAACGATATATAACAGATGAAAGAGATTGAAAGAAGAAGAACATTTGCCATCATTTCGCACCCTGATGCCGGTAAGACAACTTTGACCGAGAAGTTCCTGCTCTTCGGTGGACAGATTCAGGTGGCTGGTGCCGTTAAAAATAATAAGATTCGTAAAACTGCCACTTCCGACTGGATGGATATCGAGAAACAGCGTGGTATCTCGGTTTCTACATCCGTGATGGAGTTCGATTACCTGCCAGATGGACAGACCGGAGAACCTTACAAGGTGAATATCCTCGATACTCCAGGTCACCAGGACTTCTGCGAGGATACCTACCGTACCCTCACCGCCGTGGATTCTGCCATCATCGTGGTGGATTCTGCCAAGGGTGTGGAGGCACAGACCCGCAAACTGATGGAGGTGTGCCGCATGCGCAATACTCCGGTTATCATCTTCATCAATAAGATGGACCGTGAGGGACGTGACCCATTCGATGTACTCGATGAGTTGGAAGAAGAATTGAAGATTTCCGTTCGCCCTCTGTCTTGGCCTATCGGTCAGGGGGCCCGATTCAAGGGTGTTTACAATATCTATGAGCACCAGCTCAACCTTTTCACACCAAACAAGCAGCGTGTCACAGAGAAGGTAGAGGTGGATATCCAGTCAAAGGAACTCGATGAGCGAGTAGGCGAGCGTGAGGCAAGCCAGTTGCGCGAGGAACTGGAACTGGTTGATGGCGTTTACCCTGAGTTTGACGTAGAAACCTATCGCTCTGCCGAAGTAGCCCCAGTGTTCTTCGGATCAGCGTTGAACAACTTCGGTGTGCAGGAGCTTCTCGATTGCTTCGTGCAGATAGCCCCATCTCCAAAGCCAACCCAGGCAGAGGAGCGCCAGGTGGAACCGGAGGAGCCTAAGTTCACCGGTTTCATCTTCAAGATTACCGCCAATATCGACCCTAACCACCGTTCCTGCATCGCATTCTGCAAAATCTGCTCAGGTAAGTTTGTGCGCAATCAGCCTTACTACCACGTGCGACTCGACAAGACCGTGCGTTTCTCTTCGCCAACCCAGTTTATGGCGCAGCGCAAGAGCACCATCGACGAGGCCTATCCAGGCGACATCGTAGGTTTGCCAGACAACGGCATCTTCAAGATTGGCGATACCCTTACCGAGGGCGAGAAGATTCACTTCCGTGGATTGCCATCGTTCTCACCACTCCTCTTCAAGTACATCGAGAACGATGACCCTATGAAGAGCAAGCAGTTCCAGAAGGGCTTGGAGCAGCTCATGAACGAGGGTGTGGCTCAGTTGTTCGTCAACCAGTTCAACGGTCGCCGCATTGTGGGTACCGTGGGTCAGCTTCAGTTCGAGGTTATCCAGTATCGCCTGGAGAACGAGTACAACGCCAAGTGCCGCTGGGAGCCTGTTCACCTGCACAAGGCATGCTGGATTGAGGCCGACGACGAGAAGGAGCTGGAGAACTTCAAGAAGCGCAAGTACCAGTATATGGCCAAGGATATCGAGGGCCGCGATGTGTTCCTCGCCGATTCAGGCTACGTGTTGAGCATGGCTCAGCAGGATTTTGAGCACATCAAGTTCCACTTTACATCAGAATTCTAAAATATCAAAAGAATGATGGATGAAGAGTTAACAGGATACAAACAAAGCAGGATGGCGAAACTGGTTGCCTGGCAGAAGAAACACATCTCTGACAAGCAGATGACCCTGATTCTCGCCTTCCTCATCGGTCTGCTCGCTTCGGTGGCAGGCTTCTTCTTGCATGCCATCGTACACGAGATACAGTTTCTGCTCACCTCCGGATTCCAGCAGGGCACGTATAATCTGCTCTTCCTGCTGTTCCCTATCGTGGGCATCTACCTCACGTCGCTGTTCATCAAGTATGTGGTGCGCGACAATATCTCGCATGGTATCACAAGAGTACTTTATGCCATCTCCACCAAAAACTCCCGACTCAAGGGGCACAACTGCTGGTCGTCGGTGGTGGCATCAGGCATCACCATCGGTTTCGGTGGTTCCGTGGGAGCCGAGGCACCTATTGTGCTCACCGGTTCTGCCATCGGTTCCAACCTGGGACAGATTTTCCGCATGGATAAGAAGACCATGATGCTGCTGGTGGGATGTGGAGCCAGTGCCGCCATTGCAGGCGTGTTCAAGGCGCCGATAGCCGGACTGGTGTTCACCCTCGAGGTGCTGATGGTAGATTTGAGCATGGCATCGCTCTTGCCAATCTTGATTTCGTGCGTCACAGCCACCTGTTTCACCTATATATTCAGTGGCGACAGTTCGCTGTTCGATTTCACCCTTTCCAACCCATGGGAGCTGGACCGCACCCCGGCGTGCATTCTGCTGGGTGTGTTCTGCGGACTGGTGAGCCTGTATTTCATGCGCACTATGTCAGCCTGCGAGGGATTCTTCGGCAAGTTGAGCCAGTATCCATACGCCAAGCTGCTGTTTGGTGGACTCATTCTCAGCACGCTCATCTTCTTCTTCCCTTCGCTTTATGGCGAGGGCTATTCTGCCGTCAATATCCTGCTCAAAGGCAGCAACGAGGCAGAGTGGGGGCAGGTGATGAACCGTTCGCTGTTTTCGGGTCAGAACAATCTGCTCATCTTCTACATAGCGTTTGTCACCTTTACCAAGGTATTCGCCACTTCGGCAACCAATGGTAGTGGCGGTTGCGGTGGAACCTTTGCGCCTTCGCTGTTTATCGGCGGTTTTGCAGGCTTCCTTTTTGCCCGCCTGTGGAACATCTATCAGGTAGGCGTGCATGTGCCGGAGCAGAATTTTGCGCTCATGGGCATGGCGGGCTTGATTACGGGCGTGATGCATGCGCCGCTAACGGGCATCTTCCTCATCGCCGAACTCACGGGCGGCTATCAGCTCTTCATGCCGCTGATGATCGTGTGCATCTCTTCGCTGCTCACCATCAGCATCTTCGAGAGTCACAGCATCTACGCCCTGCGATTGGCAAGGGAGGGCAAGTTGCTCACCCACCATGTTGACCGTTCGGCACTTACGCTGATGAGCATGCAGAGCATGGTTGAGAAGGATTACCATCCAATCAGTCCTGATCTGCCGATGAGCAAGCTGGTGAGCGAGATTTCAAGAAGTAACAACAACTTTATTCCGGTGCTGGATGATGCCGGAGTGCTGAAGGGCGTGATAGATATCACCCGTCTGCGCCACATCATCTTCCGCACGGAACTGTATAATCACTTCAATGTGAGCCAGCTGATGATTCAGCCGTCGGCAACCCTGGGCGAGAACGAGCGCATGGACGAAGTGATGGATAAGTTCGATAAAACCGATGCCGCGCAGCTGCCAGTGGTAGATGTCAACGGCGTGCTGAAGGGCTATATCAGCCGCACCAAGATTTACGAGGTATATCGCAAGATAGTGGCGGATATGTCGGCAGAATAAAATTTTGAAAAAATGGAGAAGAAAGATTTAAGAATCATATTCATGGGAACCCCGGAGTTTGCGGTGGAATCCCTCAAGCGCCTGGTAGAGGGCGGATATAACGTGGTGGCTGTGGTTACCCAGCCAGATAAGCCTGTGGGCAGACATCAGGACACGCTGCAGCCATCTCAGGTAAAGCAGTATGCGCTTTCGCAGGGTCTGCCAGTGTTGCAGCCGGTGAAGATGAAAGACCCAGAGTTTGTGGAGCAGTTGCGCAGCTATCAGGCCGATTTGCAGGTAGTAGTAGCCTTCCGCATGCTGCCTGAGGTGGTATGGGCGATGCCTAAGTATGGCACCTTCAATGTGCATGCCGCCCTGTTGCCACAGTATCGTGGCGCAGCCCCAATCAACTGGGCTGTGATCAATGGCGAGAAGGAGACGGGTGTCACCACCTTCTTCTTAGACCACGACATCGATACCGGTCGCATCATCATGCAGAAGCAATTCCCTATTCCGGAAGAAGCCAATGTGGAGTATGTATATGATGGCCTGATGCATCTGGGTGCCGAACTGGCACTGGAAACCATCGATGCCCTGATGGCAGCCGATGGCAACATTGCATCCATTGCCCAGGAAGAACTGATGGGCGAGGGCGTGGAGTTGAAATCAGCTCCAAAGATTTTCAAGGACACCTGTCGCATCGATTTCCACAAGCCAGCCAAGCAGGTTCACGATTTCGTGCGTGGTCTTTCACCATATCCTGGTGCCTGGACGGAGATCAAGAAGAAGGAACCTGTCGTTATCATAGATGATGCCGACGGCGAGATTCCAGAGCCAAGTGCCCATCCTTCGAAGAAGAAGAGTGCCGAGAAGGTTCAGGTGTTGAAGATTTTCAAGACCCAGCAGTCGGAGAATCATCGTGGCGCAGCGCCAGTAGGTTCTTTGAGAATCTTCGAGAAGAAGCTGCAGGTAGCGTGTCTTGATAAATGGCTCAACATCCAGGAACTCCAGCTTTCGGGCAAGAAGCGCATGGATGCCGCCGCCTTCCTTAATGGCATGAAGGACATCGCCTATTACGAGTGCCAGAAGGCGGATGAAGACGACACCGACAAGTGGTAAGTTGTAATCCCCTTGTTGATAACCAGCAAGAGTAATCATAAAGTTCAAAGTTCCAAGTTCAAAGTTCAAAGAAAAAAAATGACTAGAGAAGAAGATATTAAGAATGCAGTGGAATGCATGCGAAAGGGTGGAGTGATTCTCTATCCTACAGATACCGTTTGGGGCATCGGCTGTGATGCCACCAATCCGGAGGCTGTGAAGAAGGTGTACGAGATTAAGAAGCGTGATGATTCCAAGGCGCTGATTTGTCTCATTGATTCAGCCGACCGCATGGCGCGTTATTTCCGCAACGTGCCTCAGGTGGCGTGGGATTTCATTGATGCAGCGATGCCGGTGAAGCCTACCACCATCATCTTGGATGATGCCAATGGTGTGGCTCATAACCTGGTAGCCGAGGATGGCAGCCTGGCGATGCGAGTAACTTACGAGGAGTTCAGCAAGCAGCTCTGCTACCGTTTCCAGAAGCCTATCGTGAGCACGAGTGCCAATGTAAGTGGCGAGCCGGCAGCCCAGAACTACCGTGACATTTCCGAAGAGATTCTGAATGCTGTGGATTACGTATGCTGGACTCGTCGCCAGGAGCACAAGCCTCACCAGCCATCCAGCATCGTAAAGATTGCGAAGAATGGTGAAGTAAAAGTAATTAGATAAAGTTCCGCCTGGCGGAATGCAATCGCCTAGCGGGGTTCGTTTTCTATATATAAAAAAGAGGTGCATCGCAAGAAGTCTTTCTCTTGCAATGCACCTCATTTTTTTCTTCCGCCAGGCATCCTGTCTTCCGCCAGGCATCCTGTCTTCCGTTAGGCGTCCCGCCGGATTTGCAATCCGACGTTAAAAAATGTCCTAACCTTTTCATGCTCAGCGGATTTGCAATCCGCTGCAATCAAGAATGCAACTACAGCTAGAATCTCTTCTACAGATGGAAATCAATTTCCTTGAGCCATGCCTTGGTATCAAAGCAAGGACACTCCTTCTTGACACCAGGCAAATCGCGGTGGCCCAGGATGGTGGCATCCGGATAATCCTGAGCCAGAGAATACAGCAGCTCCTCCAGCGTAATCTTCTGCGCCTCGGTGCGCGTATCCGCAGGATGACCATTCTTGTCCAAACCACCCTCGTAACAAATGCCAATGCTATGCTGGTTGTAGTGACGGGCATGAGCACCCACCTTGTCCTCATGACGGCCAGGATACAGAGTGCCGTCCTTGGTGATGTAGTAGTGGTAACCAATCTCTGAAAAGCCACGAGCCTTGTGGCATGCCTCCAGGTCCTCAATGCTGAAGTTCTGGTTCACACGGGTAGCGCTGCAGTGCACTACAATCAAATTGATAGTTCTCTTACATTTCATTTTCTTCTTCTTTTTTTAATGGTTCAACTTAGTGTTCTTACTCTCAAGCCTTTCGCTCAAGGCCTTTCTCACGCCATCTCACATCCTTACATGCCCTTGCAACTCTGTACACAGAAGGCACTGATAATGGCGGTCAATACCGTGATGGTGAAATTAATCACTTTCTTGATAGTCTCTCTCTTCATTTGTTTTCGCTTTTAATCGTTAATAATCCTAATTCTAATCCTAATCCTTTTCCGTGGTTACAAATTCACATGTCCGTTATCGCCGGTTGTTCCGCTGCCATCCGTTCCGCCGCCAGTGGTGGTTGAATCGCCCTTGTTAGAACCTCCTGATGTAGAGTCGCCCGATGAATCGCCACCCGATGGAGTATTGCCTCCGCCGTCAGTTCCTCCGCCATCGAATTCTCCGCCATCAACAATAATCACCCCCTTATCCACTCTCTTGATGGTAGCGTCGAGGTTCAAATTGGCAGAAATCAGATTACCCGTGGCGCGGGCTCTCGACTTCACGCCGGCAATGTTCTTGGCAGCCGACCAGTCGGCTATGCTCTTGGCACCCTTCTTGTTCTTGATGCCCAAACTGAAAATAGCCAAGTCGGTGATCTTCACCGCAATGCCCTGCAAATTCAACTCTCTGATGCAGTTCACAGCATCGGTAAGCATACCCTTGATAGCGCCTTTTGAGAAGGGTGTGTTGTGTGACGACATGTGCTCTGCCAACTTGTCGAGATCATAAGTCTCGTTAACCACTGGATATGCGTAGTACAAGCCATACGCATTCGGCATCTTCTTGTTCTTGTTCTGTTTCAATACTACCTGAATCATACTTTTCCCTTTCGCGTTAAAATTGTTAGTTAATTTAGTTTTAGTAACTCTCCAGTTGATGCATCTCCTTCTGAATTACGATGCAAAGATACGGCTTTTTTTCGACTCACTCTGAAGATTCGCGAAGATTCGCGAAGATAAGCAAAAAAAAAAATCGAAAAAAACAAAAAAAAGTTTGGGAAACCCTTACGGATCCCCCAAATATTCAAAAATAAGCTCCTTTTGCTTCGGAGTAAATCCCCAGCTTCTACTCTTGTAACCATCTGCCTGAAGCTGTTCCATGAGTCCCTTGCATTGCTTGATCCAAACCATCAAGCGCTTTTCAGCACTCTCAGGTTTGGCATCAGGGAAGTAGAGATGAGCGATGGCTCTCTTGCTATATTGATTTGGCATACTCTCAAACTTGTTTCGGGTTCAGAAATGACTAAGATAGAAATCTCAGTGACTTAGATAGAAATCTCAGTGACTTAGATAGAATCACGGGTTAGGGTAGTTCGGATTGTAGTTCGAATACTGCGCCACTTCCGCACCGCTCTTTTCCACCACGAGCCAAAAATTTCCCGTACGTCCGTGTTCACTCTTGAAACCAAGTCTCGCCATGATGCTGCCGATGCTCTGGTTCGACATGTTCTGGCGCAAGGCAGGGTTGGTGCAGATCTTTTCCATAATCTCTGCTGTGGTAACCGACTTGATAAACCTGGGCTCTGTAGATTCATCCGGGATACGAAAAAAACGCAATATCTGGCTCCTCTGCAAAGTTGGAAACCATGAAGAGGCGATTGTGCTTACGCATTTTCTCCACATCCTCGAAAGTCTGCCAATATACCCAGCCATCCTCTCGGGTCTTGCCCTTCGATACACTCTGACCCAAAGCCACAGCCTGAGAGTAGAGACCCTCGTAGTTGATAGGCTTCTCTCTAGGGCTCACAATCTTGGTAACAATCCATGGCGAGAAACGGCGGTTCTCCACATCGGTGATGATGTGCTGCTGATTGCTCGTATCGCAGAGCGAAGCCCGATGCTCCAGCTCTGAGCGATACTTGTCATAAGGACGACGGAAGGAGAAAACCTCCTTGGTCATGTTGCTCTTGAAGGCACTCAGGTTTCTGCCGAATATCGCCTCAAACTCATCCAGGTTCACACTAGCCTTGGTAGCCTGAGCCTCCATGGCATCCTTGTCCAGATAGTTGCTGGTACTGTCGTTCAGATAGTAAGCCTTGAGGCATGGAGGGAGTAGGGCACCCAGAATGGTGGTCTTGTAGATGCCGCCCTTGCCCACCAGAATCAGCATCGACTGGTTCACGAAGTGAGGATTGAGCCATGCCACCACCATCGACACAAACCACTTTCGGAAATATTCCACAAACTCCTCCTGGGTGTGGCAATACTCGGGGCGGTCTTCCACCGTGATTCGCATGGCAAACTCCCTGATGTAATCCGTCTTACTGTCCCACTTCGGCAGACTGCGCAGATAGTGGTCCAGCGGATTGAAAGGCTGGCTGTAGTCGCTGGTCACGATATCCCCCAGTTTCTGCACACTGGTATGGATGCCCTTCAGGTCCATCTCCATCCAGATGGAGTGCAGGATATCGTCGCTCACATCGGTATATTTCAGATACTTGGCATCCTTCACCATGCGGCTCACCACCTGATACTTGCCGGTAACCACGTTGTGAACGAACTCGTAGTTCTGGTCGAGCCACTGTCTGATGAGCTTCAGCGTAGCCTGAGCCGGATAGTCCTCGCCCTTGGAGTAGAAGTGCCATTTGCCGGCAAGTTCGCCATGGTTCTTGTACACACTTCTCACCACGCTTGCCGTCTCGGCATACTGCTGCGAGAATTCTGAGGTGGCATACTGCAGTGCCTTCTCCTCCTCGATGCCGTATTTCAGGCAGCAGTAGGCAAAGCTGGTAACATACTCGTTGTGCTGATGCTCCTCGAATCTTCTGCCCCAGCTTTCAATCATCACCTTGATGTGGGGAGCTGCTTCCTCGATGGTTGGGGTGTAGCCGCCCTTCTTCTTGCGGGTCTTGCTGCTCTTAGGTCTGCCGCCCTTGTTTTTCTTCTTCTCGTTCTTGATGCGTTCCTGGGTAACCTTCAGCTCGCTGGGGGTGAGCTTCAGGGGGATTGCCTCCCAGTTGAAGTAGGCATCAGGGGCGTGGGCAAGGCCGCAGAGTCTGCCGATGTCGGTGGCCTGCTGGTCGGCCTCCCAGTTGAGCAGGGTGTTGTAGAAGCTGATGGCCTTCTTGATGATGGCATTGAAGAGATCCACGATGGTGAGGTCGCAGTTCTCGGCTCTGTCGTATCCCACGATGATGCGGATACCCTGTCCGCTGATGGTGTGATACACGGCTAGGGCATAGGCCGACTGGCATGCCGCCTTGAATATGCCGTCGAGCTGCTCTGCCGGAACATCATGGATGTCGTAGTCCAAGGCCAGCATCTTGGTCTCAGCCTTCACGTTCTCCAGGCTTCTGCCTCTGCCGTCATACTGCAGTGAGGCTGAGATGGCAGGACCGAGGGGCTTTAGCTCATCTGCATAGCTCTTGCTGATGTCCATTCTTTTGCGATAGGCCATGGTTAGTGAACTTACCATGGAGTCCTTTGTGATAAGGCGCTCCAAGTCTTCTCTACTTGCGAGAGGCATGCTCTCGGTGCTCTTGAGTGATGCGAATAGTGACGGCATCACGGCGTCGTTCTGCGATTGTTTCATAAGTTGGATATTTGTTTTGTCAAATATTTAGTAGTCGGCTGGAGAATTTTGCCTCTTCGGTCGGCCATTTTTTCTGTGAATGCAAGGCTGTGATGTGAAGGCTTGGTCTCAAAAAACTAGTTTTCCGATACTAAAAACCTATATCTAAAACCCTGATTTTCATTTCATTTACCTTTATAACACGCTGTATATACAAAAGTTCTGGACCCTAGGGTTCACATCACACTCTCGAATCAGCGGTCACTCGGGCTTGATTTCGGTTGCAAAAGTAGTTTTTTCCGGCGAGATTCACCATGCCTTCACCCCATTTTTTGGGTGGAAAACGTACAAGATTTAATGTATTTAAACATATATTTAGTCAAAATTTACGAAAATTCACAAATGAATTCGGGTAAAATGTCAATAATCCCGAAAAAATATATACCTTTACAAACTGAAAGATGGTGGGAGAGTATTTTATTCACATTCGCTCCTTTCGGGGAGGGCAGAATGCTTCTTGCAAAATTTCAGTTAATAATTTAATATACTATCAACAACAATGTTAATAAAAAAAAGTAATCAAAAAAATGTACTCAAGAGAATTGGTACATTTTTTCTTGGTGTGTTTAAAGACCTGTCAGAAAAAGGTACTCGCGTTACCCAGGAAAAGTTGGATAAGGTGTATGGTGTTTCCAAACATGATTTAGAGTCAATCAGAGCTGGAGATGATATGAAGTTTACCCATATGCTGAGGGTGATGCGAGCTTACCTTTTCCAGTTTAAAAGTATTGAGGATAAGGTAAATCATCTTATCGAGGTACTGGATGTTGTTAGAGATCAGGATGTTGATAACTATGGTCCAGAAGGTTCTCCTTTTAGTATGAGTATCAAGGATGCCATCCAATATATGATCTACACAAAAGCATTGGAGTTGATAAAGTTCAACACTGAGGAACAAATCAAAAAGAAACGTCATGATTTGCTGGTTAAAAATCAACAGATAACAGATTAAGGCGAATGGTTTCTTTGTACAAAAAAATCTGCCCATCTGCTTCGCAGCAGAAGGGCAGAAAATCGCATTTACAAGCATCGCTTTTAAATACATCAAGTTTACTTTTTTATTAGGGTGTCCAGTTCTATGTTCCAATATAAACTCACTTGTTTGAGAGTTTTGGTTCGTTCTGTCACCCAGTTTTTGGACAAGTG
>USJX01000032.1 GCA_900555035.1 uncultured Prevotella sp.
AGCAAGGACCGCAAGGACCTGTATCGCCCATCTCCCAGAAGTTGTCGTGCTTGTTGCCATTGATGATGTGGTCGGCTGGCACGTGCTTAGCCCAGTAACCTGCTGCCTCGTTGTCGCGTTCCAGACCTTCTTCCTTGCTACCCTCGAATACGGTAACGTAGAGGTCGGCAGGGTTGAGTTTCAAAACTCCAGTAAGATACTCCCAAGCCATATCGATAGCGCCTTCCTTGAAGTAGTCGCCGAAGCTCCAGTTACCGAGCATCTCGAACATGGTGTGGTGGTAAGTATCATGACCTACCTCTTCGAGGTCGTTGTGCTTACCGCTTACACGGAGACATTTCTGAGTATCAACACGACGAACATCCTTGCCTGGGTCTTTTGTACCGAGGATGATGTCTTTCCACTGGTTCATACCAGCGTTTGTAAACATCAGCGTTGGGTCATCCTTGATAACCATAGGTGCTGATGGAACAATTTTGTGGCCCTTACCTTCGAAGAATTTCTTGAAGGATTCGCGCACTTCATTAGCTGTCATCATATCTTTTTATATTTATCTTTAATTTCAATTTCTCGTTTTAAGAAGGGGATTGGAAGTCCTCTCTTTGAATTATTTTTGCCCTTTAGGGCATTTTCTTCCGAAAATCTTTGCAAAGATAAGAAGAATTGTTTAATTTTGCAACTAAATTAATTATTTTTGAATTTAAAGTTAGAAAAAATGGCATTAAACACAGATAAAAACGTAAAATTGTACTATTCTATCAAGGAAGTATCTGAGGAAGTGGGCGTAAGTGAGTCAACTCTCCGTTATTGGGAGAAGGAGTTTCCGTTCCTCCGTCCGAAGGTTTCTGCCAACAAGGTGCGCCAATATTCCGAGAAGGATATTGAGCAGGTGAAGCTCATCTACAACCTCATCAAGGTGAAGGGTTTCAAGATTGCTGCGGCACGTAAGTATCTGAATCAAAACAGAACGGGTGCCGAGAAGTCGTCTGACGTTCTCGACACCCTGATATCTGTGAGAGACCAGCTTAAGGAGCTCAAGAAGCAGCTCGATGGACTGGTTTAAGACTTTGAACTTTGAACTTTGAGCTTTGAACTTTATGATTAGTTGAACGGGTAGGGGAGTGAGGGCTTACCAGCATTCTTCGCCGAAAACCTCGGCGATGGTAACCTTGCCTGCCTCTTTCTTGCTCAGCTGATGGCTCCAGGCTACTCTGCCCTTGGTGGTGGCGCCTGGACCATGGTTCTTGTATTCGCTATATTCTGCCGTTTCTTCGTTCTTAGGGTTGTTCCAGTTGTGCCAACCCTCAGGACGGATGTGGCTACCCATTTCGCAATTCATGAAGAGTGTCTTGGCGAATGGACGCCAAGGACGGCCCAGATACACCTTCTTTACACCATCGGCTGCTGTTAATCTGCACTTGTTGAACACATAGCCGTATTTCTGACCGGCTGGGCTTGATGCGGCTGTAATGTAGCTGTCGGCCTTGCTGTGAATCTCGCAATTTTCAAACCATGCCAGGCTAGGACCGAAGATGAAATCGGTGGTTCCTTCGATGTAGCAGTCGTAGAAGGCGATGCGAGAGCCTGCTCTGCCTGTATATACGGTATCCTGATTTCCCAGGAGTCGGCAGTTCTGCACCAGAATATGATCGCCTTCGATGTGGAGTGCTACTGCTTGTCCCAGTTTGGCAGCATTGTTCTCGATGGTGATGTCCTTCAGCGTAATGTAGTTGCCCTGCACCTTGAGGGTATAGGTGCGGAAGGTGCCCATCTTCTTGCCTTTGGCTGCAGCTTCGGAGTCGAGACCGCCGATAGGCATCAGAATATTGGCGTGGTCATCCCAGGTGATGATGGTCTGGTCACGGTCTTCACCGCAGATGGTAATGTTGGTGAGCCAGGTTGGGATGATGAGCTTCTCCTTATAAACTCCCTTTTTTACATAGATTACCTTGGTGTAGTCCATGAAGGCGCGGCACACTTCGATGGCTTCATCGATGGTGCGGAATTCGCCTGTTCCGTCACGGGAAACTACCAGGGTGTCTGGGTTGTCATACTTGTTGGCGGCTGCTAGAGGCAGAATCGTCAACATCATCATAATTGATAAGAAAATCTGTTTCATTTGTTTTAAAGATTGTAGCTTAAATATGGAATTTAGGAGTTAGAAGCTCAAACTTTTAATTTCAAACTTTTAATTTCAAATTTCAAGCTTCTAACTCCTTATATTCTCTGATTGATGTTTTCTGATTGATGATTTCTGCACTACAAGATTCTCTGCACTTCCTGCAAGTCATCGATGGTCTTGAGCTGGTCCATGATAGTCTTCACTTCCTCGCGGTCGTGAACACGGAGTTCGATGGTTCCGTCGAAGATACCGTTGTCGCTGCTGATGGTAACCTTGTGAATATTGATGCCCAGCTGGTCGCTGATAATCTTGCTCACGTCGAGAAGCATGCCCTTGCGGTCGATACCCTTGATTTCGATGGTTGCATCGAAGAGCATCTGCTTGTGCATGTCCCACTTGGCATCTATGATGCGATTGCCATAGCTCGATTTCAGCTTGGCTGCAATGTTGCAAGAACGCTTGTGAATCTCGATGCGGTTCTTGTTGTCGATGAAGCCCATGACGTCATCGCCAGGGATAGCGTGGCAACAGGATGGGAAGATAAACTGGTTGATGTTCTCTTCGGTCAGAATGAGTGGTTTCTTCTTGTTGAAGTCCTTGCCCACCACGAAGAGTTCCTGCGTTTTTACGATTCCCGTAGTCTCTTCCTTGCTCTTGTTCTTGCCCAGGAATGGGATGAAGTTTCGCCAGCCTCCTGCACTCTGCTTTGGCTTCTTGTTCTTGCCTTGCAATTCATCGAGGTCTTTATCGCCCAGGATGAGGCAATGCTCTCCGATACTTTGGAAGAAGGTTTCGTGCTGCTGGATATTGTGATACTCGCAGAGTTTATCTACTATGGAGTTGGTCATTTCCATATTGTTCTTCTGGAGCCATTCGGTGAGGATGGTCTCACCCTTCTTCTGAATTTCTCGGGAGTCGCGGCGCAGTATCGCCATAATCTTGCTTTTCGCCTTGGCGGTGCTTACGAAGCTGATCCAGTCGGGCTGCACATGCTGGCTCTTGGATGTAAGAATCTCCACCTGGTCGCCACTGTTAAGCTTGTGGCTCAGTGGTACCAGCTTGTGGTTTACCTTGGCTCCGATGCAGTGGCTGCCCAGGAAGGTGTGTATCTGGAAGGCGAAGTCGAGCGCCGTAGAGTTGGCCGGCATCGTCTTGATTTCTCCCTTAGGGGTGAACACGAAGATTTCTGATGCGTAGAGATTGAGCTTGATGGCGTCGAGGAAGTCCATGGCGTCTGGCTGCGGATCATCAAGAATCTCCTTGATGGTGCTGAGCCAGTCGTTCAATTCGTTTTCATCTTCAGTATATTCGCCGCCTTCCTTGTATTTCCAGTGAGCAGCAAATCCCTTTTCTGCCACCTCGTCCATGCGGTCGGAGCGAATCTGAACTTCTATCCATCTTCCCTGCTTACTCATCAGGGTTACGTGGAGTGCCTGGTAACCGTTGGCCTTAGGATGGTTAAGCCAGTCGCGAAGACGGTCGGGATGGCTTTTGTATATCTGGCTGATGGCCACATAAACCCTGAAGCATTCGTTCACCTCGTTGGTGCGGTCTTTAGGCGTAACGATGATGCGGACGGCGAGGATGTCGTAGATTTCATCAAACGATACGTGCTTGTTCTGCATCTTGCTCCAAATAGAATAAGGGCTCTTGACACGTGCCTTGAGCTTGTATTTCACGCCCGCTTTGTCGAGAACTTCACGGATAGGGGCTGTGAATTGGGCGAAGAGCGTATCACGCTGCGCTTCGGTGTCGGCAAGCTTATGTTCTATGTTGGCATATTCCTGCGGATGGTCGTAGCGGAAGCTGAGGTTCTCCAGCTCGGTCTTGATCTTGTTGAGTCCGAGTCGGTTGGCAAGTGGGGCATAGATGTATAAGGTTTCGCCTGCAATCTTATACTGCTTGTTGGCAGGCTGCGATGCTAAGGTGCGCATGTTGTGCAGTCTGTCGCAAATCTTGATGAGAATCACTCGGATATCATCGCTCATGGTGAGCAGGAGTTTCTTGAAATTCTCTGCCTGCCCCGATGCTTTGTCGCCGAAGATTCCACCGCTTATCTTGGTGAGTCCGTCAACGATTTGTGCTACCTTTTCGCCGAAGATGTTGCTGATGTCTTCTACGGTGTAATCGGTGTCTTCCACCACGTCGTGCAGCAGGGCTGCACAGATGCTGGTGGAGCCGAGTCCCATTTCCTCGCAGGCTATCTGAGCCACGGCGATAGGGTGCATGATATAGGGCTCGCCCGAAAGACGGCGCACTCCTTTGTGCGCCTGTCGGGCGAAGTTGAAGGCTTTGGTCACAATATCTACCTTCTTGCGGTGTCGCGAGCTGAGGTAGGTGTCGAGCAATTTTTGAAAGGCATCGCCTATCAGCTTGTTGTCGGCTTGCTCTCTTTCTAGGTCTTTCAAGTTCTGGTCGTCCATAATCGTATCCTCCAGTTATATATTAATAATGTAAGAATAGTTAATTGGTGAATTTACTTCACTTTCAGTTTCTTTCCGGCACGGATGCTGTTGCCCGAAATCTTGTTGAGCTTGCGGAGCTTCTTCACGGTTGTTCCGTTGCGAGCTGCAATCTCCGATAGCGTATCACCTTTTCTGATGGTTACGCTCTTGTCGCCCTTCTTCTTGCTGCTGGTCTTTCTGTCCTTTCTGTCCTTTTTGCTACGGTTGTTGCGACCAGATTTCTTGTTGCGGCTGTTGGATGTTGATGAAACGCTGCTGCGTGAGCGGCTGCTGCGATTGCGGGTATAGCTTGGCTCGTCGTCGTTTACTTCCACCACATCGCGCTTGGCAAGATACTCATCTGCCTTGTAATTATAGATGGAGTCTTCCTTGTCGATGAATGCTCCGATGAGCGAAACAGGAAGGCGTACTGGCATCGGCTTGCGGTTGCCGTAGATGATGTCGCGGCGATATTGTGGGTTCAGGTTGCGAAGATGCTCTGAGTTGATGTTGAGCACCTGGGCTATCTGCTCTATATGTACTTCCTTGGTTACTTCCACGGTGTCGGTCTTTACTGGCAACTCGGTTACCATCGGACAGATGTTGTGGTCGCAATAATAGTTCATGATGTAGTTGGCTGCGATGAATGCTGGCACATATCCACGTGTCTCCTTTGGCAGGTATGGATAAATCTTCCAGTAGTCGGTCTCGCCCTTGGCACGATGGATGGCCTTGTTTACGTTGGTAGGACCGCAGTTGTAAGCTGCGATAACGAGGTTCCAGTCGTCGAAGAGTTTGTAGAGATCGCGCAGGTAGTGAGCGGCTGCATACGATGCCTTCACTGGGTCGCGGCGCTCGTCGTAGAGGGTGTTTACCTCCAGGCCATAGCGTTTTCCGGTGGCAAGCATAAACTGCCAGAGACCTGTGGCTCCTACTCGGGAAACGGCTTTAGGGTTAAGTGCCGATTCGATGACTGGCAGGTATTTCAGCTCCAGTGGCAGGTTGTAGGCTTCCAGTGCCTCTTCGAAGATAGGCATATAGAAGTTGCTGGCACCGAGCATGAAACTCACGGAGCGGCGGAGTTTGCCGCTATAGCGGTCGATGAATTTCTGTACCACCTCGTTGTATGGCATTTCGATGAGGGTAGGCAATCGCTTCAGGCGGTCGATATATACCTCTTTTTCGAAAACCGGGTTCACATCGCGATACTTGCACGATGTATCAGGCATCATGTAAGTCTGCGTGTTGTATAAGAGCAAGAGGCTGTCCAGGTTGTCTTCCAAACCTACAGGTACTTCAAATTCTTCTGATTTGCCGTCTTGGTCGGTCACGGTAATCACATCGTCGTCGTCTGATTTGTCATTTTGGGCTTGAATGCCCTGCCAGCTAAACAGCATCGCTGCTGCCATAATGATTATTTTCTTCATTTATCTATTATCTATTTTCTGTTTTTGTCTATATGATTTTAAATCTGATATTCTTGGAATATGGTGGGTGTGAGCCCGGTATGCATTCTCTTTTGGAATGTAAGCGAGCATTGCTCTTCTTTAGAATGTAAGCGAGCATTGCACTCCCAGGGTTCCCGAACGTAGCGGGTTGGTGGAGCGACCGTTGTTGAGCACGGCTGGTTCCACCCTGAGGCTGAGGTCGTCGGAGATGTCGAATTCTGAGAGCGATGCATCTACGTAGGCATCGATGACAGAGAAGGCATAGATGCCTATCATCACGAAGGTTCCCATGTCTCTCCAACGGCGGAATCTGTCTTTACGCTTGCGGAATATCTCCTTGTAGCGTTCAATATTCGATTCATTGATGGTGGCTCCCAGGTGCAGAAACTGGTTGTAGCTCTGCGTGTTCGGGTCATCATCCATGATGTCGAGGTAGGCTTGCGAATAGTCGTGATACATCTGGTTGTTCCAGGTGATGGCGTAGGCGCAGCCCACAAAGCCACCATATATAATAGGTAGCTTCCAGTATTTGCGATTGTATATCTGTCCTGCACCAGGCAAGACCAAGGCAAGCCACATGGCTCGTTTGGTATCTGGCTTCCAGGTAGCCCAGTTGCGCTTTTTCTTTTGGGTAGGCTGCAACGAATGGTTGAGCTTTGCCAGGTTGAGACTGTCTTGGGCTGTGATGACCGAATCTACCGGCGTCTTCGCTTCCCGGGTAGCCTGTTGGGCAGAGTCGGAGGCTGCGAAGGCAGGTACGGCCACGTCAGCCTTCACCTTTTGCTTCTGTGCAGAGGCATTGAGTGAGGCAGCCAGCAATGAAGCCGAAATACAGATATGTGATAATTTCAAATTCACTTTTTATTCTTGTTTCAATTTATCGAAAACGTTCATGATGTGCTCCAGCTCCTCTTCGTTGGCGAAAGGAATGCTGATTTTTCCCTTGCCCTTGGAAGAGCAGGTGAACTGTACTTTGGTATTGAGGAAGGAAGACAGGCGGTCTCTGAGCATGGCAAACTCCTCTGGTACTTGCGCTTTGGCGGTGATGGTTTTCTTTCCGCTTTCCACGTCCTCGCCGTTCTTGAGTCGCTGCACCATTTCCTCCACCTTTCTCACGGAATACCCATTCTTCTGGATTTCCTTGAAGAGCTTGATTTGCAGTGAAGGACTGTCGAGTGCGAGCAGGGCACGGCAGTGTCCCATATCGATTTCCTTCTTCTGCAGAGCCATCTGCACCTGTGCAGGCAACTTCAGCAATCGGAGATAGTTGGCGATGGCAGCACGGCTTTTTCCCACGCGCTCGGAAACTTTCTCCTGGGTCATTCCCTCGTTTTCCATCAGATGTTCGTATGCAAGTGCTATTTCTATCGCATTGAGGTCTTGGCGCTGGATGTTCTCCACGAGTGCCATCTCCATCACGTTCTCATCGCTGATGGTGCGGATGTAGGCTGGAATGGCTGTGAGACCTGCCAGCTGAGAGGCTCTCCAGCGGCGTTCACCTGCTATGATCTGGAAGTGGTTTTCTGAAATCTGTCGCAGGGTGATGGGTTGGATGATGCCGATGGCACGGATGCTGTCTGCCAGTTCCTGCAAGCTTTCCTCGTCGAACTCTCTTCGGGGCTGATTAGGATTTGCCTCAATCTGGTCGAGCGGAATCTCGTTGATGGTGCTGCTGCCCTGCGTGCGGACTCCCTCGGTTGATATGAGGGCGTCGAGACCGCGCCCCAGGGCGTTGCTCTTCATGCCGTTATTGAATTTCTTATGTACTGCCATTTTTTACTTTGAACTTTGAATTTTGAACATTGAACTTTCCTCATGAAGGGTTCAATTTCTAACTCCTAACTATTTCTGTTGATAATTTCCTTCGCCAGTGCCAGATGGTTCTTGGCACCATTGCTCTCTGCATCGTAGAGGATGACAGGGAGACCGTGGCTAGGACTTTCGCTCAGCTTCACGTTGCGCTGAATCACCGTCTTGAACACCAGTTCCTGGAAGTGGCGCTTCACCTCGTCGTAAATCTGGTTGGCTAGGCGCAGGCGGCTGTCGTACATCGTGAGCAGGAATCCTTCTATTTCTAGTTTCGGGTTCAGCTTGCTCTTGATAATCTTGATGGTGTTGAGCAGTTTGCTGATACCTTCTAAGGCAAAATATTCGCATTGCACTGGGATAACAACGCTGTCGGCTGCGGTGAGCGAGTTTACGGTGATGAGTCCCAATGAAGGCGAACAATCTATGAGTATGTAGTCGTAATCGTTGCGGATGGGTTCGAGCAGGTTCTTGATGACCCTTTCTCGATTTTTCAGGTTGAGCATTTCTATCTCAGCGCCCACGAGGTCGATGTGGCTTGGCACGATGTCGAGACCGTCGATGTCGGTTGTATAGATAGCATCTCGAATATCAGCATGGTCGATGATGCATTCGTAGAGCGAACATTCCACTTCGCCAAGGTTAACGCCCAGTCCGCTGGATGCGTTCGCCTGCGGGTCGGCGTCAATGACAAGCACCGTCTTCTCCAGTGTGGCGAGCGATGCTGCCAGGTTGATGGTCGTAGTGGTCTTTCCGACACCACCTTTCTGATTAGCTAATGCGATTATTTTTCCCATTTCTTTTGTTTATATAATAACCTAAAGTGTGCGCCCGTGAGCTAAAAATGGCTTTCGAGTGCAGAATTTTTCGGCAAAGATACAAAAAATATGCGAGAAATATGTTACTTTAAAGGTTTTTTCGTACTTTTGCACCCAAAAGAAAGATATTTTTATGGAAAATAAGAAACCTTTAGTGTTAATTTCTAATGATGATGGCTATCATGCCAATGGTATTAAAACGCTTGTAAGCTTCCTCAAGGACTGGTGCGACTTGCTGGTTGTGGCTCCCGAAAGTGCACGCTCTGGCTTTGCCTGTGCCTTCTCGGCTACTACACCGCTGCGCCTCAAGCGACGCCACAACATGGGCGAGGACGTGGAGGTGTGGTCGTGCAGCGGAACTCCGGTGGATTGCGTGAAGCTGGCGCTCGACCAGTTCCTGAAAGACCGCCGTCCCGACCTCGTGATTGGCGGTATTAACCATGGCGATAACTCTAGTGTAAACAACCATTATTCGGGCACCATGGGTGTGGCGAAGGAGGGTTGCATGCAGCATATTCCAAGCATAGCCTTCAGCAGTTGCAACTACGATGAAACTGCCGATCTCTCGCCTTTGCGCGAGGGGGTGCTTAAGGTGGTGAAGATGGTGCTCGAGAAGGGCTTGCCTGAATATACCTGCCTGAATGTCAACTTCCCGGCGCAGCCTCCGTTCAAGGGATTCAAGGCCTGCAGAATGACTCATGGTTCGTGGATTAACGAGGTGGAGCATCGCACGCATCCGCACGGCTATGACTATTATTGGATGGTGGGCGACTACCGCAATGATGAGCCTGAGGCTACGGATACAGACCAGTGGGCTGTGAACAATGGTTATATTTCCATTACGCCAACCAAGATTGATATTACGGATTATGACTGGATCAAGAACTTTGAACTTTAAAATCTCAAAGTTCAAAGTTGAAAAATAAATATCATGAAGTATTATTTGATAGTAGGAGAGGCAAGTGGCGACCTACATGCTAGTAGGTTGATGCACTCACTGAAAAATATTGATGAGTTTGCTGAGTTCAGATTCTTCGGAGGCGATTTGATGGCTGCCGAAGGAGGCACTCGTGTCAAGCATTACAAGGAACTGGCCTATATGGGCTTTGTTCCAGTGCTTCTGCATCTTCGTACCATCTTTGCCAACATGAAAAAGTGCAAGGAGGATATCGTGAAGTGGAGGCCCGATGTGGTGATTCTGGTAGATTATCCGGGATTTAATCTGAATATTGCCAAGTTCTTGAAAAAGAAGACGAATATACCTGCATATTATTATATTTCGCCTAAGATTTGGGCTTGGAAGGAATGGCGCATCCGCAGCATTAAGCGCGATATTGCCGAACTCTTCTCAATCCTGCCTTTCGAGGTTCCGTTCTTCGAGAAAAAACATCGCTATCCCATCCATTACGTGGGTAATCCTACGGCAGAAGAGGTGAATGGATTCAGAGCTTCTTATCAGCAGACTACCCTGGAGTTCTGTGAAGAGAATAATTTGGACAAGCATCGTCCGATAATAGCCTTGCTTGCCGGAAGCAGATTGCAGGAAATTAAGGATAATCTGCCTGCCATGATAGAGGTGGCAGAAAGATTCGAGGATTACCAGATGGTGCTTGCGGGGGCTCCTTCCATTGAGGATGCTTACTACGAGAAGTTTTTGAAGGGCACTCCTGTTAAGATGGTGCGCAACAAAACTTATCCGCTGTTGACTCATGCTACGGCTGCTTTGGTGACGAGTGGTACGGCTACGCTGGAGACGGCACTTTTCGAGGTGCCCCAGGTGGTTTGCTATGAAACGCCATTGCCTCGTCTGGTTCGTTTCGCATTTAAGCATGTAATGTCGTGCAAGTATATCTCGCTGGTGAATCTGATAGCTGATAAGGAGGTGGTTCAGGAAATGTTTGCCGACCGTTTTAAGGTGGATGCTATCGCCGACCAGCTTTATCAGATTCTTCCTGGTAAGGAGGGTAGGGAACGTATGCTTGCCGAGTATCGTGAGGTGAGAGAGCGCTTGGGCAATCAGGTGGCTCCGGATGAGGCTGCTGCCATCATGTATGATCTGCTGGTAAAGCGCAGGGAGATGCTTCTCAAATTGGCTAGAGAAAGAGCGGAAGCCGAAGCCAAGGCTGCTGCCGAGGCCGCCGAACGTGCAAGATTAAAGGCATTGTCTGAGGCAGAAGCGGCGAAGAAGAAAGCCGAGCTGGAGTCTGAGACGGCTAGGATAAAGGCTGAGCAGGAAGCTGAAATATCTAGAAGAAGAGCTGAGCAGGAGGCTGAAATGGCTAGAAGAAGAGCTGAAGAAGCAAGAAGACTGGCCGAAGAAGAAGCAGAGCGTGCCCGGCAGGCGGAAGAACAGCTCAATCAGTCGCAGCAGGAAGAGTTGAAATAGTATATTGCTATAAGAGAAATCTTAGTTATAAGAAAAATCGCAGCACGTCCCGAAATGGGTGAGCTGCGATTTTTTTGTTTTTATCCGAAAAGCTGGAGGGTGTAGAGGTAAATCACCGCTGCCGGTATTGCCATGAGCGATGAATCGAAACGGTCGAGCATACCGCCATGTCCTGGCAGGATGGTGCCGCTATCCTTTACGCCCAGCGTGCGCTTGAAGAGACTTTCTACCAAGTCACCCCAGGTGCCGAAGAAGGCTACTACCACTCCGAGACCTACCCAGCCTGGAATGCTCAGGCGATGGGCTGCACCGTCATTGGCGATGTAACCGATGATGACGGCTGCGATAATCACGAAGATGCCGCCACCGATGCTGCCTTCCCAACTCTTAGCCGGACTGATGCGAGGAAATAGCTTGTGCTTGCCGAAAAGTGAGCCGCTGCAGTAGGCACCCGTATCGTTTGTCCAGAGGAAGATGAAGATGCTCAATGGCAAGAGCATATCATAATGTATCTGACCATCGAATGCCGATGACTCGAACGACAAAACGTTAATCATCGAGAATGGCAGAGCAATATACATCTGTGGAAGCATGGTGTAGGCCCAGTCGTTGATGGCATTCTTGTTGCCTGTGTAAAGCTCTGCAATGAAGAGATACACGATGGTGAGCAGGTAGGGTATGAATACCACGAAGTTGCTCACGATGCCTGTGCGGAAACCTGCCACGGCAAGGAAGAAATAAACGCCTGCCACGGTGGTGATGAAGCGGTTCACGCAGATGTCTTCCTTCTGGTTTACCAGTCCGCAATACTCCCAGATGCTAAGTCCTGTAATCAGGGCGAACAGGAATACCATCGCCCTTGGATTCAGGAAGCAAGAAACCATACAGGCGACGAAGAGTACGCCTGTAATGGATCTTATCACTAGATTTTTCTGTTTATCAGTCATAGGTTTGCCTATTTTTCGTTATTATTCTCGTTTTCTGAAGAAGCCTTGGTCTCAGAAGTTTCTGAAGAAGTCTTGGCTTCAGAAGTTTCTGAAGAATCCTTGGTTTCAGAAGTTTCTGAAGAATCCTTTGAAGAGTTCTCTTCTGCCTGCTTCTTGGCCTCTTCGTGCTCCTTGATGGCAGCCTGAACCTCAGGCATGTCCATCACGGCATCGTCAATCTTAGGCTGCTCGTCTTCCATGATTTCCTGCGAGCGGCTCAGCCATGGGCGCTTGCCGAAGATGTGCTCCACATCCTCTGCCATGATCACCTCTTTCTGAATCAGCAGTTCGGCAAGGGCATTGTGACCCTCCTTGTGCTCCATCAGGATGTTCTTAGCACGGGTGTATTGCTCGTTCACCATCTGCAGCACCTCCTTGTCTATCTCGCGGGCAGTGGTCTCTGAGTATGGACGCTGGAACGAATACTCGTTCTGGTTGTAATAGCAGATGTTTGGCAGGCTCTTGCTCATACCCAGGTAAGCCACCATGCCATAGGCACTCTTGGTAGCACGCTCCAGGTCGTTCATCGCACCAGAAGAAATGTGACCGGTGAAGAGTTCCTCGGCGGCACGTCCACCCATCAGTGAACACATCTCATCGAGCATCTGCTCCTTGGTGGTAATCTGGCGCTCTTCTGGCAGATACCAGGCTGCGCCGAGTGCCTGACCGCGAGGTACGATGGTTACCTTAATCAGTGGGTTGGCGTACTGGCAGAACCATGAAATGGTAGCGTGGCCAGCCTCGTGCAGGGCGATGCTGCGCTTCTCATCAGCAGTCATCACCTTGGTCTTCTTCTCCAATCCGCCTACGATTCTATCTACGGCGTCGAGGAAATCCTGCTTGCAAACCGCCTTCTTGTTGTGGCGGGCTGCGATGAGGGCAGCCTCGTTGCAGACATTCGCAATATCAGCACCCGAGAAGCCCGGAGTCTGACGTGCTAGCAGATCTACATCCACGGTCTCGTCAATCTTGATAGGTTTGAGGTGAACCAGGAAGATAGCCTTGCGCTCGTTCAAGCCTGGAAGATCTACGTGGATTTCTCGGTCGAAACGACCCGCACGGAGCAGGGCGCTGTCGAGCATATCCACACGGTTGGTTGCAGCCAGGATAATCACACCACTGTTGGTGCCGAAACCATCCATCTCGGTGAGCAGGGCGTTCAAGGTGTTCTCGCGCTCATCGTTGCCACCCATGGCTGGGTTCTTGCTGCGGGCACGACCCACGGCGTCGATCTCATCAATGAAGATGATACTTGGAGATTTCTCCTTTGCCTGGCGGAAGAGGTCGCGAACACGCGATGCACCTACGCCGACAAACATTTCCACGAAGTCGGAACCGCTCATCGAGAAGAATGGAACGCCAGCTTCTCCAGCCACCGCCTTTGCCAGAAGAGTCTTACCGGTTCCCGGAGGACCTACGAGCAGGGCGCCCTTAGGAATCTTACCACCCAGGTCGGTGTATTTCTGCGGATTCTTCAGGAAATCCACAATTTCCTGCACCTCCTGCTTGGCACCTTCCTGTCCGGCAACGTCCTTGAAGGTAATGCCGATGGCATTTCCCTTCTCATACATTTTCGCCTTGCTCTTTCCTACGTTGAAGATGCCGCCGCCCATGTTGCTCATTCCGCTGCCCATTCTGCCCGACATCCAGTAGATGAAGAAGAAGAAGAGAAGCAGTGGGGCAAGGCTCATGATGAGGCTCCAGAAGTCGTTGTCCTTCTGGTTGTCATAACTGAAGGAGTGAATCTTTCCCTCTTTCACCTTCTCGTTGGCGTAGCGATCCATTTCGTCGATAGAGCCGAACTGTACTTTCACGTATGGGTTAGGACCCACGTTCTGGGCGCTCATCTTATATACATCGCGCGTGTATTTAGGGTTGATGTATATTTTGAGGTTGCTTTCGGTCTTGTTGGCCACCACGCTGAGCACATAGCCTTTGTCAACGTATTGCTTGAACTCGGTGTAGGTGGCTTCCTTGGCTGCGCTTCCGCCCAAGGCATCTCCACCACCACTGAAGAACAGCGCAATGAGCGCTATGATAATGATGGTGTAGAGCCAATTCATGTTAAACCTAGGCATCTTAGGACCTTTTCCTCCGCCCAGGTTGTTTAAATTGTTGCTTTGATCCATTATTTTATAGTTTTTGTATGCAATGATAAGGAACTGAGTCCCGATGCTTAGTCGAGATTTGGCACATGGGTAAGCTTAGCGTCAGCCCAAAGGTGCTCCAGGTCGTAATAGGCACGAACTTCTGGGAGGAAGATGTGGACGAGAACATCCACGAAGTCCATCGCTACCCACTGGTCGTTGCCGAGTCCTGCCACGTTGACTGGCTTTTCGCCGAGGTTCTTGCGGCACATGTCGCCCACAGATTCTGCGATGGCCTCTACCTGTGTAGGTGAACCGCCCTGGCAGATGATGAAGTATTTGGCGATGGTACCATCCATCTCACTGAGGTCGGCGATTACGATATCCTGACCTTTTTTCTCCTGTATTCCTTCTTTAATAGTCTCTACGAGTTGTTTAACTGTGTTCATTAATTCTTTTTTCTTTTTGTATTTATACCTTATTATATGTAATTATGGTACAAAGATACGCTAAATACCCGAAAAACCCATGAAAAACAAAAAAAATTGAGATATTTTAAAAAAAAGTGCCGAAAAATTTTGGTGATTCAAAAAAAAGTTGTACCTTTGCACTCGCAATTGAGAAAGCAATATGTTTGAAGTTGCAATGGTATTGGGATATGGTGTAATGGTAACACTACAGATTCTGGTCCTGTCATTCCTGGTTCGAGTCCGGGTATCCCAACTAGAGAGCATCTTTCATTCGAAAGATGCTTTTTTTTTGTTTATACCCCAGAACAAAAGGAAAAGCATACTTCCTTGCTGCGGATTTCAAATCCGCAGAGCCCAAATAGGTTAGGACATTTTTTTACGCCGGATTTCAAATCCGGCGGGACGCCTAGCGGACTTGCGTTCTTGAATACAATAAAACCCAGAGCTTTCGCCCTGGGTTCGTATGATTTCGATGATTTCAATGATTTCAATGAAATCGATTACTTGTTCTCTGCATCGATAGCCTTGATCTTCTCCTTTACGAGCTTCAAGTCTTCCTTCAGCTTCTCCACCTTGCGGTTCATTTCCTCTACGAGGCTATTACCCTTCTTGCTTGCCGCATTCAGGAAGCCGAGGTTATTTTCGTAGGTGGTAATCTCTGCACGCAGCTGGTCGTAGCGGCGCAACAGCTTGCCACGCTCGTTGTCCAAGGCGTTAGTGCCCTTTTCGGCAACATTCTTCAAGTTGTTCTTGAAGTTGTTCATGTGGCGCTTGGCGTTGTTAGAGCGCAGGTGCTTGTAGAGTTTGTCCATCACATCGTGATACTCCTTATAGAGCTTGTCCTTCTCCTTGAAAGGAACATGACCTACGGCATTATACTGCGCAATGAGGTCCTGCATCTTCTTCTGGAAGCTTTCGCCTGGGTTCTCTGCCAATTCCTTGAGTTGTGCGATGAGTTCACGCTTCTTGTCAAGATTAGCGTGCTCCTCGTTTCTGGTACCGGCATTCTCCTTGTTGCGAGCCTCGAAGAACTTGTTGCAAGCGTTCAGGAAATCCTTCCAGAGCTGGTCGCCCTGTTTGCGAGGTACGAAGCCCACGGTCTTCCACTCTCTCTGAAGCTGAATCAGCTTGTCGCCGGTCTTCTTCCACTCGGTGCTTTCAGACAAAGCCTTTGCCTTCTCTACGAGTTTCTGCTTCTTTGCCAGGTTGTCGGCATACTGGCTCTTGATAGTCTTGAAGAATTCAGCCTTCTTGCTGAAGAACTCGTCGTTGGCGATGCGGAAACGCTCAAAGATCTTCACGTTCATCTTCTGAGGAGCGAAACCAATCTTCTTCCATTCGCCCTGCACCTCAATCACAGTCTTGGTAGCTTCCTCCCAGTCGGCAGCCTGCTTGTTCTCCTTCTGGTTGATGGCCTCAATCTTCTCGCAGAGGGCAGTCTTCTTGGCGAGGTTCTCCTCTTCCTTGGCACGCAAGTCCTCAAAGTGCTGCTGGTGCTTCTTGTTAATCACGGTGCTGGCATTCTTGAATCGGGTCCAGATTTCCTCGCGCAAATCCTTAGCCACAGGACCAATCTCACGATACTCCTGGTGCAAGTCCTGCAACTGGTGGAAGGCAGAGATTACGTCTGGTTCCTCAGCCAGTTTCTCGGCAGCCTCGCACAACTTGGTCTTCGCCTCCAGGTTTTTCTTGAAGTCGTATTCGCGAGCCTCGTTGTTGAGTTTCAGGAGGTCGTAGAACTGCTCCACGTAGAGCTGGTAGTTCTTCCACACCTCGTTGGCCTTCTCAGCCGGAATAGCCTTTATCTCTTTCCACTCCTGCTGCAGGGCCTTGAATTCCTGATATGATTTGTTAGCCTCTTCAGGTGAAGTGGCCATTTCCTTAATCTTTTCAATAATTTCAAGCTTCTTTGCCAGGTTCTCCTGCTTTTCCTCTTCCTGCTGTAGGAAGATCTTTGCTCTTTTCTCCTTGATGATCTGCATTTCCGCCTTGAAGGCTTCTTCTGTGTCATCAGGTAAGAGAACGTACTTTTCAGGGTCACCACCTCCTGCGAGATACTCCTTCATCTGAGCATCTCTCTCGGCGAGATGAATCTTGTAGAACGTTGTCTTCAGGTTGTCGAGTTCCTCCTTGTTAGGAGCCTCTGAACTGTGGGCAATTTCTTTTACTCTTTCGAGTACTTCCTGCTTGGTGGCGTATGCCTTCTTGGCAGGTTCTTCCAGGGCGCTCTGTTGCAACAGAGCTTTTTCTTGAGAGTCCATCATGTCACTTTGTTTAGTTTATGATTCGAGTTTCTTTGGTCGCTTGTCGTGCCTTGCGCGAGTCGGCCACAAATTAAATATGATAATATTGTGCAAACTTAAACAAAAAAATCGAATATCCGTCAAGATATCCGATTTTTTTAATATTTTTTTAATGTTTTTATATATAATGGGTTGTTGTTAGAGCAATCGCTTGTACCTTAGGAAGCCCCAGGTAAGTCCGGATACCACAAACGAGATGACCAGGGCAAGGGCAAATCCGTAAGGACTTTCTTCCATGCCGTTGACCAGGTTCATGCCGAAGAATGAGGATATCAGCGTAGGCAACATCATTACGATACTGATACTGGTCAGGGTACGCATCGTGGTGTTCATGTTGTTGTTGATGATGCTCGAGTAGGTATCCATCGTTGATTCCAGAATGTCGGAATAGATGCTGGTAGTCTCTCGCGCCTGCGTCATCTCGATGTTCACGTCTTCGATGAGGTCGGCATCCAGCTCATCCACCTGCAGCTTGAACTTCAGCTTGGAGAGCAGGTTCTCATTGCCTCGGATAGAGGTGATGAAGTAGGTGAGCGAGTCTTGCAGGCGGCTCAGTCCTATCAGGCTCTCGTTGTTCACGCCGTGGTCCAGGTTGCGCTTCGCCTTCTCGATGAGCGAGTTGATCTGTTTGAGTCGCTTCAGGTACCATACGGCAGACGAGAGGAAGAGGCGGAAAATCATATCCACATAGTCGGTGAAGCCCTCGCCGCGCTTCTGCTGATAGCTTACGAAATCAATCATCATGTTGGTTTCGTAGAAGCATACGGTGATGGTTACGTCGCGCTTGTGGATGATGCCCAGCGGCACGGTGGTGTAAGGCGTACGGCTGCGTATTTCCTTGACGTAGGGAATACGGAGGATGATGAGCATCCAGCCATCGTCGTATTCGTAGCGGGCACGCTCATCGGTATCGCTGATATCCGAAAGGAAATAATCAGGAATCTTGAATTCTTCTTCCAGCAAGCGCTGGTCTTCATCGGTTGGACATGTTACTTGTATCCAGCAATTTGACTGCCACTCGTTGAGTGGAGACAGTGTCTTATCTATGTTCCAGTATGTCTTCATTGTCTGCTAATCTCCAAAATATAAAGGGTTTGGGTATGGAGATTAGCCGTTGTGATGCTGAATCTCCACGCCTACAATTCGTTATTGTTCTCCGCGTGATAATCGTCCATTTTGTTATTAATTTGATGAAACTTGTGCAAGTGGGCTGCTTCTGCTGCTTAGCAGATGTTACAGTGCTTGCGAAATCGGGTGCAAAGGTAATGATTTTTATTGAGAAAAGGGACAAAAAAGCCGAGAAATTTCTTTCCCGGCTTCCTTTTTTAATTTTTTTGTAAATTCTTCCTTAATCTTTCTGAAATTTCTTTCTTCTTTACTTAGCTGGAATCTCAGTCAGCAACTGCTTCATCAGGTTCCAGAATGGAGCTACGCAGCTAATCTGGCAACGCTCGTTGGCGGTGTGAGGACTGAGCAGTGTAGGACCGAATGATACTACATCGAGGTGAGGATACTTGCCCAGGATGATAGAGCACTCCAAACCTGCGTGAACAGCCTGAACTACGCCGTCCTTGCCGTTCTGCTCCTTGTAAATCTTCAACACATGCTCCAGAATGTCGCTCTTTGGGTTAGGGTTCCAGCCGGCGTATGCACCGCTGAACTCTACCTTCATGCCTGCCATGCTGAAGCAGCTCTCCAGCATGGTTGCAAGATACATCTTATAGTATTCGTGGCTGGAACGGGCCAGAATCTTGATGGCTGCCTTGCCGCCGCCAATCTCGATGATGGCGAGGTTAGAAGATGTTTCTACAATGCCTGGCATAGATGGAGACATGCGCAATACGCCGTCGTGGCAAGCATAGATTGCATCTACCAGGTTGTCCTGAATCTCGGCAGGAACCTCTGTGGCTGGAGTCTCTACGTTCTCTGTGAAGAATTGGATTCTATCAACACCCTCAATGCCTTTGAATTCATCGCAGAACTCGTCCTTCCAGTCGGCTACCATATCGTTCAAGGCCTCAACATTCTCCTTTGGCAAGGTAAGAACCACCTCTGCCTGGAATGGGATGGCGTTGCGCATGTTGCCGCCGTTCCAGGAAGCCAGACGAGCATCAAGCTCTGAGATAGCCTCGCGTACGAAACGTACCATGCACTTGTTGGCGTTGGCTCTGCCCTCGTTGATCTCGATGCCGGAGTGTCCGCCCCTCAGATCCTTCAGGGTAATCTTTACGGCTGCATCTTCCTTGTCGGTCTCTACCTCTTTGTAGTCGAGTGTAGCAGTGATGTCAATACCGCCGGCGCTGCCGATTACGAACTCGCCCCAAACCTCTGTGTCGAGGTTCAGGAGGATGTCGCCATTCAGTTCACCCTCAGGAAGACCGTTGGCACCATACATGCCAGTCTCCTCGTCTGCGGTGATGAGTCCCTCCACTGGTCCGTGCTGCAGGTCCTTAGCCTCCATCACAGCCATGATAGTAGCCACGCCAAGACCATCGTCACTACCCAGGGTAGTTTTGTTAGCACGTACCCAGTCGCCATCGATGATGGTTTCGATAGGGTCGTTTTCGAAGTCGTGGTTGCTCTCAGGTGCCTTCTGAGGCACCATATCCATGTGAGCCTGCAGGATAACACCCTTGCGGTTCTCCATGCCTGGTGTGGCAGGCTTGCGCATCACGATGTTTCCAGCAGCATCCTGGAAAGCCTCTACGCCGGCTTCCTTTGCCCAATCGAGCAAATAAGCCTGAATTTTCTCCAAATGTCCTGATGGACGTGGAACTTGTGTCAACTTGTCGAAGTTGCGCCAGATTTCAACTGGACTCAGATTCTTAATGTCAGCCATAATATCTTTATTTAATCTTTATTTAAGAATTATAATTTACTTTTTTTGTAAACGCCAGGGCTATCCAGGCGTAGATGCCCAGCAGGATGACGAGCAGTGTCTGCACCGAGTGCACGATGAGCACGAAGTAGAGGGCGTCGTTCTGCTGGATGCCATAGAGGATGAGCATCGTCTTTACGGCGAAATGCCATGGACCGGCTCCGTTGGGTGTAGGCACTATCACGGCGATGCTGCCCACGATGAAGGTCACCAGTCCGCACATCAGGTTCAGGTGGCTGGTTGATTCAAAGCACTGGAATGTGAGATAATAGTGCAGGAAATAACTCAGCCAGATGCCCAGGGTGAAGGCGATGTAGAGTGGCACGTTCTTTACGCCCTTCAGCGAGATGACCCCCTGCCAGAGTCCGCTCAGCGTGGCTTTCACCTTATTATATATAGACAGCTTCTTGAGCAGGATGTGAGCCAGGATGAGCACGGCAACGGCGCAGATGGCTGTAACCAGATATCCCGTGGCGGTAAACTTGCCCAGGATGCTGTCCATGCTGGTGCCCGTCTTGTCGAAGAAGTTCAGGAACACGGGAATCTGCATCAGGAACACCAGTCCGGCTATGAGCAGCACGAGCAGCGAGTCGATGGCTCTTTCCGTTACCACCGTACCCAGCGATTTGGGAAATGAGATGCCGTCCCATCTCTTCAGCACGGCGCATCTTGCGAATTCACCCGACCTTGGGATGACGAGGCTCAGGGCGTAGGATAGGAAGATAGAGTTGATGCTTACGCCGTTTCTGGGCTTCTCGCCGATAGGTTCCAGCGCCTGCCTCCATCTCCAGCCCCTGAAGAGCTGTGCCGTAATACCAAAGGGGAACGAAAGCAGCATCCAGGTCCAACTCATCTTGTGGAGCACTACGTCCTCCACCTGCCTGAAGTCAAATCCGCGATACATCCAGTAGAGGATGGCTCCGCCCAAAAAGAGCGACAGTGCCACCTTCCAGATATTGTTTGCTATCTTTTTCTTTTCCATCATAGTGCAAAGGTAATACTTTTATTGCTTATATGGCACTACTTTCGCATATTTTTAGCATAAATAAACGCTTCACCCCCTTTTTATTTCCCCTTTTTTATATAAAAGATAAAAAAAATCGCATCCAATCTGTGATTTCTCGAAAAATAATCGTATTTTTGCAAAATATATATAGTAAGAAATAACAAACAGACCGAAAGGTCGGAAACGGATAGATAATGATGAAAGCTGTAAAGCCAAAGAAAAATCTAGGTCAGCACTTCCTTACTGACCTCAACATAGCCAAGCGCATCGCCGATACGGTGGATGCCTGCCCGGATATTCCTGTTCTCGAAATCGGACCAGGTATGGGTGTGCTTACGCAATATCTCGTAGAAAAACCTCGCCCCGTAAAGGCGGTGGAAATCGACTCCGAGTCGGTGGCGTATCTGCACGAGAATTTCCCTCAGCTGAAGGATAACATCATCGGAGAGGACTTCCTGAGAATGGACCTCAACCAGATATTCGACGGCAAGCAGTTTGTGCTCACGGGAAATTATCCATACGACATCTCCTCGCAGATTTTCTTCAAGATGCTCGACTACAAGGACCTCATTCCTTGCTGCACCGGCATGATTCAGCGAGAGGTGGCTCTGCGCATGGCATCCGAGCCGGGCAACAAGGCGTATGGTATCCTCAGCGTGCTGATTCAGGCATGGTATGATGTGGAGTATCTCTTTACCGTGGATGAGGGCGTATTCAATCCGCCGCCAAAGGTGAAGAGTGCCGTGATTCGTATGACCCGCAACAAGGTGACCGACCTGGGTTGCGATGAGAAGCTCTTCAAGCGACTGGTGAAGACCGTATTCAACCAGCGCCGCAAGATGCTGCGCGTGAGCCTCAAGCAGATGTTTCCAGGTGTAACTCCACGAGAGGATTTCTACACCACCGACATCATGACCAAGCGTCCGGAGCAGCTCACCATCCAGCAGTTTGTGGAACTCACCAACTATGTGGGCGAAGAATTGAAACGATTGGAATTAATCAAATAAATAGTAAATTGTAAATTAAAAATAGTAAATTATAAATTAAAATAGTATGATCGACGTAAAAGAAACTTTGAATTCTGCAGCAGAGCGTATGGAGATGGCAGCAATGTATCTCGCCGAAGAGCTCTCACATATTCGTGCAGGTCGCGCCAACGTAGCAATCCTCGACGGCGTGCGTGTAAACAGCTATGGCAGCATGGTTCCTTTGAACCAGGTGGCTACCGTTACAACTCCTGATGCGCGTACCATCGCCATCCGTCCTTGGGACAAGAAGGCCATTAAGGATATCGAGAAGGCTATCATGGATAGCGGTGTAGGTATTACTCCAGAGAATAATGGCGAAATTGTTCGCCTCGGTATTCCTCAGCCTACTGGCGAGCGCCGTAAGGAACTCGTAAAGCAGTGTAACAAGATTGCCGAGCGTGCCAAGATTGAGGTTCGCAACGTGCGCCAGGAAATCAAGGAGAAGTTGAAGAAGGCCATCAAGGACGGTCTTTCTGAGGACTTGGAGAAGGATGCAGAGAACGATCTGCAGAAGATCCACGACAAGTACATCAAGCAGCTCGAAGGTTTGATGGACGAGAAGGAAAAGGAAATCATGACAGTCTAGAAAGGTTCCCCCTTTTAGGCTTACATTATTAATATGTGATAATGAGAGGACTCGTTATTAAGAATACAGGCAGCTGGTACACCGTCAAGACAGACGATGGCCAGCTGATTGAAAGTAAAATCAAGGGAAATTTCCGATTGAAGGGAATCCGCAGCACCAATCCTGTGGCTGTGGGCGACTATGTGCAGCTCATCACCAACCAGGAGGGTACGGCGTTCATCTCTTCCATCGAAGATCGCCAGAACTATATCATTCGCAAATCGCCTAATCTCAGCAAGCAGAGCCACATCCTGGCAGCCAATCTAGACCAGGCACTGCTTGTAGTAACGGTGAATTACCCGGAAACTTCCACCACCTTCATCGACCGATTCCTGGCTGGAGCCGAGGCATACAGAGTGCCTGTCATCATCGTGTTCAACAAGTGCGACCTGCTCTCGGCCGACGAGTTGCGCTACGAGAAAATGATGCGCACCCTCTATGAAACCATCGGCTACCAGTGTGTAGAGATTTCGGCAGCCACAGGTGAGGGCGTAGATGAATTGCGCCCGCTCATCAAGGACAAGAAGACCTTGCTCAGTGGCAATAGTGGAGTGGGTAAATCAACGCTCATCAACCAGCTCATACCAGATGCAGCCCAGCGCACCGCCGAAATCAGCGAGGCGCACAACAGCGGAATGCACACCACCACATTCAGCGAGATGCTGGAATTGCCCGAAGGAGGCTATCTGATAGATACTCCGGGCATCAAGGGTTTCGGAACCTTCGATATAGAGAAGGAGGAGCTGACCAGCTACTTTAAGGAGATATTCAAGTTCTCGCAACACTGCAGGTTCTCTGATTGCACCCACACCCACGAACCGGGTTGTGCCGTAATCAAGGCCGTGGAGGAGCATTACATTGCAGCCAGCCGTTACCAGAGCTATCTCTCCATGCTGGAGGATAAGGATGAGAATAAGTACAGGGAAGCGTTTTAATTAAATATATAGTGAAGCGTTTTAATAAAAATATATATTGATGAAAGAACAGAAGGACGTCAAGCAACGCATCGAGGAAGGTGAGTTTGCGCAGAGTGCCGAGATCAGTGCCAACTATCTCGACGAGGATATCTTGATTATTGATAACGTCAAGGTATTGCAGAATCCCGACCCGATGAGGTTTCAGATGAACATGATTGCATCTTGTCTTCGGGGCAGTCTGCGGGCTGAACTGAATGGGCGGGAAATTCAGGTAGAAAGGGGCGACATCTTTATCAGTCCGCCCAATTCTATACTCGACATCAAGGAGGTGTCGGCCGATTTCGCATGCACGGCGATGTGCGTAAGCAATCATGGCTTGCTTGGCATCCTCCGTTCCCATATTTCGGTATGGAATCGTGCCATGTATGTGAGCAAGGTTTCGGTGTTGAAGATGAACGATGTGGATATGTTGTTCTACGCCAAGTTCACCGAGCTGGTACGTCTTTGCCTGGATGATACGTTCTGCGAGCGTACATCCTGGAAACCCTACCGCCGCGAGATTGTGGAGACATTGTTGAAGAGTGCGCTTCTGGCGGTGAGCAACATGCTGCTTGCCGACATGCCTGAAGATGGGGTACGTTTGGGTACGAGTGATATTTTCGACCGGTTCCTGGAGATTTTGCAGAAGGAGGAAATCAAGCACCGTCCTGTGGAATACTTTGCCCAGAAGCTTTGTATTACGCCTAAGTATCTCTCCATCATCTGCAAGCGCCATTCGGGCAAGACGGCGATAGAGTGGATTACGGAATATACGCTTGCCGATATTACGTACTATCTTCGTTCCACCACCATGTCTATCAAGGAGATTTCGGGCGTTCTGGGCTTCTCCAATACCTCGTTCTTCGGAAAATATGTAAGGGAGCACCTGCATGTTTCTCCGTTGAAATATCGCGAGAGTACTAGGAAGAAATAAATAAGTAGGGAAAACATAATGACCCGAAATGACACTGACCCGAAATGACTCGCTTGGAAATAATGACTCGCTTGAAAATAATGAAACCGCTCCACCTATTTATAAATATAGGTGGAGCGGTTGTCGTTTTACATTACTTACTTGAATTACTTACATGCAGCTCGTAACACCGAGCGAGGTGGCGATAGCCGTAAGAATACTAATGGCTATCTAAATCACCATTTTCCAAGTGTCTTTCTTCATCATCTTCTACTTTTAAAGGTTTCTACAATTTTTTAAGGGGTGATAGAGTCCGCTAAGCGTCTCGCCGGATTTGAACAAGAACGCAAGCAAGAACGCAAGTCCGCTAGGCGTCCCGCCGGATTTGCAATCCGGCGTTAAAAAATGTCCTAACCTATTGATGCTCTGCGGATTTGGAATCCGCAGCAAGCAAGAATGCTATTATTTGGGTTGGGGGATTACAAATCCCCCGGTTTTAATAGGTCGAACATTTTTTTACGGCGGATTTCAAATCCGCCGGGACGCCTCACGGGGTTGCGCTCTTGGAAGATTCCCGTTCGAGGTTTCTTCATAACACATCTATTAAAGCAAGACAATCAACACAAGGCTCGGCAATCAATGCCTCACCGTCTAGAGGTTAACGTGGCCTGAATCACCCTCAGAACCGGTGTCCTTACCGCCACCTTCAGAACCCGTGCCGCCGGAAGTATCGCCGGTAGTTCCGCCAGAGGTACCGCTACCACCACCAGCAGTACTACCGCCAGCAGTTCCACCACCAGCAGTACCGCCACCAGCAGTACCGCCGCCCGATGGCTTGCCGGTATCCTCATCGTTCAATCCCTTGTACTCAGCAAGTTCCTCTACCCTCACCTCCTTGAGCAAGGTCTTTACACGCTTGCCATTGATCATCTCGATGGCAGGCTGGAAGATAACACGCAAGCACTTGATGTTGGCACTCGTAAACTTCTTGGCACTGTCGGCAGGCGTAGAACTGAGGCCCACCTTGAACGAACCGAAACCGTCCAGCACCACACGGTTGCCCAACGCCAGCTGACCCGATACCTCGGTAATCAAGGCACTCACCACAGCCACCACATCAGGCTCGGTCAGAGTACAACGGTCGCGAATGTTCTGACACAACTTCTTGGTGTTGATGGTGTCACTCACTACGGCACGGCCGTAAACCTTACCCTGGGTCTTGGAACCCTTACGATTGTTCACTACTTTTCTGATCTTTACACTCATAGATAAAAAAATTAAAGGTTAAACAAAAATTTAAAACTAAAACATTAAAACTAAAAACAAAGCTAAAAAATTAAAGTTTAAACGAAAACATTCTAACTGCCCATACCCATGCAGGAACTAACCCCCATCGAGGTCAATACAGCCGTGAGTATCGAAACAATAATCTGAATTACGGTTTTCCATGTCTCTTTTTTCATCGTATTATATATTGGTTAAACTATTGTCGCTCAACATTATCGCTCAGCCGGATGTAGCATCGAATAGAAATGATCACATCAGTATCTGATGCCGGTTCTTCCGCCGAATGGTATAGCTCACATGCAACCAGCGCCGATGCGCTGAGCCTTGAGGCTCCAGAATCATCTGGTCGAAATCGCAGTGGTCGCGAATAAAGGAAGAGAACTTCTTCAACTGCTCCTTGTTGGAGATGAAGATGTCGGCAGCCTCACCCAGCGTGTGCTGACTGCCCGGCACACCATGAACGGCGAGATTCAACTGTGGACAGCGATATCCACTCGTTATGACCACTACTCCACATTGCTGGCGCAATGGTTCCAACACATTCTCGCAAAGCAACATCAGTCGGGAAATCACGATTACATGCTGCGGTGTGTTGTCGATGCCATACTTAACGGCTGTGCCCGAACGTAAAAACTCCCCAAGGGCGAAATGGGGGGAGAGGAGCATCTGATGCATCCTCTCCACTTCCAAATTTGTGTATTCCATAATTACTAAATTTTTAGGTTGCCAAAGTCTGTCTCCTGAAAACTGGTGCCTACTATCACCAGCTAAGTGTCAAAAAACTAACAATCTTCTATAAATCTTAAACACCTTTATGATAATAAATGTCATTGAAAACAGATATAGTTACGAATCTGAATTCTGGTGCAAAGATACAAAAAAAATCGCACTCTGTCAAGAGTTTGAGGGCAGCATTTTGGGCAGTATTTTGGGCAGCAACGCAAATAAGCCTATTCCAACCGCAAAGGAGCGTTACGTAAAGTTTACGCAACGCTCCTTCCAATCCCATTTAAGCCTCATTCCATTTCTGAAGGATGCATCATCCGACTCCAAACAAGCCTTACTCCGCCAGGAGGGTGTATCTCTTTGCTGTTTTCAGGCACGGATTACACGGATTTTTCATGAGGGATAATAATCTATCGCAGCCTAATCAATCGCTCGATAATCCTACACTCCTCCACCCCATCCAGATGATTCATGTAAAACAGCGTGATGGTATCAGGCTTGATACCCTGACGCTGCTCTCTGGCACGGAACTTGCTCAGCGCCGACGAAGGATGATGCGGAGCCTCCATACCCAACGCCTCGAAACACTCCTGATAAAGCCTTGAGCACTTCTTGGGCTGCAACAGTTCATCATACATCCCCTGATGCTGACGAAACCCTTCAGCCACCATCATCGGAGCAATGTGACGCCCACATCGTTCACCCATTCCACCAGCAGACGCTTGCTCACAGCCCACTCATAGCGGCCCTTCTGCGTCTGCAACCACTCGTAATCCGAAAGCATCAGCGCCTGAGCCCTCGACTTACGCTCATTAAATCCTTTCCTATCCATCTATTTCTAGTTTAAAGTTTATAGTTTACAGGGCGGTTTTCAACCACGAACCCATATCATGCTCGGGGAATACCTCCTTGCGGCACTCCGCCTCGCACTCCTGCTGCGACGCACGCTCCTCGTATCTACCACACTCACGGCGCGTGTAATACACCTCGCCCAGACTACTCAGCTGCTGGTCTCTCACCTTCATCATCTTCATCACCGTGTAGTTCACCGCCAACGGAGAATTCGGATTCTGATCTATCACACGCCTCACGGAGAAAAGGAAATCGGCCAGGTTCACCCAGTTGGCACTGCCCGCAATCTCGTAGAAATCCAGGTCGCCCTGCGTGCCGTCCTTGTGCTGAATTCTAGGGTGCGCCACCACAAACGTCCAAATTCCATGCTTGCGGCTCCACGACTGCACCTTGGTCAGGAACTCCTTCACCTGCTGCGTCTCCGTGAGCCGCTCCTTGCCCTCGTCTATCGCCACAAACATATAGGGGTCTATCACCAGGAAATCAAGCCCGTGCTTGCGGCGCAGGCGCTCGCCCATCCTCACGATATACGAAGGCGTGGGCAGCTCGCTCTGAGCCACGAAATCTACCATGTGCTCGCCCAGATACGAAATCAGGGGGTCCAGACGGGTGCGCTCCAGCTCGGGATCCACCTCGTGGGTACGGGCATTCTGCACCCACTTCTGCAGGTTCGTAATCCCCACACCCACCTGGGCCACGTTGCTGAAATGCTTCGCCTTGTCGGGCAACTCGAACGAGAAGAAGCCCACGCGCTTGTGGCAGTGGAAGATGAGATGAGCCATCACGCAGTTAAGGAAATCCGTCTTTCCCGAGTTCGGGATGCCCGTCACCACCACCAGTCCGCCCGATGAGGAGAGATGGAACACGCGGTCGGTCAATGGACCCATGCCGATGCTGTAGCCGTGGTCAAACTGGCCCAGCATCACCCGCTTGATGTCGTCCGTGTGCTGCTCAGCGGCATACACATCCTCCATACCCAACTCCTTGGCACCCAGTACTATCGTCCTCACGGTATCGGCACCGTAGCGGGCATACACCTCGCTGATGTCCTTGCAGCGGCCAGGCAGTTCGGCCAGGGTAGCCTGGTCGGCATAGATCTTCAGGAGGCGCTTCACCAGTCCCCTGCCCGGGCGGTCGGAGTCGCCGCACACCACTATTTCCTCCGCCTGCGCAATCCATTCGGCAAAGGCCTCGTGGCTCTTGCGGATATCAGTCTTGCAGCCGCTGGCCACGCTGATTACGTAGGGGAATCCGCACTGCATCAGGGTGAGTCGGTCCTTCTCGCCCTCGGTGATGATGAGCCGGTCGATGGGTTCGGCATTGATTCTCAGCGGGTTGATGCAGTCGATGCCGTAAGGGGCACAGGGCTGTGTAGGCGATTTCTGCCAGAAGTCCTTGATGTATCCGCCGTGTGGGTCCTTGGCCACGCTTCTCATCTTCACGTTCACGATGCGGCCGCACACACGGTTGCAATAGGCGATGGCCGCCACCTGCTCGTAGCCCTGAGGGTCGTGGCTCTGCGAATCATCCACCTTGTGCGACATGTATCCGCAGCATACGCCAGCCCTCTTCGCCGTCTCCACCGAGATACCCATATCCTTGAGATACTGCTTCACCATGGCTCGTGCCGAGATTACATACTGCGGAAGGGGCATAGGGCTTCCCTTGGAAGCCTCCTCTTCATCGTCGAGTGGGAAAATCATTTTTCGGGTTTTCTCGTCAATTTCTTCATAGTCATCGTCAACCATAGGCGTATAGTCGGCATCAGCCTTCTGCTTGCCGGCGATGTTGGCACGCAGGTAATATCCGGCATCGATGCTGCTGCCCTCGGCGTGCTTCAGCTGGGCGAGTTCATGCAGCTGTCCCTTGAACTGCGCCCCCTGGTCGCAGCTCCAGCATAGGAAGAGACCATTCTCCACCTTGATGCAGCATGCCTTCTTGCCGCATTTAGGGCATCGCACCTTGATGTTCTGTTCCGTTCTGTACTGCAACTGCTTGAGCAGCGTGATGGTAAGCGAGCGCATCTTCTGCATATCCTTACCCTCCTTGTAAATCTCCTTTTCCTCAGGAGTCATCACATCGCGCAAGGCCTGGAAGTCATAGGCGGTGTACCAAGGTTTCTCCTGGAATTCATAGTCTGCCTGAACCCCATTCTCTGATTGGAATTCATAGCCTGATTGTTCATTCATCATTTGCTTTATTTAAATAAAATACTCTTTGTTTTTGAAAGCTCTTTGGTTTTGAAAGCTCTCAGGTTAAAAGCTCTCTGGTTTAAAAACTCTCTGGTTTTGAAAAACTCTCTGTTGTTCGGTTGTGATTTTTCACGGCACAATCTATTCCTCCACCCATTGCTGGTAGTCGTTGTCCCACTCGGCATGAGCCGAAGGTCGTGGCGGCGCATCCTTCGGAATATACTTGCCCACGCTCTCCTTCGAAGCATCGGGCAGGATGTTTCCCTGAGCATCCAGCGCCTCGAAGGAATCGTAGAGGCGCTGGTCCGAAGAGGGATGCTGATACTCAAACTGGCAGAGGGGGCGGTTCTTTCGGATGATATTAAAGCCTTCGACATCCACCTTTCTTCGGATATCCTGCGCCGCTTTCCTGACATTATCCTTCATGAAGGGGAAATTCATCACACGGATGAGCCAGATTTTATTCCCCTCATCGCTATTTCTAAAAAACGAATCGACCTTGCTCCCCATGTAATTCTTTACATATACCTCAAGGTATCGCATGGTGGCAAGGCTTACGGAATGCTCTCCGAAAGGAACCTTCATCATCAGCAGGTCCTGGTCCTCATTCGAATTTTTGGTCTTGTCTTCCAGATAACTCATACACTTCACATCCAAATCCTTGATGATACTCTCCCATGCGCCCTCATCCGACTTGAGGAAGAACATGAAGTTGGTGAAAGCCTGGTCGTAAGAGATGGATTTTGCATCGTTACTCTTGACTCTCTGAGTCGAGCGATTATTATTATATATATTATTATTAATATTAAGTAAGTGATCTAAATTATTTATATATATCAGTACTAATATGGTTCATTTTC
>USJX01000033.1 GCA_900555035.1 uncultured Prevotella sp.
TAATATAAGTTATTGATTTACAGACGATTAAATATTAATTTAACGCAGTATTAATATATAAATATTGAATGAAAACAAAGATCATCACATACCTTCTCCTATTGCTCTCTTTGCCTGTGCAGTTACATGCACAGACAAAGAGAGCTTTGGTTATTGGGTTAGGAGAACAGCAAGATAAGGCTTGGAATAAAATCAATGGCGACAAGGATGTGCCACTTATGCAAGGAATGTTGAAAAGCGCAGGATTCAAGTCGGTAACGACATTGGTGAATCGACAGGCAACAAAGGCTGGTATCATTGGGGCATTCAAGAAGATGACAACATCTTGTAAGCAAGGAGATGTGGTGTATATCCATTACTCTGGGCATGGACAGCAGATGACGGATGTACATAACGACGAGAAAGACGGACTGGATGAGTGCTGGATTCCGTATGATGCCTACAGAAAGGCTAGCAAGACATATCATGGCAAGAAACATCTGACGGACGATGAACTGAATGTTTACCTCAATGCCATCCGTAATAAGATAGGTGCAAAAGGTAAACTGCTTGTGGTGATAGATGCTTGCCATAGCGGTGATGGCACTCGTGGCGATGATGACGAGGTGGTGCGTGGTGTGGAAGATACATTGGTAGTAGATAGCCTGAATGCTCGTGGTTTATATGAGGCTTTTGAAATGGTAAAATCGCTCTTCATGGGTGACAATGACAAGGAAAAGATCATAAACCATAAAGCTAAGCCTTTGGCAGAACGCTGGATTACCATCAGTGCATGCAGAAGCGACCAAGTAAACTTCGAAATGAAGAAACCTGCCGTTGGCAAATTGACATACGCCTTGTGGTCTGAACTGAAGAAGAGTGAGAAGATAAGCAATGAAGAGTTTATGAGGCGAATCAGAAAGTTTGTAAACTGCAATACCGGTAGCAGACCGCAACAGCCGGAGATGACAGGTGAAGACATAGGAAAATATAATATAAAAGATATACTGAGTAAATAGAATGGCAAAGACAATACAAATGCGTGCATTGCAACAGGAGAAAGAAGCCCGACTTGTTGCCGGAATGTACGATAAAAACAGGAAGATACAGTCGGAACTGTATGCTTATTGCTCACAATATTTCTGGGCAAACTATCGTGGCGTATTCTTCGCTGATGAGCAAGCTGCCACGGAGATATTCCAAAACACATTCATTGCGATGTGGGAAAATATTGAACGCAGAAAGATTTATGTGAGCGAAGGTAGGGTGATGGGCAGGAACAACGAACCGCTGAGCGGCAGTATCCTTACCTATTTTATGGGTATTGCTCGCATTAAGTATCTGGAATGGGGAAGAGAGAATCCTTCATATGCTGACCCTGAAACGGAAATGGGACGAAAAATCAAGGAAGAAGGATTTGATGCGCAGCAGTACATCAATATGCTGTATGACTCGGAAGACAATAAGATGCTCGACATCATAGCTGATGTTATATCGCACATGTCGGAGCGATGCAGAGAGATATTGAGCAAGTTCTACTATGAGGAGAAGGACTTGGACACAATTCTGTTGGAAATACCAACGATAGACTCCAAAAACGCCCTCAAAACGAAGAAGCACAAGTGCATGGAGTCGTTGCGTACTTCGGCAAAAAACATTTATTACAAATATTTGAATTCATAAATGCAATATGGGTATGGACAATAATTTTCAAGATAGAATAGACGAATACCTGCTTCATGGTGACACCATGTCGGAGGAAGCCAAGGCTCAATTTCTGAAAGAGATAGAAGAGAATTCTGAGAAAAAGAAGCAGTATGAGTTTACGAAGAACGTAAAGGAGGCTTTGAAAAGCCGTGGTGATAAACTGAAAGCCATGGCTGAATTCCAGAAGGAAAATGAGACACAGGATGAAAAGCGAATGAGGGCTTGTTCATGTCCTTGTCCTGAGTATAAGGAAGCTGAAGATGTAAAAATAGTAGGACATAAGTCTAACTTCAGAAAGAAACTGGTATGGTTCTCTGGTATTGCTGCCGTATTGGTTATTGGCTTCTTTGCCATCAATCCGCTGTTTATAGAAAAAAACTCCCCTACAGACAATGTGCGTGGCGGTGAAAATGATGTCTTTGACATGACTGTGCCAACTGATAGCATTGCTAATGATTCAATATCAAAAGATACCGTTACGTTACTACATGAATGAATCTGAAGGTAGAATGAAGAACTATAAACGTTATATAACAATTGTATTTATTTGGCTTTTATCCACCTGTAGTATATGGGCGCAGACAAATCCGTATAGATTTGGAAGCCCTAATTATTGGATGGCTCAAGGTTCTTTGGATATTAACGCAGGTAAATTTAATCTTGCATACGAACATTTACAAAAAGCCCAAGAGGGGTATCGTAATCTTGGAGATGTGGAGTTTCAAATACAAGCAACAGAAGCTATGGGAGCTTTGAAGGCAGGATTGGGTGAATGGGAAAAAGCCAACGAACATTATAAAGATGCTTTGCAAATAGCAACAGAAGCCAACGAGGATTTCTTTCAATCCAAAATTATGGTTGACTTACTAGCCCTATATCGAACAGTAGGCGACATAATTGGGTATAATCAGTATTTGAAAGCATTGGACTCTCTGTATCATGTATCCAATTCTGCCAAACTGAAGACCATATATCATTTATATTGGTCAAATGAGTATTTGGCACGAAAGGAGTTTGCTATGGTTGAGACGCAATTGCAGCAATGTTGGGATGTGATGCAGGATTTGTCTTTTTCTGACAGAGAACAGGCAAAGTTCAATTACTATAGTTGTATGATGAATTTGAAACAACAACAAAAGCAATACAAAACTGCTATCAGATTTGCTAAGAATTATATAGATCAAACTAAAAAAATGAACGGCAGGAATAGTGACCAGCAGTACCAGGCATACAGTAATTTATGTACACTCTATGCCTTAGACAAGGATAGTACGAAAGCCTTTGCTTGTCTGGATAGTTTGGAACGTGGTGTCGGTCATTCCTATCAAGACAAGGAAGTGATAGCTAACTTTTACAATATAAAAGGCAGTTGTTATGCCAATTTTGAGAAATACGAAAAAGCAATAGAGTATTTTGATAAAGCATTGAATACTCTCGCTGATAAAAGAACTGAAGATTCACCATCAAAATTCAGAAGTTTACAGAATAAGTCTGAAGCCTATTTCGTGCTTAAACGTTATGATGATGCTTTTGCAACGTATAGTGAATATGTAGAGGCTTGCAAGAATAAATTTGGAGATACGTCAGGTTCTTATTATCAGACAGTGTTCACATTAGCCAATATTGAAGGAGCTCGTGGGAATGCAAACGAGGCAGACAGCCTGTTTCGTATTTCTATGAATCAATTACTTTATAGTATGAAACAACTTTGGCGATATTCGACTCCGACACAAAGAGAACAGTTCTGGATGGAAACGCTGAATAACCTTAGTGGTATGGCCACATTTTCCATAAAATGCGGAAATCTCAATAGTGAATTAACTGAAATTTGTTATAATGCTTTATTGTTCTCAAAGTCCTTGCTGCTTGAAACAGAAAAATCGGTAGTTGATATTATCCGCAATGAAGGAACTGATGATGACATTGCCAATTATCGTAATCTCTTGGCTATAAACAATAGACTTCTTGCATTGAGAAGCAACTATGAATACAATAAGCTTGAAATAGATAGCTTGACGATTCGCCAAAGAGAGTTGGAACAACGGCTTAGCTACAAATGCCAAAGTTACAACGAATATGAGACATATCTTGACATAAACTATGAAAAGGTTAGGAATTGTCTGGCTGATAATGAAGTTGTGATAGACTTTTCTGATTATCAAACAGAAGATTCCGTCCGCCAATATGTAGCATATATATATGACAAGAGTAAGAGACATCCGCTTTTAGTAAAGTGTTTCGACCAGCAGCAACTTGATTCCCTTTTAGATGGTATGCAAAGTTTTACACTCTACAATTATGAGCAATTGCAGGATGGGGCTTTTAATTTAATTTGGAAATCAATCGGAGCAAATATTACAGAAGGAAGTACTGTGTATTATATTCCATCAGGCATTATGCATAGCATAGCATTGGAAGCTCTTCCTCTTTCTGATGGAACGACATTAGGGCAGCATTATGATTTTGTAAGATTGACTTCTGCAAGAGAAATTGTGAAAGCTCATCATTCTAGTAAAAACAATAGAACTGCTACGCTTTATGGAGGATTGCAATATAGTTTGGCTCCACAAAAGATGGAAGAAGAAAGTAAGGCGTATGAAAAATCTGATTTGGCAGCGCTGGTGCGTTCTGAGTATGGAAAGTCCGGCTTTAAGGATTTGCGCAATACGAAAGATGAAGTTAAGAAGATAGAAAAAACATTGGAGGACAATGGGTTTGCTGTAAAAGTCTATTCCGGTTCTAAGGGAAATGCAGAGTCTTTTGTGGCTTTAAGTGGTAAATCCTCATCCATAGTACATATAGCTACACATGGCTTCTATTATACTCCTGATGAGGCAAAAGACAACGATTATCTTAGTGGTTATACCGATGCAATGTCTTTATCTGGATTAGTGTTTGCAGGAGGCAATGCAGCCTGGTTAGGCAAGAAGTATTCTGATGGCGTACTTGGTGGTGTGTTGACAGCTAAAGATATAGCAAATCTTGATTTCAAGGGAACAGAATTAATGGTTCTTTCAGCATGTAAGACCGGACAAGGTAAAGTGACAGCAGAAGGAGTGTTTGGTTTGCAGCGTGCCTTCAAAAAAGCTGGTGTTGGTACCATCATCATGTCGCTATGGAATGTAGATGACAAAGTTACTTCTGAATTTATGACTACATTCTATGAATGCCTTGCCGACAAGAACAATGCCTGGAACAAACGCAAGGCATTTGAACAAGCTAAGGAAATCATCCGCAAAAAATATCCTGATCCATTCCGTTGGGCTGCATTTGTCATGTTGGACTAATGAAATGGTTACTTTTCTCCCTCTCTTATCATAAATAGTTAAATTAAACTATAGTGATTATGAGACAGGAAGAAATAGTAAACGAGATTCGCCGAATGTGCGGTCAAACGATACAAATGCCTTCTTTTGGTTGGCATTTTAAGTATAATGGACAAGTGTATTTCTATGTAGTAGGCAAAGATGAAAGTATGATACGCTTCTGTATTCCTTTTGTTGCTGGACTTTCTTTGCTAGGTAAGGAGTTGCTAAAGGATGCGGTGGACGATACAAACAGGAATGTAAAATTCATCAAGGCTCTGTTGTCTGAAAGCAAAGATGCAAAAGTATCCCTGGACTATGACCATAAGATTACAGAAAATGAATCTGCCCAAAATATAGTTCCGCATATCATCACGGCTTTGGATTTTGCAGCAAGATATTTGGTGGCGAAAACGAAAGGGTAATCGTTTCTTAGAAAAGACTAAGCTGTAAGGAGCAGAAGACTATGTATTTCGAGCACATGGTCTTCTGCTTTTTGTCTTTCTATACTGAAAATATCGAAAAATAAATATTTTCTGATAGCAAAGGGTTACTTCTATACTCTATATCTCATAAACAGACAAATAACAAATTTAGAAGTTGCGCCCGACACGGATTAGGGAATCTTAATATGAGAGAATTTTTATCGCCACATAATGTTCCTTTCTATTGGGAAGATAGGTTAAAAGAGGAAGATGGGTACACTCTATATGTTAGTGATTGCTTTTGGATGTTGGCAACGAAAGATTTTTATGAATTTTACTACAACCCGATTCATACAATGGGAAAGATTCGTGTAAGTCAAATGCCACAAATAGTGATAGAACGCATTAAGTTCTGCTCTGCTATACTCCACAAAGAGGATATTAAATTTGAACGCACTAAAGCAACATTGATGAAATCACCAGTGGGCTTTTATAAAATAGAGCGTGATATGCGTATTGGCAACTGGTTTCATGTACAAGGTCAAAACTATGCAACATGGAAAGGATATTTCATCTGCGATGATATGTATATGCCAAACTTGGAAAGGTCATGTCCAATTAAAAGCATTGATGGTGCCTTGGTGTTTGATATGATACGAATGGGGTGTCAATCAAGAACTGCTCATTACATTAAAAGCGTATTTGACCTAAAAGTTTTTAGTAATGTAAGGACAACTGGAATACAGTTGTTGGAAATAACTGATTAGATAGCAAAAAACAACCAAAGAATTATGGGATTATTCGATTTTTTCAAAAATAAAGGTAAAGGAACCCAAAAGAAACTTACTCTTGAAGAATGTATCGTAAAGATGTTTTCTTCGGCAGGTATAGTACCCAATCAAGAGGGAAATAAGTTTGCTACTGTAGTAGAAGGCAAACATTGTGTGTTCAATGTTGCATTAACCAATATGGGCGGGAATAGACTACTTGTATATGTTCCTTTCCCTATACCTGTAGATGCTAATGTAGCATTTGCTGCTAACTACGAGGTTAAAAGAATTGGTAAAGAAGCTGCTGGTGTTTTGCCTGAGGCACAGGTATATTTGTCAGAAAAAGAAGACGGTTATAATATTATTGTGGCCACAGTGAAAGAATTTGAAGAGTTGTCAGACAACACTTCAGATGAGATTCGAAACTTAATGATTCGTTCGGTCGATATTCTCGATGACAAAAACTTCGAATCGTTGGCTGCCGCTATATTCGGATATGAGTCATACGAAGAAGCAAAGATGAATATGCACGCAAAATCTACAGGTGGAAATAATGTGTCAATCAAACTGAAAGATGGATATAACGAAGTTTTAGGTGATGCCCCCAACCTAAGTAACTCACGATTTGCTGGACGGCTTATGGCCTGTGCGATGAGCATTATTGCCAAGAAAGGTAATGATGAAATATTGGAGCAAGCAACCGAAGCGATTCAAAAATCTTTTGACAGTTACATTCAAATTGCTTATGATATTGCGAATGAAGAAGAACGTGATTTGATAAGAAAACTCCGATATCTTGCTAAGGCTAAGAATAAAGATGATACAGATGAAAATGATTTTGTACAAGGTAAGACGGAGGGGCTTGTTATCTGCAATGATAATCCATGGGATTTGGTGTATGAAGAGGGAAAGTCCAATAATATGGATATGTCAGAAGAGAAAAAACTATATAGGGAATTATGTTTATCACAATATCAAGGTCTACCACTTGTACAAAATGATTTGGGGGAAGATATGGTATTAGTGACTCAGGTGATTGGGCGGTATTGGAAACCACGTTACTTGATGGACAAAGAGGCAAGATGCGCATACGAGTTCATGTCTATTGATGAGGTGCTGCAAATCGTGACAGATGAAGATATTGACTGGGATAGTCTGAAAGGGCTTCCACAAGATGCTTTTGAAAGAGCAAAAGCGCATTCATTTCATTTCCCTGGTCATGTATATCAATATAAAAATGGCGTGGCAGAGGTGGAATGGCAGCTTAACCCTGATGGTATGTACTATCGTGATGAAGATGGATTCGGTATGACAGATGATGAAGAAATCAATCTTTATGGAGCTATTGACAGAAAAGCTAAGGTTGTAAAGAAGTTCACTTTGAAAAGATAATCAATCAGAAGGATTATTCTTAAAGTATAAAAGAGCAGAAGGCATGTAGTTTGTATCCCATGGTCTTCTGCTTTTTGTTTTCCAATGCAGAAAATCACAAAATAAATATTTTCTGATAGTAAATGGTTACTTCGGTACTCTATATCTCATAAACAGACAAATAACAAACTTAGAAGTTGTGCCCGACACGGATTAGGGTATTGAGATATGAAGTCTATTATTTGTATTTTGATTCTTTTCGTTTGCGCCATTGCATCAGTAAACGCTCAAAATTATCAGAATGTTGTTTGTAACAACTGTAGAGGAGCTGGAGGATGGATGACTATGTATGGGGCTGTAGCTTGTCAAGCATGTAGAGGTTATGGTTATGTGTCTGTTCCTGTTCAAAATACCACCTCATTTAGGGGACGCAACACCAGCAATAGTTCTACAGTTCCTATTTACTCATATTACAATGGTTGTTGGAATATAGTCACCCGATACGCCACGTTGTATAAAGATAAAGAAGGAGTGTGGAAAGTACGATTGAACAATGTTGATTATATAGTTCAAACAGGAAGAAACTTCTATGGTAGAACTCAGTATATCTACATAGGTATGGGATATTACTACTATTTATAAAAACAGATTGTCTAACAATAAAAAGAAACTACGATGAAAAAGTGTGCTTTACTTATAATCCTTTTGAGTGTTATTTATTACTCATATGAATCTCGTTTGGAAAAGTATATTGAGTGAGTATCGTTAGGTTACTTCTTTCTCATAAACAATATAAACATAAAAACAAAAGACAATGAAAATCAAATATACGACAATCAGCAAGACTGGTCGGCGAAGCAATAATGAAGATTGCTTTAACGTCCTGGAAATGCCAGAGCACAATTGCTTCATGGGAATAGTCTGTGACGGTATGGGCGGTCATTCCTTTGGAGAGACAGCCAGTGAAACGGTATGCAATACTATATCTGACTTTTGGAAGAAGCATATCAGTATGCCCGATTGCGACTCAAAGGTGAAACTTGCTTGCAAGAAAGCGAGTTGTGCAATTGACAAAAAGACATTTGAACTTCATTATGCAGAGATGGGTACGACCATGGTCATGGTAAGTATTGAGAACGATGTGGCAACCATTGCACATATTGGTGATAGTCGTTGTTATGTACAAAGACCTGGTGATGGATTACTTTATCAGACAAAAGACCATATCCGGCTTGATTTAGCAAGGAAGAAATAAGGAGCGAAATATCTACACGCTTTGGCCAATGCCGGGTGCCATGAAATGGATGATGCCCACTCTCCATTTACCACATTCAATAACAAGAATTTCTACTATTTATAAGAATTAACGAGATGAAGATTAAGAATCTATTTTTAGCTATATATGACCAGTTGACTCGCAATGGTGCTTGGAGAAATATCTTCGTGACGCACAACGCCTTCGGTATTTTTAGCCGATACAGTCATACGGCACGAGGAAGCGGAAAGCAAAAAATGTCTTACCCAACAAAAGCTGTTGCTTTGAAGGCAGCCAAGGTAATGAGCGAAAAGCATGGCGTGCATTTCTCGGTCTATAAATGCGCATGGTGTGACGGATGGCATGTGGGAAAGAATGCCCAAAACAAGGTTGTCCAAGAGAACAATTCTGAGGCGAACAACCTTTCATTTGTCAATAAGCCCAATGCTTTGTATGAGGCATTAATGCGATACCCCATTGTTGACCTTGCCCCCGTGTATGACAAAGGAGCGAGAGGCAGGACAATGTCGGGACGTGGCAGCAATTGGCTGTTGGCAAAGGTGCGTGATGCCGGTGTAAAGGTCATCATCGACCTCCGAACGCATGACCACACCGACCGCTACGACCGCAATGTGGTAGAGGCTGGCTTGGAATACCACAGTCTGCCCATCGACAGCAAGAATACGGACGTACACCAGATTATTGCCTCGCTTCCGCTGCTGTTCGAGTTGATGGATAATGGTAGTTTCTATATTGCCTGCGCCATGGGCAGGCACCGCACAGACATTGCCATTGCGCTTTACTATGTGATGCACCCTTCCGTTCCGTTTGATGAGGTGCCGGAGATGAGAGGGCATCGCTATGTGGAGAAAAAAGAGTTCCGCTGCAATGATATTGCCGCCAGACTCAACAGTATTATCAAGGCAATCACTCCCGACGAGCTTGCCATGTTGGGGCTGCCAGCTGACTATGAGGCAGAGTTTCTCAGACGTAAAAAACAATTATTTGTTGTAAACCGTAATTTTGAATGAACATGAGCTACAAGATTTCAAATGTTAAATCGGACAGTATTTCGGCTCAGGGGTGATTTTCTGATAGAAAATGGTTACTTCGATACTCTATATCTCATAAACAGACAAATAACAAACTTAGAAGTTGTGCCCGACACGGATTAGGGTATCGAAATATGAAATTCAAGGTATTTGCTATTTATGCTATGCGGTTTACTGTATGTGTAGCACTTGCATTCTATTGTGTAGGTGTCTATGCTCAGAGAAAAGAAGTTTCCTATTTCAACGATAGTGTTGAAATTTGTCCATTAGCAGACAAAGAACTTATAGACTCATGCTACAACCTATTAGAAAGAAATATGATGTTAGAAACAGATGGTATATATGGGCAAATAGCCGTTATTGATGCCACAACATCAGAAGTATTAGCATGGGCATCATTGGAGAAACAATTGGATGACGAGTGTGAAGGGTGTGGTGATATGGTATATGTACCATTCAAAAAGAATATCTGGGCTATCAGCGACACAACAAAGACGAACAATGCCATAGAACTGGCTCTGTCTTTCAAACAAAGTGGTGTAAAACAGGCTGGTAGATACAATATCCTTCAATACGACTACAATAAAAGATGTTTTGATGAATTTACGTTTGTGGGCTGTTTTCCTGCTGATAACCCAAAATATTCTATCGGTATGATTGTCATTCGCCCTCATAAACTTCCGGCAACTGCTGGAATGTTGAGTAAGGAGGTGAACCAATTGATGGAATGGTTGATGAATCGGAAGAAATAACAATAAAAGTTGTACCCGACACGAATTAGGGGAATCGTTATGAAGACTGTTAAGATTACTGGGCAGATACTATATTGCACGATGAAAAGACTGATGTTTATATTCCTTATATTTGCAGTCCTTACTGGTTGTAATGGCTTGCGAATGGGCGTTGGCTTAAAAGGTGTAATTCTGGATGATTACAAGCTGACATTGGATGGCGATACCTTTGATATCAGGGGAAGGATTGGGGATAGTCTGCTTATCGTATTGAACTCCAATCAGGATGATAAGACACCTTACTATCTCTTGAAGTATGAACGAAACGGATTCTACTATCCTCAAATCGGAGCTTCGGATATTTCTACTATTGATCATACAAACAACTATGTGAGTATTGATGATGAGGAGGTTTATGACATCAAGAATAAAAAGGTGCTGTTCTCGCCTCCTTGTGGCACATTAGGTTTATACTATCTGGGCAATTGGAAAGACTTGCAGGTTTTCGTGAACTCTGATACGATTTGCTTCTCTGATGGGAAATGTATCGGACTTCAATATGATGTGTTTTGCCGAAGACCACAGAAAAATGGAATGGTGACTCTGATTACCGGAGCACAGACCAAGGAAATCTCCTTTGCTGATTTATACAACGCAAAGAAGATGGATGATGCCACCGATACATCTGTAGAACATTTCAAGAAGAACTATTTCATCAAACCAAGGAGCCAGTATGAAAGAATGGAAGCTGGATTTAACGTAGATTTGGTTATACCGAAAGGTGATGCTGAGGCTGATAATGCCATCCGTGAATGGATGATGGCAACTATCAGGGATGATGCATTTAGTCTGTTGGAAAATAATAGGGATGTTCCTGTAGGTAAATGTGCTTCGCTCAAGGAAATGGAGCTTTCTCTGGATGGATATGGCGCTTTGTGGGAGAAACTTTGCCGGGCAGAGAATCAAATAGGTGATACCTTGGAGGTTAGAATGCTTGGGGATATCATAGTGAAGAAAGTGGCTGACTGTGACGATTATACCACCTATTTTTATAGGGCTAGTCTCTATAATGGTGGACTTCATGAATTGCCTCATGAGTATTATATGACATACGATAAGCGGAGAGGCGGATTTCTCGATGTCAACAACTCCGTGAAACCAGCCATGCTGCAACAGTTCAGACACCTGGTGTTGGAAAGCTTGAAAAAAGAGTATGATTTCTGCTACGAAAGAGAAAGTACATGGCAGGATTTTACACGGTTTATATTCTCATTCCATTGTCCGATGGTTGATACGAGCAGCCTGGATGATGTAATGCGCTCATTTTTGGTACACAATTATTCTTGTGATGAATGGGCTGGATGGAAAGGCTACAATGAGGTGGCTTTTACCGAGAAAGATTTCCCTCTGACTCATTTTGCTGTGTTACCAGAAGGTATCGTCCTAACCTACCATCCTTATCAGATTGATTGCTTTGCTGCTGGTGAGTATCATGCGGTTGTACCATTCAAGGATGCCAGCAAGTGCCTGAACTTCGACTATTCCAAGCATGAGGATTTGAAACCCAATTTGCAGAGATTCATCAAATAAAAGGCTCTGCTATGTAATAAGGCTTCATTGCCCAACGAAAGTAGTTTCATTGTTCATCGAAACTACTTTCATTGGACGATGAAGCTTATTTCTTTTTTTAGAGGATTATCGTATATCTCCCTAACCCCTATAAAAAAAACTTCTTTTGTTTTGCCGTGTGGAATAAAAAGCGTAACTTTGCAGGCGTTGTAAGAGAGAATGGATTAAGAACGGTAAAATTAGATATAAGATAATTGATTGTTATGAGAAGACTAACTTTATTACTGATGTTCTGCTTGTGCCTCACTGGAATGAAGGCGCAGGGGAAACAGGAAGTCTTTTATGTCAATTCGTTTTGGAGCAACTGGTATGTGCAGACAGGACTCGATATGTCGCTCCAGAATCCTTATGGACATGACTTCTTGGGGGAAGTGTTTCCTAATGGTAAGTCGTTCGGATTGAACGTGGCCATGGGTAAGTGGATTACTCCTGTCTTAAGTCTCCGCGGACGGGTGAACTGGGAGAATGGTATCAAATTGCTGAAAAACGGGCACGACAACTGGCTCGCTCCTTTTGATCAGCCTGGAAAAAACATGGATAAGGGTGGATATCTGACCGTGGTGGGGGATATCCAGATTGACCTGCATAACCTGATTTGGGGCTACAGGGAAGACCGACTGTGGAATATGCAGGTGTATCCTCGTGCCGGAAGCGCATATAATTTCGGTGTCTCTAAGGGTACCCCTCTTGTAGGACTCGGTATTGGCAACACATTCAAGTTGAATGACCAGCTGGGACTTTACTTTGATGTGGCTTACAATATGGTTTCAAGCGGATTTGTCGGCGTGGAGAAGGATACGGGAACAGGCTCCAACAGCAACGGATTCTTTGATATTTCGCTGGGAGTTACTTTCAATATCTCCAAGACGAAGACTTTTAAAAAGGTGGGAGAATAATCCTGTAATTGAAGGAATAATAGATTATATTGAAAGAACAATATATAATAAGGTGAAACATCATGAAACATTTCTTGATTATATTATGCACCCTGGCATGTAGCCTGGGGGTGAATGCACAAAACCAGAATGCACAAGGTCTGAATATGCAAAACCAGCAAGTTCAAGACCAGAAGGTGCTTACTGGTGATAATTGGTTTGTACAGGCTGGTTTGGATATGTCTTTGCAGAATCCTTATGGATGCGATTTCTCGGAGGTGTTCCCAAAAGGAAAGACCTTCGGTGTGGATGTGGCGTTGGGAAAATGGTTTACGCCGCATGTGGCTCTGCGAGGAAAGGTGAATTGGGAGAACGGACTCTCTATCTTCAAGAACAAGCACCTGGAATGGGTGGGACCGGCTGATAATCCGCAGAGCAATATGGATGAAGGCGGTTATGCCGTATTCTGCGTGGATGTTCCTATCAGCGTTAAAAACATTTTCATGGATTATAGCCCCGACCAGAAGTGGAATTTCTATGTCTATCCTAGAGCTGGCTTGGGATGTAACTTCGCCATCCATTCTGCTTCCCCTACAGTGGGTGTCGGCATGGGTGGAACCTATAAGCTCAAGAAGCGCCTGAGTGTTTATGCTGATATGTCGTACCAGGTTATCACCAGCGAATTTATGGGTGGTGTGGCAGGCACTGGCATGTCGGTTTCTTCCGGAAGCAATGGCTTCTTCGGCTTTAACGTGGGTGTGCAGGTGGATTTGGGAAAGAGTTGTGGAAAGTTTCAAACTCTATCCTCATCTTCTGCTCATTAAATCTGATGCCATCCCGATTGATGAATCTCGATAGCGATCCATCGGCAGCCAACTCTCTTGGGGTGCCGATGGAGAGATGGTTTTCTTCCATCAGCCAGAGACGGTCGGATAGTTGGAGGGCTAGCTCTACATCATGGGTAGATAATAAGATGGACTTATGCTGCTCGTGTGCTAGATGGCGGAGCATCTGGAGGGTTTCTACCTTGCTCGGAAAATCGAGGAAGGCGGTAGGCTCATCCAGGATGATGATGCTGGTTTGCTGAGCCAAGGCTTTGGCTATCATCACCTTCTGGCGCTCTCCATCGCTTAATTCATGGATATAGCGGGATGCCAGATGGGGGATGCCAACCTGCCGGATGGCATCATCTACTATCTGATGATCGGATGAGGATAAGGTTCCCCAGAAATTGGTGTAGGGGGAACGGCCGATGCCAACTACTTCCTTTACTGTGAGTTGGGTTACATCGGGTCTCGAGGTTAAAACCACTCCAATGATTCTTGCCAGTTCCTGGGCGGAAAAAGCCGAGAGAGATTTTCCGGATAGCAGGATTTCGCCATCCAATGCCGGCTGGAATCCGGCTAAAGTTCTGAGTAAGGTGGATTTTCCCACTCCGTTGGCTCCGATGAGACAGGTGAGTTCATCGGCCTGGAGTGAGGCACAGATAGATGAGGCTATCGCTCTGAGCTGGTGCTTTGAGCGATAGCCTATCGTTAGATTTTTGAATGTGATTGTAGCTCCCATCAAAATCCTTTTTCTTCAAAATTTTTATACCTGCGAAGCAAAGACAGAGATTTACTTGGCAGCCAAAACCTCTACCTCTACGAGAGCGCCCTTTGGCAACTTCTCTACGGCTACGGCAGAGCGAGCTGGATATGGCTGGCTGAAGAACTCAGCATAAACCTCGTTCATGGCAGCGAAATCGTCCATGCTGTTCAGATAAACTGTGGTCTTAACCACGTGAGAAAGGTCGGTACCTGCTGCCTTCAGGATGTTCTGGGCGTTGGTGAGGCTCTGGCGAGTCTGCTCCTTGATGCCACCCTCAACGAAATTACCTGTTGCTGGGTCGATAGGAATCTGACCTGATGCAAATACGAAACCGTTTACTTCGATAGCCTGGCTATATGGTCCGATAGCTGCAGGCGCATTGTCTGTGTGAATTGCGTTCATGATCTTTAATATATAATTTATAATTTACAATTTATAGTTTATAGCATTTCTCTTTGCTATTATACTATTATACAATCCAAAGATGGAAACCTTTCTGTTCCAGGCCACTCTTGATTTCCTTGACATGGGCTGCGTCGCGGGTCTCCATCGTGAGTCGGAGCACGCAGGCATTCACCTTGTTGCGGTTGGCAGAACGGTCGTGATGAACTCCCGTGATGTTGCCGCCCATACTTGCTATGACGGATGCCACTTCTACCAGCTCACCCGGTTTGTCATCAAGCTCCATCTCGATGGTGCAGAGGCGTCCGCTCTTCGAGAGACCGCGGTTGATGACACGGTTCAGGATGGTTACATCGATGTTACCGCCACTAACCACGCAGATGGTTTTCTTGCCCTTCACCGGCACCTTGTTGTACATCACGGCAGCTACACTTGCCGCCCCGGCACCTTCTGCCACCATCTTTTCGCTTTCAAGAAGTTTCAGGATGGCAGCGCAAATCTCGTCCTCGCTTACCGTCACGATTTCATCCACATAGTTGGAGCAGGTTTCGAAGGTGAGTTTTCCCGGCTCCTTCACGGCGATGCCATCGGCAACGGTTGCCACAGAAGGCAATTTTTCCTGCTTATGGTCGTGAAGACTCTGAACCATGCTCGCCGCTCCCTCAGCCTGAACACCATAAACCTTTACGTTCGGGTTCAATGACTTGATGGCGAAAGCCACTCCGGAAATCAAACCGCCACCGCCTACTGGTACAACGACCGCTTCTACATCAGGCAACTGGTCGAGAATCTCCAGTCCGATGGTTCCCTGACCGGCAATCACATTCTCATCATCAAAAGGATGCACGAAGGTATAACCAAATTCATCCTTCAACTCCAAAGCTTTCTGGTAAGCGTCGTCATAGACACCCGGAACCAGACAGACCTCGGCACCCAATCGCTTGGTAGCTTCTACCTTCGAGATAGGTGCACCTTCAGGCAAGCAGATGAGGCTCTTTACCCCCATGGCAGTGGCTCCGAGCGCCACACCCTGTGCATGGTTGCCTGCCGAACAAGCAATCACTCCTTTCTCCTTCTCCTCCTTAGAGAGTTGAGAAATCTTATAATACGCACCACGAATCTTGAACGAACCTGTCTTCTGGAGACATTCCGGTTTCAGATAAACATCACTCTCTGGGTTGATTCTTGGTGTGTGAACCAGCTCAGTTTTTCTAATCACCTTGCTCAGCACGAAGCGAGCCTTGTAGAAATTGTCAAGTTGTAACATAATGGTTGATATGCTTTTATTCTGTAGTCTGTCAGGAAATTCTCTCCTGAGAGATTTTGCCTGCAAAGATACTTTAAATTCAAGAAAATACAAAATAATTCAAATTAATTTTTGTTTATTCGAGAATAATGTGTAATTATGTTGGCATGAAAAAGGCGATAGTTATCAATTACATTCCGAAATGTTCGAGGGCTGCGGCTACGCCATCCTCTTCGTTTGATAGAGTAACATAGTCGGCTTCGGCTCTTACTTCTGGGGCGGCATTCTCCATGGCCACACCCATGCCGGCAAGCTTCAGCATGCTCAGGTCGTTGTAACCATCGCCGAAGGCAATCAGGTCGGCAGGAGTAAGATTGATTTTCGCCAGGAGGCGAGTCAGCGACTTTGCCTTGTCAATACCCTTAGGTACCAACTCCAGGAAGAAAGGAGCCGAGCGGAAGATATCCATTCTGTCTCCCAATTTTTCCACCAATTCCTCCTCCGCCTTGAGCATGAGGGTAGGGTCGCCAGTCATGAGGAGCTTGGTTGGATGAGGCTCCAGGGCTTCAAACAGGTTATCCACCTTTCGGATGTTCATCTTGTTGATGCGCGACTCCTCTTTCACATACTCATCGTCTGGCATCTCGGTGATAATCTCGTTGCCGGCATATCCCAGCAGGGCATGACCTTTCTCCTTGGCATAGGCATATAATTCTGGTATCACTTCATCCGGCAGAAACTGCGAGAAGAGTTTTTCGCCTGTCTGGGCGTTCACGATGTTGCCACCATTATAAGAAAGAATGTATCCTCCTCGCTGGTTCAGTTCGAGACTTTCAGCCACCGGTTCGATGCCGTAGGTAGGGCGACCGGAAGCAAGGATAATTACGGCTCCCTCGCTTGCAGCCTTGAGCAAGGCTTCGCGGGTCTTAGGGGTAACCACTTTCTCGTGGTTGGTTAAGGTGCCATCCAAATCAAGGGCGATGGCACGATAAGGAATCTGTTTTGCTTTTTCCATTGTTCTATATGATTATGCTATTTTTCGTTTAAAAATACTGCAAACTTTCTGCAAAGATACAATAATAATCTGAGAAATGAGGCAGTTTGCCCTGTTTTTGGTTTTTTATGCAGCGTAAATTGTTGCAAAAAGTTAGTTGTTTGTTGCAAAATCACGAATCGTGTTATTTTTCTGTTGTTTTCTTGCCCTCTTTGTGGATATTTTTGAGTAACTTTGCAATCAAAAAAATAATCATAACTTAACTATACGCAATCGGAAATGAAGAAAAACGTTTTAGCAGTAGCACTGGCATTGATGGCTAGCATCGGTGCCTATGCCGAAAAGAATACCATCACTTCTCCTGATGGTAAGTTGAATGTCGTGGTGGAAGACCGCGATGGCAAACTCTATTATTCCATCGACTATGCAGGTAAGCGAATGATGGAGGAATCACAGCTCGGACTCCTTGCCAATGTAGGCGATTTTAGCCAAGGCTTAACCTATCAGAGTAAGAAAGAGGCAACGGTGGAGAAGAGTTATGACCTCCGTACCGCCAAGGTATCGCATGTGGATTATCATGCCAATCAGCTCCATGTAACATACATCAACGGCAAGAAGCAGCCGATGACCGTTACCTTCAATGTGAGCAACAATGATGTGGCTTTCCGTTATACTTTTGATAAGTTGAAGGCTCAGCATCTCATCGTGAATGAAGAGAAAACGGCTTTCAATCTTCCTAAGGTAACCACCACTTACCTTTGTCCACAGTCGGATCCGCTCATCGGTTTCGCCCGTACCAAACCAAGTTATGAGGAGGATTATAAGGTAGATCAACCTCTTACAGCCAAATCGGGTTATGGTCATGGCTATACCTTCCCTTGCCTTTTCAGGGTAGGCGGCGATGGCTGGGTATTGGTCAGCGAAACGGGTACTCACGGCAACTATCCGGGTTGTCACATCGGCGATTACGATGCTGCAAAGGGTTATCAGATAGCCTTCCCAATGGAGAAGGAGGCAGATGGCATCGGTTCTACATCGGGCACCTTCATCCTTCCGGGTTCCACTCCATGGCGCACCATCACCGTGGGTTCTGATTTGAAGCCATTGGTAGAGACCACCATTCCATACGATGTAGTGGAGCCAAGATTCGAGGCTTCCCAGAAATACGGCACAGGCAAGTATGCCTGGAGCTGGCTCATCTGGCAGGATGGTTCCTGCAACTATAACGACCAGAAGCAGTTCATCGACCTGGCTGCTACCATGGGATATGAGTATGTGCTGGTTGATGCACTCTGGGATACTCAGATTGGTAGAGACAAGATTGCCGAATTGAGCAAGTATGCGCAGAGCAAGAATGTAAGCTTGATGCTCTGGTATAATTCCAATGGTGTGGCCAACGATGCACCTCAGGGACCTCGTGGCATCATGGATAACATCGTGGCCCGCAAGAAGGAGATGGCTTGGATGAAGAGCATCGGCATCAAGGGTATCAAGGTGGATTTCTTCGGTGGTGACAAGCAGCACACCATGCAGCAGTATGAGGATATCCTCAGCGATGCCAACGATTATGGCATTCAGGTTATCTTCCATGGTTGCACCCTGCCAAGAGGTTGGGAGCGTATGTATCCAAACTATGTATCCAGCGAGGCTGTACTGGCTTCAGAGAATGTATTCTTCTCTGATTATCATGCCAAGCAGGAGGGTTTCGAGCTGACCATGCATCCATTCTGCCGCAATGCCGTGGGAGCGATGGATTGGGGTGGTACCATCATGAACAAGTATCTCTCCAAGGATAACAAGAGTCGTCATCGCCGTTATACCACCGATGTCTTCGAGATGGCTTCGGCTATCATGAACCAGGCGGCCATCCAGTGCATCGCCATCTATCCGAACAATCTCTCTGAGCTTCCTCAGCACGAGATTGATTTCCTGAAGAGCGTTCCTACTACATGGGATGAGACGAAGTTCATCGCCGGTTATCCTGGAAAATATGCGGTTGTTGCCCGTCGCCATGGTGATAAATGGTATGTTGCCGGTTTGAACGGCACCGATGAGGCAATGAAGCTCACCCTGAACCTGCCAATGCTTGCCGGCAAGAGCGTTACCTATTATCATGAGACAGCCAGCAAGGATAAGAAGGCACTCTGGCCAGTATCGCAGGTGAAGACCGTGAAGGTGGATAAGAAGGGAAACCTGAAGGTGGAAATGCAACCTAAGGGTGGACTGATTGTTAAAAGGTAAAAGGGTAAAAAGAAACTAGGAAGATTTACTGGTTTAAGGGCGAAAATACTGCCATTTGAATGAAATCGCTCTGTTTTTATCAGAATTTACGTACCTTTGTTCGTATAAAATGATGTATCTTTGCAGGCAAATTGTGAAGACTAACATTCATTTTATGAACACTAACATTAATAACAAGATAATGATGAACAGCAAACTAACATTCGGCGGGATGCTGATGGCAGCATTGGCTCTCGGAATGCCTATGGATGCCCATGCGGCAAAGAAGGCTGCCAAGCAGAATTTTGCAGGCTATCTCTTCGCTTATTTCGAAGGAAGTGGTAACAAGCAGGAGCATCTTCGCTTTGCAATCAGCGAGGATGCCAAGAACTGGTATGCGCTCAACGATAACCAGCCTGTCATCGCCAGCGATTCTATCAGTACCAGTGGCGGTATCCGTGATCCTCATATCCTTCGTGGTGAAGATGGCTGCTATTATATCGTGGCTACCGATATGAACACCGTGAAAAATGGATGGAAGGATAATCCGGGCATCGTATTGATGAAATCGAAGGACCTGGTGAACTGGACGCACTCTAAAATCGTGTTGAAGGAAGACTACAAGGAGCACTTCAGCGATGCCTACTGGGTATGGGCTCCACAGACCATCTATGATAAGAAGGCAAAGAAGTATATGATTTACTTCACCCTTCAGCGTACTGGTGATGGCAGAAAGAGCCTCGTTACCTATTATGCTTATGCCAACAAGGATTTCACTGGTTTCGAGAGTGAGCCAAAGGTGCTCTTCAATGCCAAGTATGGTTGCATCGACAATGATATCATCGAGCGTAACGGCGTTTATCACATGTTCTATAAGGGAAACATCAAGAATGCCGAAGGCAAGGAGATACAGAATGGTATTCAGCAGGCTACTGCCAAGAACCTGAAGGGACCTTGGAAGGAGGACTTCAAGTTTATTGATGCCTATGCTGACAGCAAGACCGGTGTAGAAGGCTCAGGTATCTTCAAACTCAACAATAAGGATGAGTATATCCTGATGTACGATCTCTATGGTTCGGGAAGATATGAGTATCAGACTTCCAAGGATCTGAATACCTTCTCTACCAAGCCAGAATCATTCCGCAAGGATTTCTTTCCTCGTCATGGTACGGTCTGTTCTGTAACCAAGGACGAGATGGAGAGATTGCAGCAGAAGTGGGGCTATGTGTTGAAGCACGACTTCGTGGCAACAGGTAATCCGCTCTTCTCTCATATCTATACTGCCGACCCTGCCGTTTTGGTAGATAAGGACACCTTGTGGCTTTTCGCTGGTCATGATGCCAAGGGCAATCATCCTAGTTACGAAATGCACGACTGGAAGGTTTTCTCTACCACCGATATGAAGCATTGGACCCAGTATCCAACCCCACTGATGGTTTCTGATTTCAAGTGGGCAAAGAGCAAGCAGGCATACGCCGGACATGTGGTGGAAAGAAACGGCAAGTACTACTGGTATGTTTCTACCAACTGGTGTGGCATCGGTGTGGCTGTAAGCGATAAGATTACGGGCCCTTACAAGGATGCACTGGGCAAACCATTGTTGACCAACAAGGATTGCTTCGATTCCAAGCACAGTTGGGCTTGCATCGACCCAGCCATCTTCATCGACGATGACAATACACCTTATATTATATGGGGTAATGGACAGTGCTACATCGCCAAGCTGAAGGATAATATGGTGGAGATTGATGGCGAAATCAAGCGCATCGACGTAGGAACCGAGTTCCCATTCACCGAGGCTCCTTGGGTTCACAAATATGGCAAGAAGTACTATCTGAGCTATGCTTCAGGCTGGCCAGAGAAGATAGCATACGCCATGGCGGATAACATCATGGGTCCTTGGACTGCCAAGGGCATCATCAGTGAGATTGCCGGCAACAGCAATACCACCCATCCAGCCATCGTAAACTATAACGACCAGTGGCTCTTCTTCTCTCATAATGGTGCCTTGCATGATGGCGGAAGCTACAAGCGCAGTGTCATCATCGAACCGATGGCTTACAATGCCGATGGAACCATCCGTCCTATCGCTCCAACCACCAAGGGTGCCAGCGGATTGGGCAACCCAATCTTGCCAGGTTTCCATGCCGACCCGGAAATCCTGTATTCCAACAAAACGGGTAAGTACTACATCTATTCTACCACCGATGGAAAACCGGGATGGGGTGGATATAAATACTACGTATATTCTTCTTCCGACCTGAAGGAGTGGAAGAACGAGGGTGTGGTTCTCGATGCCAAGAGCGACCAGATTTCCTGGGCTAACGGCAATCTCTGGGCGCCGGCAGCCGTAGAGGTGAAGCAGAAGAACGGCAGCTACAAGTACTATCTCTATTTCAGTGCCAATCCTAATGATAACGGCAGAAAACAGATGGGTGTAGCGGTTGCGGATTCTCCTACAGGTCCATTCGTTGACCTGGGTCATCCTCTCCTGGCGAAGAACCATCCGGGTTGCAACGGTCAGCTCATCGATGTGGATGTTTTCATCGACCCGGTTTCCAAGAAGCCTTACCTCTATTGGGGCAACGGCTTTATGGCTGGTGCCGAGTTGGAGCCAAGCATGACTCAAATTAAGGATGAAACCGTAACCGTGATGACTCCAAAGGGAGGAAGCCTGCGAGACTATGCTTATCGCGAGGCTCCATACGTGTTCTATCGCAACGGACTCTACTACTTCATGTGGTCGGTGGATGATACGGGTGCAGCCAACTATCATGTGGCTTACGGAACATCCAAGTCTCCGCTCGGTCCTATCGAGGTAGCCAAGGATCCTATCGTTCTGATTCAGGACCCTCAGCACGAGATTTATGGCACAGCCCATAACTCCGTCATCCAGAAGTCAGGCACAGATGAGTGGTACATCGTATATCATCGCATCAACAAGGATTACATCCATTTCCAGCCAGGTGTTCACCGTGAGGTTTGCATCGACAAGTTGGAATTCAATGCCGATGGAACCATCAAGCGAGTAGTTCCTACCCACAAGGGTATATAAAATAAGGTAAAAGATAGGTGCTTTCGTTACATTTTAACGATAAGTACCTATCTTTTGTTGTTTAACTTACACTATAATCGAAAACTTTTTGTATCTTTGCACCCATAAATAAACAACAAATAATTAAACCTATTTATAATGAAGAGATTTATTTCAGCAGTATTGCTTTCTGCAGCCGTGGCAATGCCTACGATGGCGCAGAAGCAGAAGACACTGAGCAATGGTTATCCATTTACTCAGGTTCCTTTTACCAGTGTGAAGATTTCACAGAACACCTTCTGGGGTGCCCGCCTGAAGGCTGCCCGAGAGGTAACCGTGCCATTGGCTTTCAGCAAGTGCGAAAGCGAACACCGTTACAAGAACTTCGAGATGGCTGCCTATACCCTGCAGCATCCTAACCACCCGGGCTTGGATACCAAGGAGTGGGATGTGAGCAAGTTCATGGGATTCTCTTTCGATGATACCGATGTTTATAAGACCATCGAAGGTGCCAGCTACATCCTCCAGACTTATCCGAACAAGAAGTTGAAGGCTTACATCGACAGCGTGCTCGATGTAGTAGCTGCTGCTCAGGAGCCAGATGGCTATCTCTATACCGCCCGTACCATCAACCCGAAGCATCCACACCAGTGGTCGGGAAATAAGCGTTGGGTCAAGGACGAGGAGGCGAGCCACGAGCTTTACAACCTCGGTCACATGGTAGATGCAGCCTGCGCTCACTATCAGGCTACGGGTAGTACCAAGTTCCTAAACATCGCCAAGCGATATGCCGATTGTGTGGTAAAGGAAGTAGGCCCTAATCCAGGACAGGCTACCATCGTTCCGGGACATCAGATTGCAGAGATGGCTTTGGCTCGTCTCTATACCTTGACCGGTGAGAAGAAGTATCTGGATGAGGCTAAGTATCTGCTCGACTATCGTGGCAAGACCCATATCCGCAACCCATATTCTCAGAGCCAGGCTCCTGTCCTGGAGCAGAAAGAGGCAGTGGGTCATGCGGTTCGTGCCGGATATATGTATGCCGGTATCGCCGATGTGGCTGCCCTGACCAAGGATTCAGCCTATATGAAGGTGATCGACCGTATTTTCGAAAACATCGTTGGCAAGAAATACTATCTTACAGGTGGAGTAGGTGCCCGCCATGCAGGTGAGGCTTTCGGTGATAACTATGAGTTGCCAAACATGACTGCCTATAACGAGACCTGTGCAGCCATTTCTATGGTTTATCTCTTTGAGCGCATGTTCCTGCTTCACGGCGAGAGCAAGTATATCGACTGCATGGAGCGTACCTTATATAATGGTGTCATCTCTGGTATGAGCATGGATGGTGGCAGATTCTTCTATCCAAACCCATTGTCAAGCGATGGCAAGTATGCCTTCAATGCAGATGGCAACACCACCCGCCAGCCATGGTTCGGATGTGCCTGCTGCCCGAGTAACTTGTGCCGCTTCATCCCTTCTGTTCCTGGTTATCTCTATGGCGTGAAGGATAACAATATCTATGTGAATCTCTTTGCTGGCAATACATCTACCATCAAGGTGAATGGCAAGGATGTGGTTCTGGAGGAGACTACCGAGTATCCTTGGAACGGCGATATCAAGATTGCTGTGAAGAAGAGTGGCGTAAAGAAAGCCAACCTCCTGGTCCGTATTCCTGGATGGGTTCGCAACCAGGTGGTGCCTAGCGATCTTTACAAGTATAGCGATGCCGAGAAGCCAGCTTATAGCGTAACCGTAAACGGTAAGGCTGTAGAGGCTGACCTCGATGCCAACAAGGGTTATCTCCCTGTCAAGAACATCAAGAAGGGCGATGTGATTCGCATCCACTTCGATATGCCAGTGCGCACTGTGGTAGCCAACAAGAATGTTCTTGACGACCAGGACAAGGTAGCCGTAGAGCGCGGTCCATTGGTGTATTGCGCTGAGGCAGTGGATAATAGCAATGAACCTGTGCTCCATGCCGTTATGCCAGAGAAGCCAAGCTTCACTCTCATTGACAACTACAGCATCCGGAACACGGAGACCAAGGGAGCCCCAGCCTTCACCGTAAAGGCTATCGTTACCTCTCCAGCCCATGTTATCTATCAGAAGAAGGAGGGAGTGGTCGCTGTAGATTGCACCCCTCTCACCTTGATTCCTTACTATGCCTGGAATCATCGTGGTGCCAACCAGATGAATGTCTGGTTCTATCAGGGCTTGTCGTTTATGGATAAGTAATAAATAGTTTTTTTAATCAAGAAAGCCTGGCAACCGTCATTGCCAGGCTTTCTTGTTAATATAGGTTAATCCCATTAAGAAAAACACTTCTTTTCCGTTTATGTTGTAGTTTTGAACAAATAAAACAATAGAGAGCAAATGACAGAGAATGAATTCATCCATATCGTTCCGCAGTTGCGGCAGATAGCCTTGCAGATCAGTCAGGGTTATGGCGTTGGCAGCGAAGAGGCTGAGGACATCGCACAGGATGCGATGCTCAAGCTCTGGGCTATCAAGGAAGACATTCAGTCTGCTGCTCATGCCAAAGGTTCGATGGGCTGCATAGCCAAGCATCTTTGCATCGACTTCTTTCGCAAGCGGAAGATGATTTCGATAGATGCCCAGCCTTTCGATAAGTCGCCTAGCCACTATGCGCCGCCCGATGTGGAAGTGGAAAACTCGGAGAACGAACAGTGGCTCCAAAAACGCCTCAAGGCGCTGCCCTCCAACCAGTATCAGGTGCTTTATCTGCGGCAAGTAGAGAAGAAAAGCTCTGAGGAAATAGCGCAAATCGTGGGCATCACCACAGAATCTGTATCCGTGTTGCTTTCGAGGGCAAGAAAGCAGATGTTGCAGGAAATCAGAAAAAGATGTCGATAGCCCTTATATATAATAGGTATAATCAATAAAGGAGGAAGAAATGATATGAACGAAAAAGAAAAAGATATACGTTTGTTGCTCAATCGGTTTATGGCTGGTGAGACTACTCTTGAAGAGGAGGCTCTGCTAGGGGAGTGGTTTCGCCAGCATCCCGATGTGAGCGATGACTTGAAGGAATACCAGATGATGTTTGGATATTTCGACGAGGGTATGCCTCTTGACCATGAGGCGGAGGAGCATGTAGAAAATGCTCATCCAAAGGCTAAGGCACGAATGCGCCGCCTATGGTTGCCGCTTAGTTTGGCTGCATCCATCGCCCTGCTGATAGGGTTTGCTATTCCTTGGGTAGGGCGACAGACAGGGCATCAGGATGATTCGAAGATGGCTCAACTCGAAGGAAGAACGACTCCGGAGGATATAGATTCAGCTGTTGTCCACGAGAAGAAATCGGCAAATGCCGATCTCTCCATGCCTGAAAAGATAAAAAAGTCGGGTGATTTCGTATCTCCCAAAACAAGGAAGCACAAGCAGAGGAAATATCGTCAGCATCTGTTTGCTCCTGCTCCTCCAAAGCTTTGGATAGCTCAGAATATTGCTACCGATTCTTTGTTGGCAGAGCCGGAAAAGCTTGCCGATGAGCATCTCTGTGAGATGGAGGCACAGCAGAATGAAATGTTCTTCAAACTCTATCTCATCAATGCTCTTCAGACCCAGGCGCTCAATGCCGAAGTAGCCAGTGCCTCGTTCGAAAGCGAGGAGAATGTGCATGATGAGGACTATGTGAGTGATGACCAGGAGGTTTATTAAAATGAAGACCAGGAGGTTTATTAACAAGAAACAATTAAAAAGAAGAAGAATATGAAAACAACTTTTAAATTAGCATTTGTGGCTTGCCTGATGGTGCTCTCTTCAGCTTGCCATGCCCAGAAGCCTATACCGAACATCGACCAGGCTTTTGATAAATTCGTACAGGATTTATCGCAAGACGACCTTGTTACTTCTTCCACGATGAATACCTACAATATAGGTATGATGAAGGGATTTGAGTTTGCCGTTCCTAGGAAGAAGCAGAAAATGGTGGATACCTTTCATAAGGCTTTGTTGAGCAATAGTCGTCTCGCTTATATCAGTTTTACCAAGAAAGCGGGTTCTGCCAGCAATGAGACGAATCGGGTGGGATATGGCAAGGATAATTCCACGACCTACTTGTTTGGTGCTCACAAGGACCGCAACTATAACCTGCAGTATATCCGTGACCGCAAGGATTCTACCATGCGATATGTTTATGCCTTGGTATGGTATCCAGGAAAGAATGATGTGGTATTGGGCAGTGTGTATAAGTTCTACTCCAAGGATCCGCAAACCTATAAGAAGCCATCCGCCAATATGAAGTCATTCTCTTATACGAAACCGTCTATTCAAGATCTGGATTCTCTGTTTCTCCAGCGCAAGAACTTCAATTTTAACAAGAGTTTGGCTGGCAGTTATTATTTCGATGAGACTCCTCCAAAGGATGCGGCAGAGTTTATGATGCAACTCAATACGCTCCGTGCAGCCTTTAAGAATGCCAAGGATTTATACCCTTATCTCGGAAATCAGGTGACTCGACGTACCCTCCAGACGGGTATAGCCAACAAAATAGTCAAGCTCTGTAAGGGATACGGTAAGTTGCTGAATGCTGACGAGAAGAAATTCTGCGCCTCTTCGCTGAATAAGATGAAGAAGGATACAGACGATGAATATCTGCAGAGTCTTCTGGAACTGACTGCCAATTCTTTGAGAAAGTAGTAAGTTCTTGATGCATAAGCTTTGGAAAATGTGGAATTCTCTCTCAAAATATCGCTTTTAAACGATATTTCATCTTAAATTATCATTTTCTAGACTTTAGTCTAGCTATAATTTTGTATCTTTGTACGCAAAAAAACAAACGGTATGAACAAGAAATTGATAATGATAATAGGCTTGGTGCTTTCATCCATAGTGGTGAAAGCCCAGGCTTTTTTTATGCCTTTTCCGAAGGCGGGTGATAAATACTGGCAGAAGCAGGTGCCTGTGGCGATGCGCAACGACTATATCCGGTTGGGTAATCTCTATAGGAACAAATCTTGGAATGTCATTCCTAACTCGATGTTTGCTGAGTTCCGAACCAATGGTAACCGTACCCGATACGAGGAAGCTAGCTTTGGCATCAGAAAGCAGTTTGTCTGCCTGGTAATGGCGGAAATCATGCAGGGCAGGGGACGGTTCCTACCTTCCATCCGCAAGGGCTTGCATTATTTTATAGAGAAGGAGCCTTGGTGGGGAATCCCGGCGCATTATCCGAAAGACCATCCCGAAAGGGATATCCAACCCGTGGATCTCTTCAATGCCGAGACGGCGGATATGCTTGCCTGGACACTCTATATGCTCGAAGATGATATCAACAGAAAGGAAAAGGGACTCTGCGATAGTGTGAGAAGCGAGATCAATCGCAGATTCCTGCAGCCGGTGTTGAACCAGCCGCAGGGCTGGAAGAACAATGCCAACAACTGGAATACCTGGATTACGACCAACTGGTTGCAGACGGTGCTCATCTGTGAGCAGGATGCCAAGCAGCGCGATGCAGCCTTCAAGGGAGTGCAGCAATGTTTGCGAACCTTCCTGAAGGGGTATCCGGATGATGGCGGTTGTGAGGAAGGCGTAAGCTATTGGGATTGTGCCGGAGCCTCGTTCTTCGAGTCGCTTTTCTTCATGCAGTTTGCGCCGAAGCAAGCCGTCCTTACTTTGACTGATGCTCAGAAGAAGAAGGTGGAAAACATGGGTAGGTTCATCACCACGATGCATATCAACGACCTTACCTTCGTGAATTTCTCGGATGCCCAGGCAAAGAATATTCCGAACATCAACATCCTCTTTCCTTATGGAGCCTATCTCCAGAACGAACAGATGATGCAGCTGGCGGCATACGTGGGTAAGAAATATCAATATACCCTCAAGCCTACTACGCTCTTCCTGAAATCGGGCAATTATCCTAAACTGGGCAGGGAGCTGATGCTCCTCTCCATGCTCTCGAAGTATCAGAAAACTGCAGCCGTGCAGCCAAAGACGGAAGATGCCTATCTGGAGAATTCGCAGATTATGGTGGCGAGCAACAAAAACTGGTTTGTGGCTGCAAAGGGTGGCAACAATGCCGAAAGCCATAACCACAACGACATCGGCAACTTCATCGTCTATCAGAACAGCCAGCCGGTGGTCATCGATTTGGGTCGAGATACCTATACCTCGAAATCATTCAGCAACCAGCGTTTTGAACTGATGAACTGCCGTTCGGCTTATCACAATGTGCCTATCATCAACGGATTGGAGCAGGAGGATGGCAAGAAGTATCGTGCCGACAAGGTGAACCATGTATTCAGCGAGGGCATCTCTTCTCTTACCCTGAATCTCGAAAAGGCATATACCGAGGCGGCGCATGTGGATAAGTGGCAGCGTACCATCGCCCTGGATAGGGAATACAACTGGGTGGAAATCACCGAGCAGTATAAGCTCGATTCCCTACAGATAGAGAAAAACCAACTGAATGGTCAGGTATTTGATAATCAGATTATCCTGATGGCTTTCGGCAAGCCTGTGATGCAGAAGGCGGGAAGAATCCTGCTTCAAGGTGGCAATGTGCGGTTGGAATATGATGCGCAGTATCTCTCGGCATCGGTAGAAAAGGTGCAGATGACGGATGGCATTATGAAGACCCAGTGGAATGATAACGTTTATCGCATCATCCTGCGACTGAACGATAACTATCCGATGGCGAAGGTAAAATATCGCTTCGTGAAATGATTTTTTTTGTGAGAAAAAGTCTCAAAGTCTCATTTTGTGAGGTGGTTTGTATTATATATGCTTGATATGTAGCAAGATATAGAAATGAGACTTTTCTGATTCTTTTACAAGAAGTATCATTAAAGTATCATTGAAGTCTCATTAAAGTCTCATAGATGTCTCATTAAAGTCTCATAAAATTGATTGTGTCTAGTTTTTCAGTTAATCAAGTAATGAAGTGTCTATTGAAATCGTAAGAGTCTCCCCATTAGTTGGTCTGTACATGCCCGTCTGATGGTCTCTTAGGGACCAAGTGATGGTCATTGACAGACCAAGTGACGGTCGCTTATTGCCCGTGCGATGGGCACTGAGTGCCCAAAGTGCGAGATGATTTTTGGGCACTTCGTTAGTAAGCTGCTAAGGGCTTATATATCAATGTTTAGTGATGCTTTTATGATACATAGTGATGTTTTTATGATACTTCGTGATGCTTTTATGATACTTTTGTGATACTTCTTGTAAAAATATCCGAAAAGTCTCATTTGTGTTAATCTATTGATTATTAATTAGATAATCATGTTTTTAATGCGAGAAGTGAGACTTTGATACTTTTCCTCGCCAAAAACTTTTTTCGCTGGAAATAGAAAGGGTCTATATGCCACGATGAACAGGTGGCGTATAGACCCTTGATTATATGGTGATATTCGTAATCTACATCTCCGCT
>USJX01000034.1 GCA_900555035.1 uncultured Prevotella sp.
GTACAGAGGTAGTATTCTCTGTAAAGGACAGCGACGTGAAGTTCACCATCTTCACTACCCGTGCCGATACCATGTTTGGTGTAACCTTCATGGTTCTGGCTCCAGAGAGCGAGTATGTTCAGCAGGTAACTACTGCCGAGCAGAAGGAAGAGGTAGAGAAGTATCTGGACTACGTGAAGAAGCGCACCGAGTTGGACCGTATGGCTAACCACAGCGTAACCGGTGTATTCTCAGGAAGCTACGCCATCAACCCATTCACCGGCGAGGCAATCCCTGTATGGATTTCAGAATATGTATTGGCAGGATATGGTACAGGTGCCATCATGGCTGTGCCAGCTCACGATAGCCGTGACTACGCCTTTGCCAAGCACTTCAACCTGCCTATCATTCCTCTTATCGAGGGTGCTGATGTTTCAGAGGAGAGCTTCGATGCCAAAGAAGGCATCGTAACCAACTCACCTGTAGCAGGCAAGAGCAGTATGGACGGTTTCTCTCTGAACGGACTCACCGTGAAGGAGGCTATCGCAGCTACCAAGAAGTTTGTTACCGAGAAGGGCATCGGTAGAGTAAAGGTAAACTATCGTCTCCGCGACGCCATCTTTTCTCGTCAGCGCTACTGGGGTGAGCCATTCCCTGTATATTACAAGGATGGAATGCCACAGATGGTTCCAGAGGAGTGCCTGCCACTCGAATTGCCAGAGATTGAGACCTACAAGCCAACAGAGACTGGCGAGCCACCATTGGGCAGAGCCAAGAAGTGGGCTTGGGATACTGAGAAGAAAGAGGTGGTTGACAAGAGTCTCGTAGATAACAAGACTGTATTCCCACTGGAGCTTAACACCATGCCAGGTTTCGCTGGTTCATCTGCTTACTACCTACGCTACATGGATCCTCACAACGATGAGGCACTCGTAGGCAAGAAGGCTGATGAGTACTGGCAGAACGTGGACCTCTACGTAGGTGGTTGCGAGCATGCTACCGGTCACTTGATTTACTCTCGTTTCTGGAACAAGTTCCTCTTCGACCTCGGCGTAAGCTGCAAGGAAGAGCCATTCCAGAAGCTGGTGAACCAGGGTATGATTCAGGGCCGCTCTAACTTCGTTTATCGCATCAACAGCGATGACCATGACAAGGCTCCTGTATTCGTAAGCTTGAACCTGAAGAAGGATTACGACGTAACTCCTATCCACGTAGATGTAAACATCGTAAGCAACGATGTATTGGATATCGAGGCATTCAAGGCTTGGCGCCCTGAGTATCAGAATGCTGAGTTCATTCTGGAGGATGGCAAGTACATCTGCGGATGGGCCATCGAGAAGATGTCTAAGAGTATGTTCAACGTGGTGAATCCAGATATGATTGTCGAGAAGTATGGTGCTGATACCCTGCGTCTCTACGAAATGTTCCTGGGTCCTGTAGAGGCAAGCAAGCCTTGGGATACCAATGGTATCGACGGTTGCCACCGCTTCCTGAAGAAGTTCTGGGGCTTGTTCTATGAGAACCGCTCAGACAACTTCCTTCCATCAGCCGACGAGGCAGCGAAGCCAGAGAGCCTGAAGAGCGTTCACAAGCTCATCAAGAAGGTAAGCGAGGACATCGAGAAGTTCTCTTACAACACATCTATCTCAGCCTTCATGATTGCCGTAAACGAACTCGGTCAGCAGAAGTGCCGCAACAAGGAACTCCTGAAGGATCTCGTCATCCTCATCGCTCCATTCGCTCCACACATTGCAGAAGAGTTGTGGGAGGCACTTGGCGAGCAGGGCAGCGTCTGCGATGCAGCATGGCCTAAGTATGATGAGCAGTATCTGAAGGAGAACGACATGCAGCTCACCATTTCCTTCAATGGTAAAGCTCGTTTCCAGATGACTTTCCCTGTGGATACTCCTAACGAGGAAATCCAGAAGCAGGTATTGGCAGACGAGAAGAGCCAGAAGTACTTGGAGGGATTCAACTTATTGAAGGTAATCATCGTACCAAAGAAGATTGTCAACGTAGTGTTGAAAAAGTAATTTATTGATAATATACAGAAGGTCGTCTCATCTAAAAATGGGCGACCTTCTGTGCTTTAAAAATACGAGGAAAATATTATGCAAATAGCAATCAGTCAAACAATTAAGAATGAGTGCAAGGATTATTTCTACATTACCCTTGGACTCTTGCTTTACACATTTGGATGGACCATTTTTCTGCTTCCATACCAGATAGTAACGGGTGGCGTAACGGGTATCGCAGCCGTAATTTACTACGGCACGGGGATACCTATCTATTTGTCATATTTTCTCATCAATGCCGCCTTGCTGCTTGCCGCACTGAAGATACTGGGATTCAAGTTCATGGTGAAAACCATCTACGCCATCATCATGCTATCCGTGTTCCTGGCAGTGGCGCAAGACTGGATGATAGGTGAAGATGGAAAGATGATACAGGTGCTGGGCGTGGGACAGGACTTCATGTCGCTCATCATCGGCTGTCTGTTTACGGGATTATCGCTCGCCGTCGTCTTCCTGCACAATGGAAGTACGGGTGGAACGGATATCATCGCCGCCATCGTGAACAAATATCACAACATCTCGCTGGGCCGAGTGCTCATCTTTGTGGATCTCCTCATCGTGGGCAGTTCGTTCTTCGTCTTCAATGCGAAGCCCGACTTTACTACGATAGACGCCGTTAGAAAGGTGGTATTCGGTCTCTGTACGATGGTGATAGAGAACCTGGTACTCGACTATGTGATGAACGCCAAGCGAGAGAGTGTACAGTTCATGATATTCAGCAAGAAATATCAGGAGATAGCCAACGCCATCGGCACGCAGATGGACCATGGTGTAACCATTCTTGACGGTCATGGCTGGTACACGGGCGACGAGATGAAGGTGCTCTGTATCCTGGCAAAGAAGAACGAGAGCGTCACCATTTTCCGCATCGTCAAGATTATCGACCCGAATGCCTTTGTAAGTCAGAGTGCCGTTATCGGTGTGTATGGCGAGGGATTTGATGAGATGAAAGTGAAAATCAAGGAAAAAGACATTAAAATAATTAAAAGTTAAAAGTTTATAGCGGCTCCGCCGTATAGCAAGAAGCACTATTGCAAGAATGCCCTATAAACTATTAACTATAAATTATAAACTTATGAAAAAGATAGTATTTGCAACAAACAACCAGCATAAGCTCCAGGAGATTTGCGACATCCTGGGCAACGACTACGAGGTGGTTTCGCTGAAGGAAATAGGATGCGACGTGGATATTCCGGAAACGGGTAATACATTGGAAGAGAATGCCTTGCAGAAGGCGCAGTATGTTTATGACCATTACCACGTAAGTTGCTTTGCCGATGATACCGGTCTGGAGGTAGAGGCACTGGATGGTGCCCCTGGCGTTCATAGTGCCCGCTATGCCGAGGGAACCGACCACGACAGCGAGGCAAACATGGCTAAACTGTTGAGAGAACTAGATGGAAAAGAGAATAGAAAAGCTCGTTTCCGCACCGTCATCTGCTACATCGAAAAGCAGGATGTATGCCCTTGCGGCTGCACCAGCATCAAGAAGATTCATCAGTTTGACGGCATCGTGAATGGTCACATCGCCACCGAGAAGCACGGCACCGAAGGCTTCGGCTACGACCCAATCTTCGTACCAGAAGGCTATGATAAGAGCTTTGCCGAGCTGGGTGAGGAAATCAAGAACGGCATCAGCCACAGAGCCAGAGCCGTGGGCAAACTGGCAGAATACTTGAAGAAGAAGTAAGGAAGTAAAAAAAAGAAATAGAAATAGATATGAAACGGCTATATTGTCTATTTATCATCATATTATGCCTTGCCATAAGCATCCCATCCTATGCCCAGTTTACGATCAATGGAAAAAATATCATCTATGATAAGCAAAACGATACGTATATGGCTTGCATCCCGGAGGATGCTTTTGGTAAGGATTATGAAGCAATCATCCTGTTGGATATTGCCTCAGATTGGAGCGACCTCAGCATTGATGGCACCCAGATAGCTTACAGCTATACTTTCAAGCAGGTGGAAGGCAACAAGCTTTACTCCATCCATGCCCGAAAAGGCAACAAGGAAATCAATACCAAGATTACCTTCACCTTCTTGCCGCTCCTGGTACTGCAAGGCTCATTCGGCTATGATTACGCCCAAGGAAGCATGTCATTGTATTCTCCTGATGCCACAGAGCCGACTATCTCTTTGATCAAAGCCAAATGGAGAGGAGGTTCCACCAATACGGCGGATAAGCACAAGAGAAACTACAAGATAAAATCTATCAACTTCAAAGGCAAGAGCCAGGATATTTCGCTCCTGGGGATGAGAGAAGACAATAACTGGATTATGGATGCAGGACAAATAGACCTGTTCCGCCTGAGAAACCGTATTGCCACGGAAATTTGGAACGACTTTGCCACCAAGCCATACTATGCCTCAAAGGAGCCTAAGGCCAAGAGTGGCGTAACGGGAAAAGTGGTAGAGGTTATCCTCAACAACGAGTATCGCGGCATCTATTCGCTGACCGAAGCCATGGACAGAAAGGAGTTGAAACTCAAGAAATACGATGATGAGAATCAGGAGTTTCACGGCCAGCTTTGGAAGGTAAGTTCGTGGGATAAGGCAACCTTCTGGGACATCGATAAAGACTACGATAACACCCAGGAAACCTGGCATGCATTCGAGACTAAATATCCTGATATAGAAGATGTAAACCCTACTGATTACAGTCCGCTTTATGAAGCCATCGACTTTGTGGTAAACAGCAACGACGAGACATTCAAGAAAGAAGTAGGCGATTACTTCGATATTCCTGTACTCATTGACTATCAGCTATTCCAGGAAACTCTGAAGCCTGTGGATAATAATGGCAAAAACATGTATTGGGGAATCTATGATGTGGCAAAAAGCAAGAAACTGACCCTTGCCATCTGGGACTTAGACGCCAGTGTTGGACAAGATTGGCATTGCTCCACCCCGCTTCATCCAGATTATGTATTGCCAAATACAGACTTGGGAGTAAAGGATGGTTTCAACCTATATCATAGGCTCAGCTCCTTGAATGTAGATAACTATAATGAAAAGGTGGCTAGCAGATATCAGGAATTAAGAAAGACTTATTTCAGCGAGGAAAATCTCATCTCCAGATATCAGGGCTATTATGATATGCTGGTGAAAAGTGGTGCAGCCAGCAGAGAAGAGTGCAAATGGTCGAAAGACTCAGATATTGGCGGCTATCCCCTGAACTTCAAGTCTGAAATAGAATACATCAAGAATTGGATTATCAACAGATTGAACTATCTGGATACCAACCAATTCCCGATTTCAACCAATATCTCAGAAATCCATCAAAAGGAGAACTCTGTTCAGAAGCCTATCTACAACATGCTGGGACAAAAGGTAGGAGCTTCCTATCAGGGACTTAAGATAAAGAATGGAAAGAAGTTCTATACAAATAAATAAAAAACAATCAGTAAAGAATAAAGATATGATTAATACCCTTTCGATATTAATCCCTACATATAATAATGTATGCATTGAGCTTGTAAGGAGTTTACAAGCTCAAGCATCATTATTGGTCTCTTCTGGAAATTCTCCGGCAGACTCTTCAGTTTCTTCTTCAGGAAATTCTTCAGGAATTTTCAAATACGAAATACTTGTTGCTGACGATGGTTCTACCGATAAGGCAACCATAGAGGGCAACCGCCTCATCAACACCCTCCCCCATTGTCGCTATATCGAAAGAGAAAAGAACGTAGGCAGATCCGCCATCCGCAACTTTCTGGCAAAGGAGGCACAATATCCCTGGCTGTTGTTTATCGACAGCGACCTACATATAGATAATCCTTTGTTCATAGAGAACTATTCCCAAGCTGCAGGAGACGTGGTTGTGGGAGGATTAAAAATAGGTGGAAATCCCTGCCAATGGGCTCATAATCTGAGATATAGATATGAAAAAGCCTGTGAAGAAGAACATGATTATCAACATAGACAAAAAAGTGGAGACAAAGAATTCAGAACTACCAACTTTGTCATAGCCAAAAACGTTTTGCAAGAATGTCCTTTCGATGAGAACTTCAAGCATTACGGATATGAAGATGTCTTACTTGGAAAAAGCATTACCGATAAAGGTTACCACATTGTCCACATAGATAATCCGATACTTCTGGATGATTACGAAACAAATTACCAGTTTATCAACAAGACGGAAGAAGCCTGCAGAACACTCTATGAATTCAGAAAAGAACTTAGCGGATACTCAAAACTCATACATTATGCAGAACTCTCAAAACGGCTGAAAATAGTATATCCTCTCGTAAGATTCCTCTATCCGGAATTGAGCATGCAGATAAAAGCGCAGCTGTTAGGCAATAATCCTAGTGTTTTTTTGTTTAATATATATAAGTTGTTATATTACATACATCTTTATTTATAAACATTAAACAGCATCATGAAATGAGACAAAGAATATTCAATATACTGGCAGTTCTTTTCTTCCTTAGCATTACATCAGTGGAAGCCAAAATCGGTGACTGGAAAGCTTATATGGCGTATAGCGAAGTGCAAGAAATGGAACAAGTAGGAAACCTGATTTTTGTACAGGCTTCCAACAATCTCTATGTCTATAACCAAAACGACCAAAGTATCCAGACCTTCAGTAAGATGGATTGCTTAAGTGATTGTTACATCCAGCATATCAGCTACAACAAGGCTAGCAAACGGCTTGTTATCTTCTATAGCAATGCTAATATTGACTTGATGAATGTCAGCAACTTTGAAGTAACTAATCTTTCTGATTATTATACAGCTTCAACCACTGGCGACAAGACCGTGAACGATATCTACATGTATGGCAAATATGCCTATATAAGCAATGGTTTCGGAATCATAAAAATAAATATTGCAGCTGGCGAAATCAGCGATACTTATAATCTCGGATTCAATGTAAACTGGTGCGAGATTAAGGATAACCATATTTATGCTTATAGTAAGGAAAAAGGACAATACAGCGCTTCACTCACAAAAAACTTGCTCGACAAAAACAATTGGAACAAGGTGGGAGGCTATGTTTCCAAGAAGCTGGAAGACAAAAGCGAACTGAAGCAACTGGTTAGCACACTGCAACCAGGAGGCCCTAAATACAACTATTTTTGGGGCATGCAATTTAATAATAATTCACTTTATACTTGCGGTGGAGGATTTGGACATGAAATTGACACCGAACGTCCGGGAACGATTCAAGTTTTAAATGGGGAAAACTGGCAAATCCTTGATGATAGCATCCAAGCCAAGACAGGAATAAAATACGTTGACGTCAACGCCGTAGATGTGGATCCTAAAGATCCAACCCATGTATTTGCAGGTGCAAGAAGTGGACTCTATGAATTTAAAGATGGAAAATTCATCCAGTTTTATAATTCAGAAAATAGTTTAATAACTTCTTTTAATAATACAAGTAAGAACTATCAGATTATTGGTAGTATCAAATTCGATAAGGAAGGTAACCTCTGGATGGTGAATGATGAAACTCCAAGTTCTGCTCCCGCTCAGCAATCTCTTATCGAATATAGCAAAGACAGAGAATGGATTTCGCACCATAATGCAGCATTGACCGCTATCAAGGATAATCAAAACAAATCCTTTGCCAGCATGGAATGCCTTACTTTTGACAGTAGAGACTTACTGTGGTTTGTGAATGCGCATTATACAGCTCCAGCTCTATGCTGCTATCAACCGTCATCAAAGACACTACTTGTCTATAAAAACTTCATCAATCAAGATGGAACAGACATGGCACCTACTGCAATACAATATGTAACGGAAGATAAAAATCATAACATTTGGGTGGGAACCACCCACAATACTTTTATGATTGAAGCCAACCAGGTAGGAAAAGAAGATGCAACATTCAACCAAATCAAGGTACCACGCAACGATGGAACCAATTATGCTGATTACCTGCTCGAAGGAGTAAGTATTTCGGCTATTGTGATAGATGGAGGTAACCGAAAATGGTTCGGCACCAAAGGAAATGGTGTTTACCTGATTAGTGCAGACAACATCAACCAGATACACCATTTCACCACCACCAATAGCAAGTTGTTATCAGACAATATTGAGTCGATGGCTATCAACGAAAAGACTGGCGAAGTATTTATTGGCACAGACAAAGGTCTATGTTCTTATATGAGCGATGCCAGCACCACCAATAGTGAGATGACAAAAGACAACGTCTGGGCTTATCCTAACCCAGTAAAGCCAGATTACACGGGGCTTATCACCATCACCGGCCTATCTTTCGATGCAGATATAAAAATAGTTACAACCAATGGCATCCTTGTAAACCAGGGCAGAAGTAATGGCGGTACCTATACCTGGAATGGTAAGGACCTGAAAGGTCAAAAGGTGGCAAGTGGCATCTATATGGTAGAAACTGCTACCAGCGACGGAAGCAAAGGTACAGTCTGCAAAATAGCAATCATCAAATAAAAATAAGCAAAGAGCATCCATGACTCGACAAAGAAAACATTGGATAGACCTACTGCGAGGCATTTGCATGCTTGCAATCCTCCTCGACCATACAGAGATTTACTACACAGGCACTAATATCATCAATTACAATGCCTATGTAGTAAACGCTCTCACCATTTTCTTTATGCTTTCAGGCTATCTGATGTATAAGGAAACAGGCTTTGATATCAGAAAAAAGATGAAATCTATCGCCCAAACGTTGTTGCTCCCCTATTTCATCTTTTCTGCCCTCATCTCGCTTCCCAAGAACCTTGTACATGGCAACGAAATCAACATCATGAATATCTGCGAGCAAATCATTCTTGGGCAGGCTTCCTGGTTTATAGCAGCCCTCTGCCTATCCGAAGCTATCTTTGCCGTAACAATATGGATAGCTAGAGGAAAAAATCTGGCGTTGTTCTTCGTCGGCATCATGGGATTTGGCTTCTCCATCTACTTATCTCAAGGAAAACAACCTTATCCCTGGCAGCTAGACAACAGCATGCAAGCCTTGCTATTTCTCTGGATAGGATACACTTACCACAAATATGAAAAAGCAGCCAATATCATCAATCGCACAGCATACATACCGATATTCGCCCTTCTTCTTATCTGCATCAAAATATATGAATACATGAATGATATCAATATGCTGGTATGGCCGATATCCATCAACAACTATCCGATTTTCCTACTGGATATGTTCTTATGCAGTGTACTGATGATACAAATCTTTAAAAGACTTCCACCTTGCAAATGGCTGGAATGGACAGGTTCGCATTCCCTGGTTTACTATTTTCTATGTGGAGGCGTGCCACTCATTACAAGCAGAATATTCGAAAAGATAGGACTAAGCTATCATGGCAACTATCTATACGTAATAGCAGCATTCATCACCGTATATATAATAACAACCATCCTAACATGGTTCATTTACAGATATTTACCTTTTACAACAGGAAAGAAATATGAAAGAAACAGATAAAATACTCGCTATCATAGCAAGCACATATAGCATCGCCCTACTTTTGTTTCTAGCCATATTTGGCTACACTCCAACCAACGACGGCGATGGCTATATCGAGTTCGCACAGGTTTGCATCCAAAGCAAACAGGCTTACCCATGTATGCCCCTTATCGTGGGACAACCGTTTATCTGGAACATTGGTTCTATCAATCTTACGGCTTTATCGCTCCTATGGTTTAATTCCTTATATCCTTTATTGATATTCCTCTGCTTTTTAAAAGCACTGACAGCGCTGCTGATAGGAAAAATAGCCCATAAGCTCTTTTCTGGAAAAGTGGCTATTATAGCAAGCATCATGTTTGTGCTTTATCCTAATAATATAGGACAAAGCACCACCATCCTTTCAGAAATTCCTATGATATGCTTTGCTTTGGCAGCATTCTATATAGCCATCACACAAGAAAAATTATTATATCTCTTGATTGCAGGTCTAACCTTCGGATTGGCCAACTGGTTCCGCCCTGTAGCCATGGTCTATATGGGAACACTTATCCTCTACTACATCTTCTTCATCAGGAAAAACTGGGGTAAGAAATGCATGTCTTTATGCTTGGGATATGTTCTGTTTATTGGAATAGTTGGAATGGAATGCTACCATCGCACCGGCTATTTCCTTTACCAGGCAGAATCCCTGTGGTTCAATATGGCAGAAGCCACCTATGAACCTTCTGTAGCTCCGCAATATAATACAGATCCATATCCTAAGGGAACTATCAGATATATTGAGAATATGGATAAAAAGACCGCCATCGAATGCAATGAAATATGGAAAGAAAGAAGCATAGAATGGTTAAAGGAACATCCTTTGCAATATCTGAAAAAAGTGCCTGGCCGGCTCGCCTACATGTACTATAACGATATGGACAATATCCCAGCCTTTTCGCTACATAAAGATCAGACAGAAAATAATTTTATTACATTACCCTATAAAAGGTTACTCCAAGAAATAGGAAATCTATCCTACTTGCAGTATATTGGTCTTTTTAACTTGATATTCTATGTATTTCTGCTTCTTCTTGCGGTAAAAAGCAGCTATCTTTTAATAAAAAGACATGATTATCAAAAGGTTTTCATTCCGATGATGATCATCGTCGGAGGGTCAATATCCCTGGTACTGGCAGTTCATGGAGAAACCAGATTCAAGGCTCCTTTTATGCCTTTCATTTTTATGATGGCAGCTGTAGCCATATCTGCTATTAAATTAAATAAAAAGGTCTGATTGCTTTGTCATCTCATTATATTTTTGTACTTTTGTAGGCATGAAACTAAGCATTATCATACCAGTCTATCGCACCCAGGATACTCTCTCCAGATGCTTGGAGAGCATCCTGTGCCAATCATTCACCGACTACGAGATGATTCTCGTTGACGATGGATCGCCCGACGAGTGTCCCCGCCTCTGCGATGAATATGCTGCAATAAATAAGAATATCCTCGTTATTCACAAAGAAAACGGAGGATTGAGCGATGCTCGCAACAGGGGTATAAAACAAGCACAAGGAGATTACATCACATTTGTGGATAGCGATGATACAATTGTGGATAATACCTTGGAAAAACTGATGAGAGAACTGCAGGAACATCCACACGTAGATATTCTGGAATATCCTGTTCTGGAAAGATATGGCAACAAGGACAAGCAATCGGAACTGAACTTCACGCCACGTGAATATACCCATCCCCTGGAATACTGGCTAGAAGAAAAAGGATATCACCATACCTATGCCGTGAACAAAATCTATAAGCGCCATCTCTTTGACCATATAGAATTTCCTAAAGGCAGAACCTTCGAGGATGTATGGACCACCCCATTACTGATAGGATTAGTTCGCAAAACCGAGGACAATGTTCCTTGCCAACAGGAAACGAACAAAGCCAATGATTATCCCATCATCAGAATGACAAATGTGGGAAAATACATCTATCATTGGAATAACCAAGGTATTACTGCCAAGGCAAAATACAAGGATCTGAAATCATTATATGATGGACATATCCGAGTATGGAATAGCATGATGAAGAGTATCAGGGAAAATACCGCATTTCAGGAAAAATACGATCAGCAGATTCTGAAATATATGGCACAAATACTCAACATCATGCTCGATCTCTACGAAACCTCGGGGAAATATGAACCCAACCCACCACTTGTGGAATATTTGGAAATCATTCATAATAAACATAAAAGAAGCAAGAGACATCAGGAAAATAGGTACACTCCAAACACGGGGAATACTATTGCTATCCCTTTGAAACTCAAGCTTCTCAACATATTAGGTTATCACCAATTATGCAAACTCAACAAATTCATACATCAAATAATCCGTTTGAGCAAAACGCTCAAGCGCCATTGGTAAGCTTCATCATCACAACTTACAACTTACCATCGGAGTATCTGGAACTTTGCTTAAAAAGTATTCTGAAACTCTCGCTCAATCCAAAGGAGAGAGAAATCATCATGATTGATGACGGTAGCGAACTATCACCTATCCAGGACTTGATGGATTATCAAGACGACATCATCTATTTGCGTCAGCGCAACCAGGGGCTGTCTATGGCAAGAAACAAAGGCATACAGATAGCCACCGGCAAATTCATCCAGTTTATAGATGGTGATGATTATCTGCTTCAAACGGCATACGAACACTGTCTGGATCTCGTAAGATACCACAACCCAGACATTGTATATTTCGAGCTTACAAACCAAGAGGTAAAGGCCGTACCATACTCATACACAGAACCCGTAAGTGGAAGTACCTTCCTGCACAACAACAACTTACGAGGCTCTGCCTGCAGCTATATCTTTAAGCAGGATATCCTGCATGAGCAGCGCTTTACACCAGGCATTCTGCATGAGGACGAAGAGTTCACCCCACTCTTGTTTTTAAAGGCTGAGAGAATCATCACCACCGATGCCAAGGCTTACTTCTATCGCACCAGGAAAGACTCCATCATGCATCAGAGAGAAAACAAACGTCACAGTTTGAAAAGACTTGCCGATACAGAACTGGTCATCTTCCACTTGCAGGAGAAAGCTGCCCTGCTATCTGATACAGAAAGAGTGGCTCTGAATAGAAGAATAGCCCAACTGACTATGGACTACCTCTATAATACAATCCTGTTGACACGCAGTACCCGGCATTTGGAAGATGCCATCAAGCGACTGCACGACAAGGGACTCTATCCACTGCCAGACAAAAAATATACCAAGAAATATCAGTTGTTCTGTAAAGCCATCAGAAGCAAGGTAGGCAGAAGACTCATGGTGATGACTTTGCCACAAATCAAGGCATAGCCATTATTCTTTTCTTACAATTTATTTTACAAACATCCTGATAAAGATATGAAGATACTACTCATGGGAGAATACAGTAATGTACATGCCACACTTGCCGAAGGACTTCGCAAGCTGGGACATCACGTTACTGTGCTCTCTAACGGCGACTTTTGGAAAAATTATCCACGAGATATAGACCTGGTAAGAAAGCCTGGAAAACTGGGCGGAATCATATATATGATGAAGTTATACACAATTGTGCATAAGTTGAGAGGATACGACATCGTACAACTCATCAACCCGATGTTTCTGGAGCTGAAGGCAGAGTGCATCTTCCCTATTTACCAATATCTGAGAAAGCATAACAAGAAGGTAATTCTGGGTGGATTCGGAATGGATTACTATTGGGTAAGCGTTTGCTGCAAAGATAAGCCATTGAGATACAGCGATTTCAATATAGGAGACAAATTAAGGACCAACACCGATGCCTTGAAGGAAAGAAAGGATTGGCTGGGAACAGAAAAAGGAAGACTCAACCAGATGATTGCCGAAGATTGCGATGGCATCATAACAGGACTTTATGAATACTGGGCATGTTATCAACTAAGTTTTCCACAGAAAACAACCTTTATCCCCTTCCCTATCAAACCGCAGTTGATAACTCCAGGAAACAGCAACTCACATACCTATGTGGAAAACCATCAGGTTATCCCATTAGATATCCCCAAGAAGGTAAAGCTCTTCATCGGAATCAACAAAAGCAGAAGCGAATACAAGGGCACCGATATCATGCTGAAGGCAGCACAAGCCATAGCTAAGAAATATCCAGACAAGACGGAACTCCGGATAGCCGAGAGCATCCCTTTTGCTGAATATGTAAAAATGATGAATGGAAGCGATGCCATACTCGATCAGCTCTACAGCTATACCCCATCCATGAATCCGCTGGAAGCAATGGCGAGAGGAATCATCTGCATAGGTGGCGGAGAACCGGAGAATTACGAGATTATACACGAGGATAAGCTACGCCCTATCATCAACGTGCTTCCTAACTACGAAAGTGTTTACCAGGAACTGGAGCACCTCGTATTGCATCCTGAGCTTGTTCCTTTGCTCAAGCAGCAAAGCATAGAATACATCAGCAAGCATCACGACTACATCAAGGTTGCTGAAAGATATGAAGCTTTCTATCAAAAACTGCTTATCTGATAAAGGAAATACTACACCATTAAAGGAAAATAGCGACATCATCAAGGGAAAATGTTGATACTATTAACTAAAATCTCCGTTCAATAGTTTTGAACGTACATTCAAAACAACTGAACGCACATTCAAAACTATTGAACGGAGATTCAAAAGTACTGAACGAAGAATCGAAAGTACTGAACATAAACTTTCATAAAGGTTATAACCTTTTTATCACCTTTATCACTTTTATCGCCTTATGAAAGCGAAAGCATCTTCTCGATAGGCTTCACAGCATCCTTGGCAATATCCTCTGCCACTTCCACTCTAGGCCAACCGTACTTCAAACTATTATAAATCTTCTTCAAAGAGATCATCTTCATGTACTCACACTCATTGCAGCTGCAGCCTACTCCACCCTCGCTTACCTCTGGTGGCACAGGATAGAAGATGACATCAGGGCAATTGCGCTCCAACTCATGCAGGATACCAGCCTCTGTGGCGATGATATACTCCTTGATTTCAGGATGCTCCTGGGCATAATGCAGCATGGTGGCTGTAGAACCCTTCACATCGGCTACGGCAAGCACAGGTGCCTTGCACTCCAGGTGAGCCATCACAACAGCCTCAGGATGCTCCTGCTTCAACTTAACGATGGCCTCTACCGAGAATTTCTCGTGTACATGGCAGCCACCGTTCCAGAGCAGCATGTTTCTGCCCGTTACGCTGTTGATGTAGTTGCCGAGGTTGTAATCAGGACCAAAGATAATCTTCTCGTCCTGTGGGAAGCTGTCAATCACCTTCTTGGCATTACCACTGGTCACTACGCAATCGGTAAGCGCCTTTACGGCAGCCGTGGTATTCACATAGCTCACCACCTTGTATCCAGGATGCTCCTCCTTATATTTCTTCAAATCCTCAGCCTTGCAACTGTCGGCAAGCGAGCAGCCGGCATTCAGGTCAGGGCAGAGCACGGTTTTGTCAGGGCTCAGGAGCTTGCAAGTCTCAGCCATGAAGTGCACACCGCACATAACCATCACCTTGGCATCGGTTTCGGCAGCCTTGCGAGCCAATGCTAAAGAATCACCCACAAAGTCGGCAATATCCTGAATCTCACCAACCGTGTAGTAGTGGGCGAGGATAATCGCATCTTTCTCCTTGCAAAGCTTTCTGATTTCAGCCTTCAAGTCCAAGGTCTCGTCGATAGGTTCATCCACGTAACCTTTCTTTATCCAATCGTTTTTCACCATAACATTAATATTATATTTCTTTATTTCTTATTTTTTAAAAAAGAATATAAGGATGATGATATGACGTGGAAAAGTGGATAAAAAACATCGTAAATATTTGCTTTTTTCATTATCCAAGTCTTGTCTCAGGTTATCAGCATAGGGCTTGGAAATCTTTTTCTTGGCTCTTAATGCTTTAACCTTTTTATCAACATTTCCCCAATTCGCTGCAAAGTTAATAAGTTTATATCTTTTTTCAGTCAAAAACTGCGAAAAAGTTTCTAAAAACTTATTAATAACCCTGTGGATATCCATAATCCCGGGGGTGGAGATAGGGGAATGTGGATATTCCACAAGTTATTAAAAAGTTATTAAAGGGGTTTTCCGTACACTTATCCACGCTTTTGTGGATAATCGAAAAGCCTGCTGAAATCCCACAGAAATCCTGCTGAAATCCCGCTGACTAGATATAGAAACTCTGCAAGAGAAATCAAAAGAAACAGCAGGCAGAGAAGCAAAGAAGACAAGAAACAAAGAAACAGAGAAGGCAAGAAGCAAAGAAGCAGATTTCCCGTGGCTGCTGACCACAGGAAACCTGCTTCTTTTATCATTCCTATCTTTTCTTTAAGATTCTATCCACTTTTTCCACCACCATCTCTGGCGAGATGTTCTTCATGCAGGCAAAGTCGCCACGCATACAGGGTTTATTGCCGTAAATGCTGCAAGGACGGCACGGCATGTCGAGCTGCACGGCATTTTCCGGGCTCTGATGCCATCCCATGAAGCCTGCGTAAGGGTGGGTGGCACCCCAAATGCTCACCACAGGCGTATTGACAATCGATGCCAGGTGCATATTGCCGCTATCCATGCTCACCATTACGCTGAGATGACTCATCAGGATGAGTTCTTCCGAGATGCCATGGAGCTGGGCGGATGCATTCACCACCTGCGGGAACTTTTCTGCCCATGCATTCATTACAGGCGTTTCATCCTTACCACCGCCAAAAAGGAAGATATGACTATGTGGATAATGGCTGATAAGTTGCTGGATAACTTTTTCCATCATGGGTTGTGGATAAATTTTTCCGGCATGTGCCGCAAACGGTGCTACACCTATCCAAGGCTCTTCTAAGTTATTGTTATCCAATGAGATGTTTTTATCATCACCAACTTGGAAAACTTCTTGTGGAAGCGTGGATAAGTCGCCTTTTCCCTCGCCGAATATGCTTTGGAAATCTAGTTTTACCGGATACCCCAATTGTGCAAAAACATCAGCATAGTTCTCAAAAGAAGATGGCTGCTTGACCAGTTTCTTGTTGGTGCTGGCCACGAGCATACGCTTTCCCTTGCGGTGCTTGTCGATGTGCGCCACCTTGAAGTTGTCAAAGTTGAAGCGCATGCGCAGATAGCTGGAGCGAAGCACGCTGTGAAGGTCGGCAATCGCCGTAAACTGCTTGGCGATGAGTCTGCGATAGAGGGCATTCAGTCCCTTCACACCTTTATACTCTTCCTTGAGGTCAGCTTCCATGAATCCGACGTTAGGGGAGAGATTCTCGAAGAAAGGACGGGCGAATGGACGGCTCAGCACGGTAATTCTCACATGAGGATATTGCTTGGCCAGAGAATATACCACGGGTACAGTCATGGCAACGTCGCCCATGGCTGAGAATCTTATCACAAGAATATGCTCTGTCTTCATACGTCAATTTCTTCTTTATATATATAATAAGGTGTATTTACTTCTGATTATAGAGTACAGGGTTGGTAGATGGATCGTTGTACATCTTCATCTGGCGATACACCTTCATATACTTTCTTCCTGCCTCGATGTCTTCCAGGAGCTGGTCGATGGCTGTTGAGAGATCTACCTGCTGTTCGAGCAGCACGTTGAGCTTAGCCTGGCATTTAGCCTTGTGTTCTGCTGATGCCTCAGGGCGCTCCACCTGTTCCTTCATGTGATAAATCTTGAGGGCGAGGATGCTCAGGCGGTCCACTGCCCATGCCGGACTCTCGGTGTTGATGCGTGCATCATCCTGCACCTTCACATCTTTATATACCTCACGGAAGTAAGAGTCAATCTGCTCCACGAGGTCTGTGCGGTCCTGGTTGCTCTTGTCGATTCGGCGCTTCAGTACGAGAGCCTCGGCAGGGTTAATCTGAGGATCACGGATGATATCCTCGAAATGCCACTGCACGGTATCAATCCAACACTTGAGGTAGAGACGGTTCTCGATGGTACCCTCAGCGAAGGGATTATTGATAGGAGTATCAATGTTGTCTTTGATATGATAATCGGCTATCGCCTGATTAAATATCTTATTAGCGTTTTCTGTAAATGTCATGCTATTTATTACGTTTGATTAAATACAGTACAAAAGTAACAAAATAATCTCAAATCTCCAACAAAAATGGGAAAAAAGGCGAAAAGTATGCACAACTTAGGGGTGTTTGTGCACCGAAAAGTGCTTTTTTTGCTAAAATATTTGTTTATATCAAAAAAAAAGTGTTCCTTTGCACCCAGATTTTTAATTAGAAATTGATTTATAAACATTTTAAAAGTTACAATTATGTCAGAAATTGAAAGCAAAGTAAAGGCAATTATCGTTGATAAGCTCGGTGTTGATGAGGCAGAAGTTAAGCCAGAGGCAAGCTTCACAAACGATCTCGGTGCAGATTCATTGGATACAGTAGAGTTGATCATGGAGTTCGAGAAGGAGTTCTCTATCTCTATCCCAGACGATAAGGCTGAGAAGATTGCTACTGTAGGTGACGCTATCGCTTACATCGAGGAGAACGCTAAGTAATTTAGCAACTAAAATTTTATAAATGGAATTAAAGAGAGTTGTAGTAACAGGTCTTGGTGCTGTAACTCCAGTAGGTAATACTCCTGAGGAAACTTGGGAGAACCTCCTCGCTGGAAAGAGTGGTGCTGCGCCTATTACTCATTTCGATACAACTAATTTCAAGACAAAGTTCGCTTGCGAGGTAAAGAACCTGAACATCAATGAATGGATTGACCGTAAGGAGGCCCGCAAGCTCGACCGTTATACCCAGTTGGCTATGATTGCCGCTATGCAGGGTGTAAAGGATGCAAACATTGATCTTGAAACAGAAGATTTGAACAACGTTGGTGTTGTATTCGGTGTAGGTATCGGTGGTATCAAGACATTCGAGGATGAAGTGTCGTATTTCGCTACTCACGAGGAGAATGGTCCTAAGTTCAACCCATTCTTCATCCCTAAGATGATTGCTGATATCGCATCTGGTCAGATTTCAATCCATTTCGGATTCCACGGACCAAACTACACAACTACATCTGCTTGCGCTTCTTCTAGCAATGCATTGGCTGATGCCTTCAACCTGATTCGCTTGGGTAAGGCAAACATCATTGTTAGCGGTGGTGCAGAGGCAGCTATCTGCGCTTGTGGCGTAGGTGGTTTCAATGCCATGCATGCGTTGTCAACACGTAATGATGATCCTGAGCATGCTTCACGTCCATTCAGCGCTAGCCGCGATGGATTTATCATGGGCGAGGGTGCTGGCTGCTTGATTCTCGAGGAGCTGGAGCACGCTAAGGCTCGTGGTGCGAAGATTTATGCAGAGATGGTAGGTGAGGGCGAGAGTGCCGACGCTTATCATATCACAGCATCTCATCCAGAAGGTCTCGGTGCTAAGCTCGTTATGGAGCGCGCACTGGCTGATGCCAATCTGAAGCCAGAGGACATTGACTATATCAATGTTCACGGTACATCTACTCACGTGGGTGATATTTCTGAGGCTAAGGCTATCAAGGCAGTCTTCGGTGATGCAGCTTACAAGCTCAACATCAGTTCTACCAAGTCAATGACTGGTCACCTCCTCGGTGCTGCCGGTGCAGTAGAGGCTATGGCTTGTGTTCTTAGTGTGAAGAACGACATCGTTCCTCCTACTATCAACCACGAAGAGGGTGACAACGATCCAGAGCTCGATTACAACCTGAACTTCACATTCAACAAAGCTCAGAAGCGTGAGGTTCGTGCAGCATTGAGCAATACTTTCGGATTCGGTGGTCACAACTGCTGTGTAGTATTCAAGAAGTATGCTGAATAATTTTATAGATAGAATAAAGCTCTCTTTCCGCAAGGATAAAGAGCTTTATTTTTCTTTGTACGAAATCCTAGGTTTTTATCCCCACGACATCAGTCATTACAAGATGGCGCTGATGCACAAGAGCATCATGCACCGCAATTCCAAGGGCAAGCCCGTGAACAACGAGCGCCTGGAGTTTCTGGGCGATGCGGTTCTGGATGCCGTGGTGGGCGACATTGTCTATCGGCACTTCCCTGGCAAGCGTGAGGGTTTCCTGACCAATACCCGAAGCAAGCTGGTGCAGCGCGACACGCTCAACAAGTTGGCGCAGGAGATGGGCATCAACCAACTCGTATTATCCAATGGTCACAGTTCTTCTCATAACAGCTATATGGGAGGAAATGCTTTCGAGGCGTTGGTTGGAGCCATCTATCTGGACCGCGGTTACGATGCCTGCATGCAATTCATGCAGAAGCGCATTCTGGCAAAAATGATAAACATCGACAAGGTGGCTTACAAGGAGGTAAACTTCAAGAGCAAACTTATCGAATGGAGCCAGAAGAACCGTGTGAAGTTGGACTTCGTGATGCTGGGACAGGAAAAGGATAATAACGGCAGCCCTGTGTTCACCTATCAGGTGGTAATGGAAGGCGTGAAGGGTGGCGACGGCAAGGGCTACTCCAAGAAGGAGAGCCAGCAGATTGCCTCTAAGCTTACCCTGGAGCGCTTGCGCAAGGAGCCACAGTATATTGAATCTGTGTTTGCAGCCAAGGCCAACCGTACGAAGATGGAAGAGGAACCTGTAGAGAGCGTACCTACCACCGAGGTGAAGGAAGATTTCATCATCTCAAGGGAGGCAGAAAAGCAGGAACCGGAAGTGAAGCACGTGAATGTTTTCAAGGAAGAGGTTTATTCCGAAAAGTCTTCTGCCGTAACAGAGAAGGCAGAGGAGATTGCTATCTCTGAAGAGCAGGTTGCTGTTCAGAAAGCAGCCGGTGAAAACGATGAGTTTGACTTGAGCGACATCACGGCAGAGCCAAAGGAGATGACCCGCGAGGACATCATCGCTGCTGCCGAGGCAGCAGCTTTTGCAGAAGAAAAAGAATAGGCAGGATGGCCCATAGCTTATCGGCTGGGGCTTATATTGGGCTTACAATACTAAAATACTCCCATGAGATGGCATTATTGATGCGCCTCATGGGAGTATTTTTTCTTATTTGTATTAAAAAATAGTAAAAACTTTCTCTATATCAAAAGATTGAATTACTTTTGCATCTACTTTAAAGGTATATATATCTAGATATGAGTTTAACAACGATAGTAAGTAATGTTTTCAAGCCTCGCCAGAAGAGCTTGGAGAAGTATGTACATGATGCAGAAGACTTGCAGCATGAGGTACTGATGCGCCTTTTGGCATCGGGAAAAAACACCGAGTATGGTGTGAAGCATTTACTCAATACAACAAACAGTTACGAGAAGTTTGCCCAGAATGTGCCGGTCAATACCTATGAGGAATTGAAGGGCGACATCGACCGTATGCGACATGGCGAAAAGGATATCCTTTGGCCGGGACAGGTGAAGTGGTTTGCCAAATCTTCGGGTACCACCAACGACAAGAGTAAGTTTATTCCTGTTTCGCAGGATGGTTTGCAGAATATCCATTACAAGGGTGGATTTGATGCCGTGGCATATTATCTGCGTAATAACCCTAAGAGCAAGATTTTCGATGGCAAGAGCCTGATTCTCGGCGGTAGCCATTCGCCTAACTATAATGTGTCGGGCAGTCTGGTGGGCGACTTGAGTGCCATCCTCATCGAGAACATCAATCCGCTTGCTAACATGGTGCGTGTGCCAAAGAAGGAGACGGCTCTGCTCAGCGACTTCGAGGTGAAGCGCGACCGCATTGCCCATGAAACCCTGAACAAGAACGTGACCAATATCTCGGGTGTTCCTAGCTGGATGCTCAGCGTGCTGGTGCGTGTGATGGAGCTTTCCGGCAAGAAGCATCTGGAGGAAGTGTGGCCAAACCTGGAGGTGTTCTTCCATGGCGGCATCGCCTTCACGCCTTACCGCAAGCAGTATGAGCAGCTCATCACTTCTCCTAACATGCATTATATGGAGACTTACAATGCCAGCGAGGGCTTCTTCGGCTTGCAGGACGACCCTACAGACCCTGCCATGTCGCTCATGATAGATTACGACGTGTTCTACGAGTTCATCCCGATGGATGAGTTTGGCAGCGATAACCCTACCGTCGTTCCGCTCTGGGGCGTAGAAGTGGGCAAGAACTATGCCATGGTCATCACCACATCCTGCGGCTTGTGGCGCTATATGATAGGCGATACGGTGCAGTTTACCAGCGTGAACCCATATAAGTTTGTCATCACTGGCCGTACCAAGTACTTCATCAACGCCTTTGGCGAGGAACTGATCATGGATAATGCCGAAAAGGGATTGGCCTATGCCTGCGAGAAGACGGGAGCCCAGGTGGCTGAATATACCGCTGCTCCGGTTTATATGGACAGTAATGCCAAGTGCCGCCACCAGTGGCTCATCGAGTTCTCTCAGGAACCAGCCAGCCTGGATGAGTTCGCACGATTGCTCGACCAGAAGTTGCAGGAAATCAACAGCGACTATGAGGCGAAGCGATTCCACGATGTCACCCTGCAGCACCTGGAGGTGGTCAAGGCAAAGCCGGGACTCTTCAACGAGTGGCTCAAGAGCAAGGGCAAGCTGGGTGGCCAGCACAAGATTCCTCGCCTGAGCAACAGTCGCAAGAACATAGATGAGATGCTCATCATGAACCAGTAATACCGTTCTCTTCTTTCTCATAGCAGATAGGAGAGGGGGGATACCTTAGAAATATAGATAATAATGATGAATAAGAACGCTATAAAGAACCTGTTGGTGCATCGGATGAAGGCGAACTCTCTGTTTCTGCCTTTCTATCTGCTAGCCCTTCTGCTGTTGGTTTCCTGTGCCAAGATGGGACAGCCCGATGGCGGATGGTTTGACGAGACTCCTCCCAAGGTGGTAGGAGCCACGCCGGGCGACGGTGCCACGAAAGTGAATCAGAAGAAAATCAATATCTACTTCGATGAGTTCATCAAGCTGGATAATCCTTCTGAGAAGGTAGTGGTGTCGCCTCCGCAGCTGGAAGTGCCTGAAATCAAGGGAGGCGGAAAGCGAATCTCCATTTCGCTCGTCGATTCCCTCAAGCCCAACACCACCTATACCATCGACTTCTCGGATGCCATCAGCGATAACAACGAGGGCAATCCGATGGGAAACTATACCTACAGTTTCTCTACGGGCGAGGTGATTGATACCATGGAGGTATCGGGATGTGTGCTCGAATCAGAGAATCTGGAGCCTATCAAGGGCATCCTGGTAGGTTTGTATGCCGACCATGCCGACTCTGCCTTCCGTACTAAGCCGATGCTTCGTGTGAGCCGCACCGATAGCCGTGGCCGCTTCGTCATCAAGGGTGTGGCACCGGGTTCTTATCGCATCTATGCCCTGCAGGATATGGATGGCAACTACATGTTCAATCAGAAGAGCGAGAAGATTGCTTTCTCACACGACATTATCGTGCCATCCAGCAAACCGGATGTAAGGCAGGATACCACCTGGATAGATTCACTCCACATCAAGTCGATTGACCCTGTGAAATATACCCACTTTCTGCCAGACAACATCGTGCTGAAGGCTTTCACGGAGCCGCTTACAGACAGATACTTCCTGAAGGCTGAGCGACAGAAAGCTAACTGTTTCTCGCTGTTCTTCAGTTATGGAGATTCTATCCTGCCACAGATCAAGGGACTCAACTTCGATGCCGAGAATGCTTTTCTGATAGAAGCATCCGAGAAGAAAGATACCATTACCTATTGGCTCAAGGACACAGCCTTGGTAAACCAGGATACACTGCTCATGGACATCACCTATCGCATGACCGACAGTACGGGAGTGCTGGTCAACAAAACCGATTCCACCCAGGAAATCCTCTCCAAGGAACCATACGCCAAGCGAATGAAGGCTTTGGAAAAGGAGTTGGCTGCATGGACCAAGAAGCAGGAGAAAAAGAAGAAGAAGGGCGAACCATACGATTCGGTGATGGAAGTGAAGCCGCTCGATGTACAGGTGAGCGTGTCATCGCAGTTGGACCCCGACAGGAACATCTTCTTCACCTTCCCAACTCCTTTGGCAAAGGCAGATACTGCTGCCATCCATCTTTATGCCAAGCATGATACCCTCTGGTATCGGGCACCGATGGAATTCCTGCCTGCAGGAAACAGAAGATATGAACTGCGGGGCGAGTGGCGCCCGGATATAGAATATAGTCTGGAAGTAGATTCTGCTGCCTTTGAGGATATCTATGGATTGGCTTCCAAGCCAATTAAGCAGGGCTTCAAGGTCAACTCGCTGGATACCTACGGCACCCTGCTGGTTAACATCACTTCGCTCCACGACCAGCCACTCCTGGTACAGCTTCTTGATTCACAGGATAAGATGGTGAAGCAGGTGAAGGCGGTGAATGGCGTGGCGGAGTTCTATTATCTGAAACCGCAGAAGTATTACATGCGTCTCATTGTAGATAGAAATGACAATGGCGTGTGGGATACGGGCGATTACGACAAAGATCTGCAGGCCGAAGAGGTATATTACTATCCGGAAGAGATAGAATGCAAGGCTAAGTGGGATCTTACCGAAAGCTGGGATCCTACGGCTCGTGAACTCTCCCGACAGAAGCCGGGAGCCATCACCAAGCAGAAGCCAGACAAGGAAAAGAAAGTTAAAAACCAGAATGCACAGCGTGCCGCCAAACTCGGCATCCAGTACATTCCTAAAATGTAAGAGGATATGAAGTTACTTAAGTCATTTATAGTAGCCATGTTGCTACTTTTGGTCAATACTTCTGTATCGGCCCAGTGTACTTTCCGTAATACGGCTTTTAAGTCGGGAGAATTCCTGACTTACAATCTCTATTACAACTGGAAGTTTGTATGGGTTAAGGCGGGCAACGCCACCATGTCGGTGGTTCAGACCACCCACAAGGGCAAGCCAGCCTATCGTGGTTCACTCGTAACTCGAGGCAACAAGAGGGTAGATGATTTCTTTGTGCTCCGAGATACCTTGTTGTGCTATTCGGGCACGGATATGGCGCCGATGTATTTCCGAAAGGGGGCTCGCGAAGGAAAGCGATATACCGTGGATGAGGTTTTTTACAACTATGCCGGGGGCAAGTGTAATGTGAACTTGCATTATAAGAATAAGGATGGTAAACTGGAGGTAAAGAAGGCTTCCTACGACGACTGCGTGTTCGATATGATGAACATCTTCCTGCGTGCACGTAGCTTCGATCCTGCCAACTGGAAGAAGGGGCACTGCGTGAAGTTCCCTATCTGCGGTGGTAGAGGTCGTACTCCTGCCCAGTTGAAGTTTGGCGGCAAGGTAACGGTAAAGGCCGACAATGGCGTGAAGTATCGCTGCCTGCGCCTGGAGTATATGGAGTATGAGCACAATAAATGGAAGAAGATTGTTGATTTCTACATCACCGATGATGAGAACCATGTGCCAGTACGTCTCGACATGTTCCTGAAGTTCGGTAGTGCCAAGGCATTCCTGGTCAGTGCCAAGGGAACCCGCAATCCATTCAAATCCATCGTGAAGTAAAACCTTGAGGAGGAAAATGAAAAGAAATCAGATTTATACAGGTGTCATCGTCTTCGTTTGCTGCGTTCTCGTGGCAATAGGAGTTACCTTGCGTCTTCTCAAACATGCAGATAAGCTTCCCGTAAAGGTTCCCGTGCTGGTGAACAGGCAGAAGCCGCAGGTGGCTGATACGCTGAAGAAGAAGCCTGTAGCAAAGCCAGATTTCAGAATTTCAGGTACCTTGAAAGATACCGAGGGAAGGGGAGTGGCTGGAGTCATCGTGAGCGATGGATTCAACTGCGTGAAGACCGATTCCCACGGACGATATAAGATGAAGCGAGACAGTTTGTCTCGCTTCATCTATTATTCCGTGCCTGCCGATTGCGAGGTACCTACCCATTCGTCAACCGACCGCACGGCTTATTTCTACCAAACTGTATCCAAGAAGAAGAAAATCTATAATTTTACGCTGCGCAGATTGCCTGGCGGCAAGGAGACGAGTTATAAGATGATAGTCATCGGCGACCCGCAGGTTACCAATGCCTACAGCCCTTATTATACTTCTCCGGATGATAATCCCATCAAGAAGAGCGATGTAGAGCGATTTACTACCCAAACCATGGCAGATATCAAACAGACCATCCGGAGTCTTCCTGCCGGAACTCCCGTCTATGGACTCAGCATGGGTGATGATGTGCAGTATTATGGCGGCTACAACGCCAAGCTGGAGCGTCAGATACGTCAGGCATTAGGTTCTTCCAAGATGCGTCTTTTCTCTGTTATCGGCAATCACGACCAGGATGGCAAGGCACTCTACCGCCGCAAATGGGAGGAGAATTTCGGTCCTACCGATTTTTCCTTCAATCGTGGCGATGTGCATTACGTCTGTATCAACAACTGCTTTTTCCATCACGGAATGGCCTATTATTCGCCAGGCGAACTGCGTGAGCGCCAGGTGAAATGGCTGAAGCAGGATTTGGCCCTTACGCCAAAGGATATGAAGGTGGTGCTCTGCTATCATATTCCTTTTACCTTCGGCAATGCGCCTTTCAGCAAGGCGAAGCCGCTAACCAATGCCAATGAGCAGGGGCATTATTCCTCTTCCCGTCTCTCGCTGCTGTTATCTCTTTTGAAGCCATTCAAGGGAGGATATGAACTCTTCTGCGGACATACTCATTTTGCCTGCAACCACGAGATCAATTATCAGGGCGAGGATGTGATGGAGCATTGTCATGCTGCTGCCTGTGGCAATATCTGGCAGTCGAACATCAACATCTGCGGCACCCCGAACGGATATTATGTCTATAGCTTTGTAGGTACCAGCATCAACGATTGCTACTACAAGGGAACTTTCTGGGACAAGAGCAAGCAGATGACCATCTTCCGTGCCCAGACCGATTTCAACGGTGAGAAATATGCCAAAGACTGGCAGTTGGCAACCAACAGGAATATCCTGGTAGCTAATGTCTTCAATGCCACCAGTCACTGGCGCGTGGTAGCCATAGAGGATGGCAAGGAATATCTGATGCGCCGCATCAGCAGCAAGGGGCAGGATGCCTTTGCCGCCGGCTATCATCATAAGTACAGCGAGAGTGTATCCTATCGGTTCGTGAGCAAGGGGAATGGTTATCTCATCATGAACCACCTTTATTATTATACTCCTAGGAATCCGAATGCTAGAATCATCATCAAGGCATCCGATCCATACGGAAATACCTATACGGCAAGCAGCAGCGATGTCGTAACCGAGCCTTTCGCCAACTATGCTCACTACTATGAGCGAGAGTATAAGGAATATAAGAAGACAAAAGCCAGCATATTGCGCGATTCTGTAGCATCCAAGCAAAGGGATTCTATTTCTTCTAAACAGAAATAAACAAGGACATACCCTGACAAGAATGCAAGAGACGCTTTATTCATCAGCATTTACTTGAAGACGTTTCATCTCAGTCTCTGCCGAAGAAATCTTCTTCTTTTCCACATTCTTGCGGAATCGGTAAGTCAGTGTAAGACCTATCTTGCGAGTCTCGTACTTGCTAAAGGTATTCGTCACAACATTATGAATCTGTCTCGAGCCTTTGGTCTTATCACCATTAAATATATCATAGGCATCTATTGACAAGCGCAACCTATTTTGCAAGAATGATTTCTTGATGCTCAGATTAAAGGTGGAAAGTGGACTCAGATAAATAGTCTCCAGATAGCCACCGAAGAGTTGCTGATAACCAGCCGACAGCAACCATCCCTTAGGCAACTGGAAATCATTGTCAAATGTAAGCATAACAGTAGGACGCTTATCGCTAAACATCTGTCCATCCACTCCAGGATAATGAATAAATGATTTCTGCATGAAACCAGTAAGAGTGGGTGTCCAAAAGCCTATCGACTTCCTGATATTGAGCATGGCTGCAAGAATCTGTCGATGAGACAAATTGGTCTGTCTGCTGACCGTTACGGCAGATTGCCCTGGCAATGAATATACATCAGCAAAGAGAGGATGATGTAGATAAGAATAATTCAATGTGAAATACAGCCAATTATACATCAGCATATAGGAGACATTATGTTCCAGCTGCTTTGTCAAACCTGCATTTCCCATCTTTCGCTCATAGCGGTTCAGATAAATTACGTTATCATTCATGTCCACATAATTTGGTCTGCTCGTCTCTATCGAATAGCTCAAGCTCTGCATGAGCATACCTGCGGCATGGCTCAGGTTCAAAACAGGCATCAGGTAGTTGTCTGAATGGTGCAGTGCATTCTGCTCCCCCTCTACCGTCTGTTTAGAAGTCACATTCTCAAAGCGCAATCCAGCACTCAGCGAAAAGGCTCCGAGAGGCAAAGTATAGTTAGCGAAAACTGCATTTTTCACTTCCCTATTGTTCGTATTCCCACTATGCAGCATTCGGGCATAATCTATGCCATCTATACCCTTGCTATAACTGAAGTCATAGCCAAAGCTCAGATTTCCCCAATTTCCCAAATCATGATTGGCATGGATATTTGCAGAAATCACATCCCAGCGAGAACGAGTATTGTATTGCAAGTCATCTGCCCTATCTTCTTCCTTCTCCTGGATATGAGTATTGTTCTTGATTTCCTTATGGATGTAATCTGCTGCCATGCTCAAGTGCCAATCATGGTCGAAGGTTGCATCATAGTAAGCATTCAGATGATGGGTATCGGTATGATTATGCGAATCCTTGCCAGACAGCAAATCCGCAGTCTTCCCGATATTAGGCACTACCGATAGCGAGTCGCTGCCTATCGCTTTGTCCCTGACAAAGCTCCCGCCATATTGTAGTCCCAGCTCTGCCCTATCCGATAAACGATAATTCATACCAGCTTGAACATTGTGGGTATGGGTACGAGACAGATTCTCGGAATATTGCTGCTTGTTCCAGAGGGTGTCAGCCAAGACTTGTCTGCCATAATAATCCTTGGACAGAGTCTTAGAGTCGCGATAATAATAGCCTAGAAACAAATCTAGTTTGTCCATATTATAAGAAGAGGAAAAACCATATTTCTGGGCAAGATGCTTGGCCTGCGTCAAGTTGCCCACCCATTAAAGGCCAGTCCATTTCCCAATTTCTTAGTCTTGATATCCACCACAGGTGCTCCCGTTGCCTCATAATTGGCATCAGCAGTAGGTATCACCTGGACAGATTTCACTTGGTCAACCTGCAGGTTATCCAATTGGCTCTGTTCTCTCACCTTTCTTCCATTGATATAGTAGATAGGAGCTCCTTTGCCTGCCACCATGATGCCCTGCCCCGTGCGAATGATGCCCGGTGTCTTTTGGAGCATCTCATAAATATCATTCTGGCGGTTCAAGATGGAGTCGTGTTCTACATCCACTACGATGCTGTGTCCTATCATCTTCACAGTGGCACGTCGAGCCACAACATCTACGCCATCCAAGGAGATAACAGTATCACAAGCCAAACTATCTTGCGCCACTCCCGATTTTACCTCCTGTGCATTCAATATGCCAGTCACCATGGCAAAGAGACAAATCAAAAAATACTTTCTCATAATCATGACCAATTTTATAAATTACAAAAAGTTGAATTAAACCGCGAATTCAACAAGCAAGTGCAAAATAAGGTATGTCTCTCAAAACGTTTCTTGAGAGACATACCTTATTATATATAGAGACATTTTTTACTTGTTCAGTTTCCAGGTAACACCATCCTTGGTGTCCTTTACCTCGAAGCCGGCTTCAGCCAGGGCATCGCGAATCTGGTCGCTGGTAGCCCAATCCTTATCAGCCTTTGCCTTGGCACGCAGGTCGAGAACCATATCTACTACCTTGCCATAAGCCTCTTCACGGGCATCATTGTTGGCACCCTTCTCGCTCTTCAAGCCGAGGAGGTCGAAGGTGAAGAGCTGCATGGTGTCTGAAAGCTCCTTCAGGTCTTCGGCAG
>USJX01000035.1 GCA_900555035.1 uncultured Prevotella sp.
TCAAAGAACTATTTCGTTACATGAAACGTTAAATATCAGAGCGTAATATTAACAATTAACAGGGATGTTTCCAGCTTGTTTTCAAGAACAGAGAACTGGACACCCTATCCAACAACCTAAAACGAAAGGATCTTTTGAAGTGGATTTCACGTCAGCTTTACCTTCTCTGATTCTTTGTATCATATTAAAAATGTCTTTTAGCTTATCCATCTTCTTCAAACTTACGGTACATGAATCCTGTATTCTTTTATTCTCCAACAAAGAATACTTATTATAAACATAATCATCTCCCGGCAGAAAAACTCCAGACAATGTTATCAACATTTTTATCTTATTGTTATTCTGAGCCTCTTGCATTGCCACATAAGAACAGTCACCAACAGAACATAAAATAATCCCCTCTGATTGTTGATGTACCTGATGCTCCAAGAAAGAATGCAAAGAATCCGTCAACTGTCCTATGGTTATTCTTTGTGTAGAAATATCGAGTAGCAAACTTTGTGATACCAAGCCACTGCTTCGCAAACAGGAATCTAACTTCTCCATTTCCTGCTCACGATTGAGATTATCGGGATAAACCCAAACTACTTGACATTGATTCTTCGCATAAAGCCCTATGCAACTTAGGAATAATACAAGTAATAATACCAATAATATTTTTCTGTTCATACCTATCATTCTTTAATATGGATTTGTCATTGTGCTTGAAGTTCTAGTTCGGGTACAAATTTATGAATAAAAATAAAAAACTCCAAATTTTAAGCTTTCTTTTTTTTCACTGTTTTTCATCAAAAATTAGATAATCACCTAACTGTCAACACATATAAAAAAGATATTTATCGTTTCCTACCAAAAGAAAATAGGCTGCTTGCAGAGATATTACTCTAACAAACAGCCTCACTATTTTCTTATCTTTTCATCTTACATGATTCCGAAGAATCGCAAAACATCGTTCAAGTTGGCTACTACCAACAGCAAGACGAGAATACCGAAACCTACATACTCGGCACGCTCCATGAACTTATCGCCAGGCTTGCGGCCAGTAATCATCTCGTAAAGAAGGAAGAACACATGACCACCATCCAATGCCGGAATAGGCAGGATGTTCATAAACGCAAGAATGATGCTCAGGAATGCGGTCATCATCCAGAAAGCGTGCCAATCCCACATAGAAGGGAACAAGCTGCCCAAGGCTCCGAAACCACCCAAACTCTTGGCTCCTTCCTTGGAGAACACATACTTCATATCGCCTACGTAGCCAGCCAAGACATTCCAGCCATACTTGATACCGGCAGGGAAACTCTGGAAGAAACCATAACTGATATGAGTTACCTTGTAATCGAGCATCACAGGATGATTGTAGAAGCCAAACTTCACACTCTCCTTATCTGCCAACAACAGGACATTGTTCTTCAAGGTATCGCCAGAAGCCTTCAGGTACTCTACGCTGGCAGTCAAAGCCTTTACGCTATCCTGATGGGTTGAGGCTGATGCAAGCACATCGCTCATGCGTCCCAACTCCAACTGGAAGTCGTTGAACGACTCTACCTTCTTGCCATTAATCGCCAGAATTTTATCGCCCTTAGCCAAACCCAGTTTGCTGGCAGGAGAATCCTTCATCACGCTATCAATCTGAAGCGGAATATAAACCTCTACGAAGCGAGGACTCTCCTTAATCATGCTCAGCATGTCGAGGTCGCCCGGCAAATTCAGGCTCATCGGCTTGCCATTACGGATGATATCCACACGAGAAGCGGTAGAAATATCGCGATACATATCGCCATCGAAGGTCTTGAACTCGCCCTTCTCGGTACCCACCAGGATATCATGATCCTGGAATCCAAGCGCCTTGGCCTCGGTATTGAACTTCATACCCTGGGTCATGTCCTTGGTAGAAACATAATCATCGCCCCAGTGGAAGAGTATCATAGAATAGATGAAGAGCGCCAACACGAAGTTGACCAGCACACCACCCACCATGATGAGCAGACGCTGCCAGGCTGGCTTGCTGCGGAACTCGTATGGCTGTTCAGGCTGTTTCATCTGCTCGGTATCGAAACTCTCGTCAATCATACCCGAAATCTTGCAATATCCTCCGAGAGGCAACCATCCCAAACCATAAGTGGTATCAGAGTTCTTTGGCTTGAACTCGAAAAGATGGAACCATGGGTCGAAGAACAGATAGAACTTCTCTACTCTTACGCCGAAGAGCTTGGAGAAGAAGAAGTGTCCGCCCTCATGGAGCAGCACCAAGATGGAAAGCGACAGCATCAGCTGCAACGCTTTGATCAAAAATACTTCCATTTATTTACTTTGAACTTGGAACTTGGAACTTGGAACTTTATGATTAGTCCTACGTTCTGCGTTCATTTTTAACTATTAATTATTAATTCTACATTATTAATTATTACTTGTGCATCAGCTCTGTGGCTATGCGGCGAGCCTCAGCATCTGTGTGCAGATAAACATCGAGATCAGGGTTGCTATCGAAGGTGGCCTTTGCCATCGTTTCTTCGATGATATCCGCCATCTGGAGGAAGCCACACTCACCCTTGCGGAAACCGGCATTCACAATCTCGTTGGCTGCATTCACGATGCACGACATGTTACCACCTTTTTTAATGGCATCGAAGGCAAGCTGGAGACACTTGAACTTCTTGTAGTCTGGCTCGAAGAACTGCAAGTCCTGAGCCTTGAAGAGGTCGAGACGGTCGCCATTGAGATGCAGACGCTGTGGGAAAGAGAAGGCATACTGGATAGGCAGGCGCATATCTGGCACGCCCAACTGAGCCTTTACCGCTCCATCGGCAAACTGCACGGCACTATGCACGATGCTCTGCGGATGAATCAGCACCTCTATCTTCTCGGCAGGAACACCAAAGAGCCACTTTGCTTCTGTTACCTCAAAACCCTTGTTCATCAGAGAAGCAGAGTCGATGGTAATCTTGGCACCCATATCCCAGGTAGGATGCTTGAGGGCATCGGCAGCAGTTACCTTCTCCAGCTGCTCGTGGGTAAAGTTGCGGAACGGACCGCCCGAGCAGGTGAGGAGAAGTTTCTCTACCTCGTTGTCGCCCTCGCCTACCAAACTCTGGAAGATGGCACTATGCTCACTATCCACAGGAAGGATAGGCACATGATACTCCTGGGCAAGATTGCAAATCAGCTCACCCGCCACCACGAGGGTTTCCTTGTTGGCAAGACAGATTTTCTTGCGAGCCTTGATGGCATGGATGGTTGGCTCCAAGCCCGAGAATCCCACCATGGAGGCAAGCACCATATCGATAGGTTCTGCCTGCACGATATCGCAGAGAGCCTGTGCACCAGCATAAACCTTGATATCAGGTTCATCACTAAGCATATCTTTCAGCTCCTCGTAGCGAGCCTCATTGGCTATGACCACAGCAGCCGGGTGGAACTTGCGAGCCTGCTCGGCAAGTTCCTGCACTCGGTTGTTGGCGGTGAGGCAATACACCTCGTAAAGGTCACTATGCTGCCCGATGACATCAAGCGCCTGTGTGCCGATACTTCCCGTAGAACCGAGAATACATATCTGTTGTTTCTTCATCATTATAACATTTATAAGTCAAGCAATCCTTCGGGGATTGCCATTCTGATTTCCTTCTTTTCTGCACTCACTTCCTCGATGAGGTCGTTGCTGGCAGGAATGAGGATGTCATCGCCTTCCGGGGTTGTCACCTCGAAGAGGAGATTGAGGGTGGAATCATCTACACGGTCGAGTGTTCCTACCAACTTTCCACTTACGGAATCCACCAGATTGAAACCGATGATTTCTGCCCAAGTCATGTTTTCTCCGTCGCTATCCGAAAGATGACGAGGGAAAAAGACCTCGCAACCCGTATAGTTGCGTGCCTGCTCCTGGGTGTCGATGTCCTCAAACTTCACGAGCACATTCTCATCGTTCTTGAAGCGATACTCCTCCAAATAGAAAGGCACGAGGATGCCATCGATGTCGAGCACCAGATACTCAGCATCCACTCTGTCGAAAACATCATCGGTGATGGCGAAAGTTATCTCGCCCTTCACACCATGAGGTTTGCCCAACTTACCTATCTTATATACTTCGTCTCGTCTTATCATACTTTACTTTGAACTTTGAATATTAGTCGCTGACACGGGTAATCTGGGCACCCAAAACATTGAGGCGCTGCTCGATATCCTCGTAACCACGGTCGATTTGGGCAATATTGGCGATACGGCTCGTACCATTGGCACTCATCGCAGCAATCAGCAAGGCAATACCCGCACGAATATCAGGACTGGTCATTCTGCCAGCACGCAACCTGATTTTGTGGTCGTGACCTACCACTACGGCACGGTGAGGGTCGCAGAGGATAATCTGGGCTCCCATGTCGATGAGCTTATCTACGAAGAAGAGGCGGCTCTCGAACATCTTCTGATGGAAAAGTACGCTGCCACGAGCCTGCGTTGCCACTACCAGGAGCACAGACAGGAGGTCGGGCGTAAGTCCTGGCCAAGGTGCATCTGCCAGCGTCATGATGGTTCCGTCGATAAAGGAATCTACCACATAGTGCTTCTGCTCAGGGATAACGAGGTCATCACCCTCTACCTTCACCTTCACGCCCAGACGGCGGAAAGCATCAGGAATGATACCCAGGTTCTTGACCGATACATCCTTGATGCGGATGCCTTCGCCACACATGGCAGCCATACCGATGAAGGAACCCACCTCGATCATATCAGGCAGGATGCGATGCTCGGCACCATGCAACTTCTTTACGCCCACGATGGTGAGCAGATTGCTGGCAATGCCGCTAATCTGGGCACCCATGGCATTGAGCAGATGACAGAGCTGCTGGATGTATGGCTCACATGCCGCATTGTAGATGGTGGTGGTACCTTCTGCCAGCACCGATGCCATGATGATATTGGCAGTACCCGTAACCGAAGCCTCATCGAGCAGCATATAGCAGCCCTTCAGCTTCTTGGCCTGAATCTGATACACATTGCGCTCCTCATCATGCACAAAACTGGCACCCAAGTACTTGAATCCCAAGAAATGGGTATCAAGACGGCGACGGCCTATCTTGTCGCCACCCGGCTTGGCGATGGTAGCCTTGCCGCATCTGCCAAGCAAGGGGCCAAACATGAGCACGCTGCCACGAAGCGAAGAACACTTCTTGACAAACTCCAGACTGTCGAGATAGTCCAAGTTCAGCTCATCACTTTGGAAAGTATAGTCATGACGGCTGTGCTGGGTAACCTTGACACCAATTTCCTGGAGCAACTTAATCAGATTGTTCACATCCAGAATATCCGGCACATTGGTGATGCGCACCGGCTCATCGGTAAGAATGGTGGTACAAATCACTTCCAGGGCCTCGTTCTTGGCTCCCTGAGGCGTGATGGTACCCTTGAGCGGATGACCGCCCTCTATGATGAAAGACTCCATAGGCTTCTCTATATCTATTTTATGATGATTACTTTTTCTTCTTGCCATTATTGGTATTGTTGCGGGCAGGCGCATCCTTTACCTTCTCAAACGCGAATGTGTCGAGATCCAACTGAATCTTGCCATCGGTGAATCGGGCCAGATCAGAAGCCACCTTCTGCTCATCGCTGGAACCATGACTCCACTGCACCAGGTTGCGGTGCATCTGGTTAGCAGTTAATCTCACCAATTCATCACGCTCAGCACCCGGCTCCATGGTCTTCAATCTATCAAAGATTTCGAAAAGCATGGCTCCATAATGGCGCACAGGAATTCGCTGCATCGGATAGGCTATCGGTGCAGGCTTCTCAGTTATCTTTTCGGCACCCTGGATATCGTAAGGGTAGTCGATGTCAAGCTGAAAACCGCTCATGATAGCGAGATGGTCCCAAAGTTTCTGCGCATGGTTCTCCACGCCTCTGTTCTCTGGGAACATGCGATCCATGATGACAATGATTGATTCTGCGCAATGCTGGCGCTCCTCGCGGTCTTCCAGTTTCACACAGTAATCTACCATTTGCTGAATCTCACGTCCATACTCCGGCATTGCGAGTTTCTCTCGCTGCGTATTATAATCTAATCCTTCTTTATTCATATTTCTTTTTTGTAAATTCCAGTCAAGGGCACCGAGCCTCTATGTACTAGATCAATTTCTTAGGCATCTTGGCCACAAAGTCCTTCAAATAGAAAGGAACGAAGTAAGCCACATCCTCAAACTTTCCTTCAACAAATCTCTTCTCGGCAAGCGGAGCCATGTTCTTGGCCAATGGCTCTATGCCTTCTACAAGGTGGGCATTAGGATGGTTGATGGTCTCCATGCACTTGGCAGCACCGTTTCCGAAGAAATATACTGGGTGCTGGTCAAGATACTCCTTATAGGTATCAGCATCCACGATATCCGCCTGGATAGGGCGCACCACCCTCAGGGCGCGGTCGAGCACTTCGGCATAAACCTCCATGCGGCGTGCGTCGAGCATAGGTACAATGAGAGCATCTTCCTGCTCTGGATGTTCGCCAAGCAATACTGGCACAGCCATCAGTTCGAGGGTAGGAACGGCGATAAGTTTCACGCCTCGTCCATAACAGATACCCTTCGCCATACTTACTCCGATACGCAATCCGGTGTATGAACCAGGACCACAACTTACCGCCACGGCCTCCAGTGGAAGACCATGAGAATCGAGGAAATCAAGAGCCTCATCAACATACACACCCAACTTAACAGCATGGTTAGGACCCGAGTGATCTTCCTTGTTAAAAATCACCTGTCCACTATCACTAATTGCCACTGAGCACACGTCCGTGCTCGTCTCAATATTCAATATACACGACATAATTTAAAAATATATTCTTAAATAAGGTGCAAATTTAATCATTTTCTCGCTTTTTTTTGTACTTTTGCAGAAATTTAACGTGAAAGATTATATGATACAGTCAATGACAGGCTTCGGAAAAGCTACCGCGGCCTACAAAACAAAGAAGATTAATGTAGAGATAAAGTCATTAAATGGCAAGAATTTAGACCTCTCTACACGTATAGCTCCTCTCTACAGAGAGAAGGAGATGGAGATTCGTCAGCACATTGCTAAGTCTCTAGAAAGAGGCAAGATAGACTTCTCTATCTGGGTTGAAAAGGATGCAACTACAGATGCCACCCCTATCAACGCAGCGCTTGTACAGAATTATTATCAGCAAATCAAGAAGATTTCGGCTGATACCGGTATTCCTGAGCCAACTGATTGGTACAGCACATTGTTGCGTCTTCCTGATGTAACAACGAAGACTGACGTGGAAGAACTGACCGACGAAGAATGGGAAGTGGCAAAAACTGCAATTATCGAAGCCGTGAACCATCTCATCGACTTCCGCAAGCAGGAAGGAGCCGCTCTCCAGAAGAAATTCACCGAAAAAGTGGATAACATTCAGGCTCTGCTTGCCAGCATCGAACCTTACGAGAAGGCCCGTGTTGAAAAGATCAAGCAGAACATCGTAAGCGGCTTGCAGCAGATTCCAAATGTGGAGTACGACAAGAACCGCCTGGAGCAGGAGCTTATCTACTACATCGAGAAACTCGACATCAGCGAGGAGAAGCAGCGCCTTGCCAACCACCTGAAATATTTCCGTGAGACCATGAACGAGGAAGGTCATGGCGTGGGCAAGAAACTCGGCTTCATCGCTCAGGAGATGGGACGTGAAATCAACACCACCGGTTCCAAGAGCAACCAGGCTGAGATGCAGAACATCGTGGTGAAGATGAAGGACGAATTGGAACAGATTAAGGAACAAGTGCTGAATGCACTTTAATTGGAAAGTAAAATGAAGAACGGATTATTGATTTTCAGTGCCCCATCGGGCAGCGGCAAGAGTACCATCGTTAACTGGCTGATGAAGGAGCATCCTGAGCTGAAGCTGGCTTTCTCGATCAGTTGCACCTCTCGTGCTCCTCGCGGCACAGAGCAGAATGGTGTGGAATATTTCTTCCTCTCGCCAGAGGAATTCAAGGCGAAGATTGAGGCCGATGAGTTCCTGGAGTATGAGGAAGTTTACCAGGACAGATTCTACGGCACCTTGAAGTCGCAGGTAGAGAACCAGCTAGCCAATGGCGAGTCGGTGATTTTCGACGTGGACGTGAAGGGTGGTGTCAACATCAAGAAATTCTATGGCAAACGTGCCTTGAGCATCTTTGTACAACCTCCTTCGGTAGAGGAATTGCGTCGCCGTCTGGTGGGTCGCAATACCGATGCACCTGAAGTTATCGAGCAGCGCCTTGCCAAGGCTAGCTTCGAGCTGACCTTCGCTCCTCAGTTTGACCACGTGGTTGTAAACGACGACCTGGAGAAAGCCCAGCAGGAAGTTTACCAGCTAGTAAAGGACTTTTTGAGCGAATAAATGAAATGAAAAAGGTAGGAATCTTTGGCGGAAGCTTCAATCCTATCCATACCGGCCACATCGCATTGGCTAAAAGCCTTTGCGAGAAGGCGGGGTTGGACGAGGTGTGGTTTATGGTTTCACCCATGAACCCATTCAAGAAGACCGCCACCGACTTGCTCGATGACCACCTGCGCCTGGAAATGGTAGAGAAGGCCTTGGAGAAGGAACCTCAGCTGAAGGCATGCGACTATGAGTTCCGCCTGCCTAAGCCCTCCTATACCTGGCACACGCTGCAGGCCATCAGCAAGGATTATCCGGAAATAGAGTTCACTCTGCTGATTGGCGGCGATAACTGGGCGGCATTCGACAAGTGGTATCACCATGACGATATCCTCGCCCACTACCCCATCGTGGTTTATCCTCGCCAAGGCTCCAGCATCGGTGAGGTACCGACAGGCGTAACCATCGTAGAGACTCCCCTGCTCAACATCAGCAGCACGGAGATAAGACAACACATCAAAGAAGGAAAGAGCATCGAAGGAATGGTTCCTCCATGCATCGAGAAGCTGGCTATCAAAAACTACAGCCCTCTCTCAATTTCCCTCTAAACTCTTTAAACTCTCCATTAAATCACATTTAACAACAAATAGAAAGATATGGGTTGGAAAGAAATTATCAAGAAGTGCCTGAGCTTAGTTTCGGCTCCTATTCGCAGGAATGCGAACTTCTTTGTATTCATGTACTTATTAGGCATGATCAGTTCTATCGTGACCACACCAGCCAAGGGGTCTTTGTATGGTAATCTGTTCCTGGAACTCTTTACCGATCTCTACATCTTGTGTGCCATCCTCGCCATCTTCCCTAGGAAGGTGCGTTTGGGCTTGCGTGCCGTGCTATACCTTATATTATATAGCGTCGCTGCTGCCGACACTTATTGCTTCGTGAATTTCGGTGCCACGCTCAATCCTTCTATGCTGATGCTGGTGGGCGAGACCAATAGTTCGGAGGCTAGCAGTTTCCTCTCTGCTCTCATCTCTACTGAGGTGATTTTCAGCAGTGTGGGCTGGATTTTGCTCCTGGCACTGCTCCAGATACTCATCGCCCTCTTCCGCAAGCAACTCATCAAGGTTTACGTCTTCCTCATCACCATACTCGAATTGGCTTCGCTCAAGAAACGATTGATGACCATTCCCCGTATGACGGCTGCCATGCCAGCCACCTTCGGTATCCTCTGTCTGGCACTCCTGATTACGGGCGTCTGTACCTCCTGGCACAACAAGGCAGCTTACCACAAGCTCATGAATGGAAGAACCATCGGCGAGGTGGAGCATATCCTGACGGAGAAAGACCATGCCGTGCTCTATCTGCCAATCTACCGACTCCACTTCAGTATCTACGCCAACCAACTGGCGGCACATCAGATTACCCAACTCATCCATGCTGCCCATGAGGTGAAGGTAGATAGCTGCAGCTATCGCTCGCCTAACATCGTATTGATTATCGGCGAGAGCTTCGGTCGCCATCATTCTCAGCAGTATGGCTACTTCATGGATACCACCCCTCACCAGGTGGCCTTGGAGAAATCGCGCAAACTCACCAAGTTTACCGATGTGGTAACCTGCTGGAACCTGACCAGTTTCGTATTCAAGAACATGCTTTCTACCCATGTTGTGGGCGAGAAGGGAGAATGGTGCGACTATCCGCTCTTCCCGGAGGTGTTCCGCAAGGCAGGTTATAACGTTACCTTCATCACCAACGAGTTTCTGCCACAAGCCAAGGAGGCGGTTTATGATTTCAGCGGCGGCTTCTTCCTGAACAACCCGGAACTGAGCAAACTGCAGTTTGATCATCGCAACACCCAACTCCACGATCTGGACGACGGACTGCTGCAGGATTACGACGACAGCTTGAAGAACTTCCAGAAGGAGCACAACCTCACCATCTTCCATCTGATGGGACAGCACGTGAACTACAAACAGCGCTATCGCCTGAATCAGGGCAAATTCTGGGCAAGCAGTTATGAGGATAAGCGTCCAGAGCTGACCAATGCACAGCGCAAGATGCTGAGTCATTACGACAACGCCACCCTCTACAACGACTCCATCGTGGCACAAATCGTGAAGCGATTCCAGAAACAGAATGCCATCATCATCTACGTGCCAGACCATGGCGAGGAATGCTATGAGGAGAACCGCGGCTTCATCTGCCGTAACCACTCAGCCAATATCGACTGGCCTCTGGCACACTATGAGTTCGAGATTCCATTCTGGATATACTGTTCGCCAAAATATATCAAAAATCATCGTGATATCTACCGGCAGATACGCAAAGCCAAGGACAAACGATTCATGACAGATGCCCTGCCTCACCTATTATTATATCTGGCAGGCATTGAAACTCCAACCTATAAGGAAGAGTACAATATCCTGAGTCCGAAGTATAACGAGATGCGCCCACGCATCCTCAAGAATTCTGCCGACTACGACAAGCTTCGTGATGAATATTATAAGAAACAAGAAAAGAAAGGAGCAAAGAAATGAATCAATCGATACTTTCAAGAAATGCATGCAATGCATTGAGAGGACTTGCCATCATCGGCATCTTCCTGCACAACTACTGCCACTGGCTCGGCCCTATCGTCAAGGAGAATGAATATCAGTTCTTTCAGCGCAACGCTGACTGGCTGACACAGGTGCTGGCGAATCCCGACATCAACCTGCCGATCCACCTGCTGTCGTTCTTCGGCCATTACGGTGTGCCCGTGTTCCTCTTTCTGAGTGCATACGGACTGGTGATGAAGTATGAGGCAAAACCTCATATCACAGCAGAACAGCAAGCCCAGATGTATAGCATCTCGGGCAAGAACCAGTCGTGGAGAATCAATTGGCGTGAGCCACTGCGCTTTATACGCTATCATTACCTGAAGCTCTTCAAGATGATGATTGTGGGATACGTGGCATTCACCCTGATAGATTACATCACTCTTGGGCCTCGTCACTACGAAGTACTGGGCATTGTTTCTATGCTGGGCATGTTTAACAATGTGCTGCCTAATCCTGACGATATCATCTGGCCGGGGCCTTACTGGTTCTTCGGTCTGATGCTGCAGTTATACATCATATATCGCCTGTTGCTCTATTGCCGTCATTGGGGATGGACGGTGGGACTGATGCTTATCTGCATCGGCATCCAGCTCATCCTGGGCTTCGACAATCCGGAAAGCGAAGCGATGAACTGCTACCGCTACAACTTCATGGGCGGCATGCTGCCATTCGGACTGGGCATCCTCTATGCCCGCTATGGCGAGAAGATACTCATGACATTCCATTCGCCTATCACCAACTTCTTTGGCTGCATCTTCTGCATCTCGCTGATTTACAGTTTGAGCCTCAACATGATAGGATGGACCTTTGTTCCGTTCTTCATCTGTCTGCTCTGCGTACTCGTGGCAGAGATGCTGCAAGACATCCGTTGGCTGTCAGGTATTTATAAGGTATTGGAGTGGATGGGCAGCATATCAGCCGCCCTCTTCGTGAGTCATCCGATTACCCGTAAGATTTTCATTCCTATCAGTCGTCATGGCGACATCTATGCCGGATTGCTGCTCTACATCATTGCCAGCATCTGCATAGCGTGGCTCTTTACCCAACTGATGAAGAAAATTCCGAATCCGAAATACTAGATTTTGAAGAAAGAAAAGAGATATGATAAAGAAAAGAGAAGTGATATGATAAAGATAAAAGACATAGAACTGGCGAATATCAGCAGATTTCGCGGAGAATTGATGGGAGCGGCGATGCTCTTCATCATCCTCTTTCATGTGGCATTGCCTAGGGAGAATGCTTTCTATGGTCTCCGCCGGATGGGCAATGTGGGGGTAGATATGTTCTTATTCCTCAGCGGAATAGGACTGTGGTTCTCGTGGATGAAGACTCCTTCGGCAAGGCATTTCTTCATCCGCCGCTATCTGCGCATCTATCCCACCTGGCTCATCATCGCTTGTCTCTTCTATATTCCTGGCTTTCACGGCGGAAGCACCTGGAATTGGGTCAATCTCTTTGGCGAGATAACCATCAACTGGGGATTCTGGCTGCACGACGAGCTTAACTTCTGGTATATTCCTGCCACGATGATGCTCTATCTCTTTGCCCCAGCCTACATGGAACTCATCAAACGACATCCCATCTACCGATGGCTGCCGGTGGTGATGATTATGTGGTGCATCCTGGTACAATACGTTACGCCCATCCATCATGCCGTAGGACATCTTGAGATATTCTGGAGTCGTGTACCTATCTTCTTCATAGGCATCAACATGGGAGAGATGGTGCGACAGAAACAGACCCTGGATGGCGCATCGATATGGATGATATGGCTCATGTTCCTGATGACCCTGATGGCAAGCATCTTCCTGGAACAGGAGAAACACGGCATGTTTCCACTCTTTCTGGAACGCATGCTCTACATCCCGCTCACCATCACCAGCATCCTGCTGCTCAACCGTATCTTCCGCCGCACTCCCCACTGGTTCAACCGATGCTTCATGCTTGTGGGAGCACTCAGCCTGGAATGTTATCTTATCCATATCCACTTTGTACTCAAATACATAGAGCCTCATCATTGGGGATATTGGCCTACCTTCTTTGCCTGCATAGGCATCACCCTGCCTGCAGCATGGATACTGAGTAAGATAGCAGGATGGATTTCCAGAGAATTATCTAAGATTATCAAATAAAAAAGGTTTTTATGAACGAGAATAAAACAAAAGATAGTAAAGGTTTTGCTGCCTTGATGCGACTGATTCGCCCCAAGCAGTGGATTAAGAACATGTTTATCTTCGTGCCACTTTTCTTTGGTGGTGCCCTATTCCATACCGATGCCTTGCTGGCAGGCTTGATTACCTTCATAGCCTATAGCTTTGCAGCATCGAGCATCTATTGCTTCAACGACATCTATGATGTGGAGGCAGACCGCCGCCATCCCGTGAAATGCCATCGTCCGATAGCATCGGGAGCGGTGAGCGTAAAACAGGCATACGGACTGATGTTCCTGATGTTTGCCCTCTCGATGGGAGCGTGCAGTTTGCTCGATTCATGGAAAACTATAGGCGTCATTGCCTTCTATTGGCTTTTGAATCTCTGCTATTGCGCCAAACTGAAACAGTATGCCATCATCGATGTATGCATCGTAGCCTTCGGTTTCGTGCTCCGTCTGTTGGCTGGTGGTATAGCCACCCAAATCGTTCTGAGTAAATGGATTGTGTTGATGACTTTCCTTATCACCCTCTTCATGACTTTTGCCAAGCGCCGCGATGACGTCTTGCGGATGGAGAAGACGGGCGAGGCACCTCGCAAGAATACCAGCAGATATAACCTTACCTTCATCAATCAGGCGATAACCATCACCGCCTCGGTTACCCTGGTATGCTACATCATGTACACGGTGAGCCCTGAGGTTATAGAAAATTTCCACACAGAATACCTCTATCTTACCAGTGTCTTCGTGTTGGTGGGCTTGCTGCGCTACATCCAGATAGCCGTGGTTGACCAGAAAAGTGGCGACCCTACGAAGATTATCCTGCGAGACAGAATCACCCAGTTTATCGTTCTCGCCTGGTTACTTTCATTCCTCTTCCTTATCTATATAGAATAAGGAGAGTACATCTTAAACACAGAAAAAGAAATGAAGAAGAAATTATATTGTTTCGATTTCGACGGAACCCTCACCACGAGCGATACATTGCTCGAATTCATCAAATATGCCAAGGGAAAGGGACGCTTTCTGATGGTATTCCTGATGTATAGCCCCCTACTGGTGCTGATGAAGCTGCACCTTTATCCCAACTGGAAGACAAAACAGCAGATATTCGCCCACCTCTTCGCCGGCATGCGCATCGAGAAATTTGATGCGCTCTGCCGTGGTTTTGCCGAAGAGAATCAGCATCTGCTCCGTCCCAAAGGTATTACTTTGGTACATGAAGCATTGGTTGCAGGGGCAAAAGTATTCATTGTCAGCGCCAGCATCGACAACTGGGTACGCCCTTTCTTTGAGATCCGCAATCTGAAAGGCATCCAGGTTTTGGGTACTCAGATAGAGGTAGTAGATGGCAAACTTACAGGCCATTTCAAGTCGAACAATTGCTACGGTAAGGAGAAGGTGAACCGCATTACAGAGGCACTAGTCTCTTCGCAAGCATCACATTCAGAATCTACAAAATCTTTCGAGCGTTCTGAATATGAGATAGAAGCCTTTGGAGATAGTCGTGGTGACAAAGAGATGCTTGCCTTCGCCGACAAGGGACACTTCAAACCATTCAGAGAATAAAAAACTTCCTGTTACAGAAAATAACATGATAAGAAATACTGAGAATATAACATGAAAAGAAATACAGACCTCGACTTGATACGAGCCATCCTCATCATTCTCATGATATTGATTCATATTGTGAGTTTCGGCAATGCATACCCACATCTGAAGGCTGGCATTCTCTCGTTTATGATGCCTACCTTCCTCATCATCACGGGTTATCTTGTCAATATCGAGAAGACCGGAAGACAGATGGGAAATTATCTGAAATGTCTCGCCCTGCCCTATGTCATCATGGTGACAGGATTCTCAGTCCTCTCCTATTATATGCCAGTGAGAGATGGCATCACAGAGCTCTCCCTCTCCCAGATAGGCGAGAAAATCTTCATCACTTCCATCGGGCCCTATTGGTTTATCCAAACTATGATTATCTGCGGAACTCTCTATTACTTCAGCTTCCGTGGAAGGAATTGGAATGATTTACACAAGAATTATACAAAAAGAGATACCTATGCCAGCCTTTTCGTCTTCGCACTTACGCTGCTCCTGATATCAGAAACTCCAGCTCTATCGGCAAGTGCTGCTGCCTATTATTTCATCGGTGTAGTTATCCGACAGAGCAAGACGGAGTGGAGCAAGCTGTTCCGCCACGAATTCTTCGCCATTTTCCTGTGGATTTATCTGCTCTACCGCGATGACTGGTACGACTGGGGCAACCTGGCCATCGTTTTCTCCTGCTGGTGCTGTATCAGTTGCCTGCTGTTCCTGCAACACCTGCTCGATATTCCAGAACGCTTCAAGGATTTCAGGCCCATGATAGAAAAAGTGGCAAAGGTGACCAACAGAATCAAGGACACCTTATTATATATAGGGCGCAACACGCTGCCTATCTATCTCTTCCACCCCATCTTTACGATGGCTGCGAAGTTCTATCATCCCCTCTTTGCCTGGGATCCGAGCGAGATTTCGTTTGCTGCCGTCACCGTTATCCTTGCCATTATAGGCAGCCTGCTCATCGCCAAGGTGATGGAGAAGACCAAACTGGCTTATCTTTTCGGAAAAGGGAAATTATTAAGATAAATCCAGACAGATCAATATTTTGTAGAAAGAATATTTGCTAAATACAGGAAAAAGGCGTATTTTTGCACGCCGAAAAAGATAAAACGATGAATATCAAGAACAAGATAAACAACATGGATGACTCCAAACGAGAGAAGTTGGGCGAAGTCATCAGATTCGGCATCGTAGGCGGACTAGCTACGGTGCTGCAATATGGCATCTACCTGGCCTTCATGCCAGTGTTGAGCCATTTCATTCCACAAATGGGCGACCATACCTTGGCTACCACCGCCAATACCATCGCCTATATCGTGAGTTTCATCTTCAACTTCATCGCCAGTACCCGCTATACATTTAAGGTGAAAGCGAATGCCAAACGAGGAGCAGGATTCACACTCTCGCATGTCGTCAACTATTCGATGCAGACCATCTGCCTCAACCTCTTTGTTGGTCTGGGGCTCGCTAAACAATGGGCGATGATTCCAACGCTCTGCATCTGCATTCCGGTAAACTTCTTATTGGTAAGATTTTTCTTAAAGAAATAGAAAAGAGAAAGAAATGAAAAAGGTATTCGATATTTTTAGAATCAAGCGAGAGGAAAGAGGAGCGGCACTCGTGGCACTTATCATAGCATGTGCCCTCAACGCCCTGACTATCATTAAGTACTACGCTCAATTCTCGCAAATCACAGATAGCTATCATAAGCTTTTCGTCAAAACCTTCCATGTGGCAGGTTTCGACCCACTTACCTACAGCATTGTATCTCACTGGGACACAGAATACAATGTATATCGCCACCCGCTGCTGGCGTTCTTCATGTATATTCCCAACCAAATCAACCAAGCGTGGATAGAACTCACGGGAACAAATGGTGTCCAGTTGATTGTGGGAGCCATTCTGGTATTCTGTGCCTTCTATTCATTCATCTTCCTTTACAGGATATTCAGAGAAGTAATTGGTACCGAGCGTTTTGATGCCAACCTACTCTCTGCGTTCTATTTTTCATTCGCCTATGTAATGGTTTCGGCGATGGTACCCGACCATTTCATCATGTCGATGACGATATTGCTCTGTACGCTCTATATCACAGGCGTCTGCATCAAGAAAGGCAGAAAGCTCACCATCTGGCAAACCATCCTGCTCTTCGTATTTACCGCAGGTGTTTCACTCAACAATGGTTTGAAAACCTATCTTGCTGCTCTCTTCACCAACGGCAGGAAGTTTTTCGGAATCAAATACTTCCTGCTAGGCGTCATCCTGCCAGCTGCCCTCATGTGGGGCTTTGCAAGATGGGAATACCGTACCTTTGTATGGCCTAAGGAGATGGCCCGGCATGAGGCTAAGATGAAGAAAAACAAGGAAGCCACAGCCAAGATTTATCAGCAGTATCGGGATACTGCTCAGGTAAAAGACTCGGCAAAGGTAGAAGCAGCCGTCAAGAAAATCATCAAAGACAAAGCACACGCCAAATATGTGCGCGATCATAAACAGATATGGAACAAGAACACAGGCAAGCCTATCGCCAAGGGCGAATTCATGAACTGGACCGATAAAACAACCTCCAGAGGCGAAACCCTGGTAGAGAATTTCTTCGGTGAAGGCATCATGCTGCACCAGCAGAACCTCCTGGGCGATGTATTACGCAACCGTCCGGTCATCGTGAAATATCAATCGCCCGTGAATTATGTGGTAGAGGCATGCATCGTTCTGCTTTTTGTACTTGGAATCCTTGCCGGAAGGAAGTCTAAGTTCCTATGGCTCACCATGACATTCTTCCTGCTGGATGCCGCCCTCCACATCGGTTTGGGCTTCGGCATCAACGAGGTTTACATCATGACGGCACACTATATGTATGCCCTTCCTATCGCCATCGCCTTCCTGGCACTCAAGGCAAAAGGAAAGAGCATCAAATGGGGATTCAGAGGATTGATGATCGCCATCACCCTCTATCTTTGGATAAGCAATGGCTATCTGCTAGTGAGCTACATGCTAGGATAAGAAGCCTGAACCACAAGAAGCTGTTATCCAAAAGAAGCCTTGATCCAATGGATGATATCTTCATGCTTCATATCAAACTTACGGGCAAAGAGGCGGTTGCTTTGCTTCAACTCCTCTTTGTCTGCTAAGGTCCAGACGTATGGATTACCCCGTTTCCAATCTATGAGTCGCATGCAGCCTTCGTATTCATCTTTTTCTGAGTACAAGGCGGCTCGGAAGGTTGGATGGTTCCACACCAGGGTTTGCAAAAAGAACTCATCAGGGCAGAATGTGTAATTGAATCTCTTCAACACAAACGGCTTCTGGCTCACCACATATTCCACGCATGCCTGCGTGATACTCACCCAGTTGGCACCTTTGGCAAAATCCATCTTCGGGCGATGCAGGAAAGGCATAAGAAGCATGGAAAGATATTTATTGAATCGCTTGGTGATGGCATTCAAAACCCCATACTTCGAGCGGGTAAAACTTGTAAAGAGCCAATAGCGCATCATCTTCCTGCGGCAATCCCATTCAAATTCCTCGCCATGATTGATGCCCACAAACTCCTTGCCCTGATGCTCATCGAAGAACTGATGAATGTAATCCTGCGATTTAATAGGCAAATCCTGTCCACTCAGCAGATGGTAGTAGGCATAAGGTCCATGCTTCAAAGCCTCCTCGAAAAGCACATACTCCGCCTTAATCTGACTCAGATTTCCCCAACGCACATCTACCCTCTGTTTCAAAACAAAGAGGCGAGCCTTGGAAAGAGCCAGCGGTTCGGCACCATCAAGCATATTCGATTTCCGGTCGATATGCAGAAATATATCATTTCGCTCATCATCGAGCATCGACAGCAATACCCTTAGAAGCGGCAAGCTGCCATGAGCCATTATCAGGAAAGCATGTTTCATTGTTACTATCTTTATCTGTTTTACTGTTTCAAATTACCATATTCACATCATGGAAAACTCCATCATAATGGACGCAAAGATACATCAAATAAAAGAGAACACAAAATAAAACTCCGTTTTTATCTGAAAAAGCCACAAAATAAAGCTTATCATTTTGAAGATTCAGAAAAAACAATTACTTTTGCAGCGTTAAGCCGATAATGCCGGATGCATCTATCCGACAAAAGGAGAAATAGAACAAGAGAAAATAATCAGAAAATGAACAATATATTTAAGATTAAAAAAGAAGAAAGGCTCTTTGCCTTGATCGCACTCATCGTTATCATCGCCTTCAATGTGCTGATGATAACCTATCATTTTGAAGATTTCGGCAAACCGAAGGCTGGATTCTGGACGCTCTTTACCAAGAACTTTCAGATTTCAGGTTTCGACCCATACACCTATCTTACCCTCTCGAAGTGGAAGGTGTATTACACGGAGTATCGCCACCCCATGCTCCCATTCTTCCTCTATCCTTTCTCGGTACTGAACGGTTGGCTGGTAGAACTCACCTCAAGAAACTGGGCAACTACCATCGTGGCGGTGATGATGACATTCTTCTCCACCTACTCCACCCTCTTCTTCCGAAGAATCTTCAGAGAGGTAATGCAGTTGAAGGCAATAGACAGTAATGTGCTTACGGCGATGCTCTTCTCCTTTGCCTACGTGCTGCTCGTCACCTTTGTAGATGACCATTTCGGCATGTCGCTTTTCTTCCTGTCGATGACACTTTACATAGCAGGCAAGCAGCAGCTGGAACACAGAAGCATGCCTTGGTGGCAAAGTGCCCTGCTCTTTTTCTTCACAGCAGGCATCACGCTGAGCAATGGCGCCAAGACCTTCCTTGCTGCCCTCTTTACCAATGGCAAAAAACTCTTCCGTCCGAAATATCTGGCATTGGGAATTATCTTGCCTACCCTTCTGATAGGTGCTGCAGGAATCTATCAGAACAAGGCATTCATTATTCCTAACCGTCTGGAAGGAGAACGACTCGTTGCCCAAAAGGCTGCTAAAGATAGTACTTTTAGGGCAAAGATGGAACAGAAGCAAAAACACGATAAGACCATCGCCGGCAAGAATATCCAGAAACGAGGCATGCTTTCATGGGCTGATATGTCTATCTCCCGTTCAGAATCATTGGTTGAAAACGTTTTTGGCGAATCGCTTATCCTGCACAGAGAACATCTTCTTGAAGATATCCATAGCCATCGCCCGATATTCGTGAAATACCAGACTCCTATTCCTTATATCATAGAGGGTATCATCGTGATTCTGCTGTGCATAGGCTTTTGGATGGGAAGAAAATCGGCCTTTCTCTGGCTCACTGCCTCATGGGTGGCATGCGATACCTTCATTCATCTGGTAATGGGATTTGGACTGAACGAGGTTTATATCATGGCTGCCCATTGGGCGTTCATCATTCCAATCTGTATCGGATACATCATCAGAAACTGTAAGGAGAAATATCTGCCTTATCTTCGTGGAGGACTCGCAGTTATCACCATCTTCCTGTTCTTCTATAACAGCACGCTGATATTCGAGTACCTGACAAGATAAAAGCGAGAATCCGACAAGGCAAAAACGAATATCCGGCAAGGTAATAGGTAACAACAAGTATCTTAGATTGAAACTATTATGCTGAAAATAAGTATCTTAACCCCTATCTATGGGGTAGAAAAATATATCGAACAGTGCGCCCGTTCACTGTTCGAGCAGTCGTATGCATCTATCGAATACATCTTTGTAGATGACTGTACCCCCGATAAAAGTATCGGTATCCTACAATCGCTCCTGAAAGAATATCCAGAAAGAGCACAGCAGGTACGCATCATCCACCACGACAGAAACCGGGGCGTGGGTGCCGCAAGACAGACGGCATTGATGGCGGCTACAGGCGATTATCTTTTATTTGCCGATAGCGATGACATGCTGCCGAAAGATGCAGTAGAAAAACTGACCACAAAAGCCGAAAGCACCCATGCCGATCTGATTGATGGCGGCTACCGGGAATGGTGCGATGGAAAAGCAGGAATACTCCAGAAGCCTTTTGATGTTTCTGATGAGAAACTGCTCAAACTGCTCGTCTGCCAGAACATCATCACCAATCGTCTGTGGGGCAGAATCTATAAGCGTTCGCTCATCATGGAGCACAGGATATTCTTTGAAGAGGGCATTAACTATGCAGAAGATCTTTTCTGGAATGCCCAGTTCATGTTCTACGGCAAAAAGGTGAACATTGATGATGCAGTATATTATTACCGCACCGACAATGAGAATTCCTACAATCACAACATCTCTGAAAAGAACCTCCTGTCATACTTCAAGTCAACCCGCCGACTCATCGATTTTTTCGAGCAGAACGATAAGAAGCATCAGTACCTCAGGGCCACAGAGATAGGCATCGTCAATGCCTATCGCTGGGCGGCAAACGCTCATGTAGCCTTCGAAAAGGTGGATCAGGTGCTTGCCTATAAGCCTAAGAGCTGCCTCATCCGCCTCATCATCAAGCTCATCAAAAAAGGCGTACCTGTCAAGAAGGTGAATCTTATTTACCTCGCTTACAGAAGGCTATACACTCTTCTAATATCTGCACCTTCAGCAGTTTCATGATACAGAAGTAGATGGTGGCAGAAACCAGCAGACGAACCAGCAGCAAGAGATAGATATTCTGCAAGCTGCGGGTCATGAAATAGGTGGCCACCATGGTGGCTGCCGCACAAAGCATGAATGGAAGAATATCCTTTGCCACATCCCGGAATCGCAATCCGGTGACACGTTTCATCATCCACTGCCAAACCAAGAGCCAGGCTATAATAAACAAAGTGTAGGCTATCACCATGGTCTGGATGCCATATTGATGACAGAATAATACCAAGGCGAGCAAACCCACTACCTGACCGATGTTGCACCACATATACACATCAGAACGCCCCTTGCTGATGGCCAAGTTCTGATAGAGCGTATAAATCGGCATAAAGGCACCGCTCACACAAAGAATCTGCAACAGCGGCACACTGGCTATCCATTTCTCATGAATCGTAATCAAGATGAATTCACGTGATACCAGGGTCAAGCCAAACATCAATGGAAAAGAAAGGAACGCCGTGAAACGGAGCATCTTTCTAAACACCATCAACTCGCGGTTCTTATCGTCCTGGATAGAAGCCAAGACGGGCTGCGCTATCTGTCCCACCGTGTTGGCAACAAACGAATTAGCCTTGGTATCCCAGTTATAAGCCTGGCTATAGTTACCCACATCATTAATCGGATAAAATCGGCCAAACACAAAGGTCAAAACATTGTTGTTCACCGTATTGATGATGTTGGTTACCAGAAGCTTCACGCTGAATCCAAACATCTTCCTCACGGGTCCGAAATCGATATGAAAGTTCGGGCGCCATCCCGTATAATAATATCTTCCAATATTCAACACGAGGATGAAGATGACCTGCTGCCAGGCAAGACTCCAGTAGGCCATGCCGTTGAATGCCAGCACCAAGCCCACGACATTCGAACTGATCAAAGCCATGAAATTAACAATGGTTATCTCCTTGTTCATCATGTTCTTCATCATATACCCGTTTTGGGCGATACCAAACGAAGAGATGAAGAAACTCAGGAACACGAAGCGCGACAAGGAGGTGAGACAAGGCTGATGGAAGAAATCAGCTATCAGCGGCGCACTGAAAAAGAGCACCACATACATGGTAAGACTCACCAGGACATTAAACCAGAACACCGAATTATAATCGTTGTCGGTGGGTTTCCTGATATTCACCAATGCCTGGGTAAAACCGCTACTCTGCAGATTGCCCGCAATCAGGGTGAAAATGGTGAGGATGCCGATAATACCATAATCGGCTGGCGACAACAAGCGCGCCAAGAAGATGCCAAAGAGAATATTGAGAACCTGGGTGGAGCCACTGTTCATAGCACCCCAAAACAATCCCTTGGCGGTTTTTTCCTTTAATGATTCTGCCATCGTTTCTATCTGATAAATATGGAATATTACTTGATTTTACTTTTTAAAGTGCAAAAGTAGCATAAATAGTTTGAAGTTCAAAACTTTTTGCTTACTTTTGCAGTCGTAAAACAGAAAAAGTATGGATATTAAGAACATCAAGAAGGAATGGAACGCCACAATACTCGATATATTGAAGGCATTCATCGACATCTGCAACAAGTATCACCTCAGATATTACTGTTGTGCCGGCACCGCCATCGGAGCCGCCCGTCACCACGGAATGATTCCCTGGGACGATGACATCGACGTGCTGATGCCACGCCCCGACTACGACCGTCTGCTCGAAATCGCCAAACACGAAGACTTTGGCAAATACGAGGTAGTGACTCCCTACAACAACGAATCGTATCCTCTGTATTTCTCTAAACTCGTGAATCGCGAAACCACTCTTATTGAGGAGAAGGAGCGTCCCTGCATCATCGGTCTTTACGTAGATATCTTCCCTCTTGATGCCACCGACGATGACCTGGAAACGGCGAAGGCTCTGTATCGCAAATACTCAAAGACCATCAACCGTCTGAACGCCGTAACCACCCACAACACCTTCATTGATTACATTTCCCTGCTCCTGCACAAGGAAACCTGGGGGCGGTTTGCCATCAAGACGCTCGCCTTCTTCTGCCGCAGCAAGATGCGCCATCATCTTATCCAGCAGATGGACGAGATGAGTCATCGATATGACTTCGACAAGGCGAAGAACGTACTGGTGAATACGGGTTCCTACCATTACAAGGAGATTTTCCCGAAGGAATGGCTTGGCAAGGGAAAGGAATTCCCATTCGAAGATACCACCGTCTTGCTGCCAGAGCAGGCAGATACCTATCTGCGCCACTTCTTTGGCGACTATATGAAGTTCCCACCCGTAGAGCAAAGAGTAGAAAAGCACCTGCGCTACTATCTGAACATGGAAAAAAGGGAAACATGGGACGAGATTAAAAGAAAGCTATAACACAAGAGAGCATGATTATGCATTATAAAACATAATTATGCATTATAAAACATGATTATGCATTATAAAAATGGTGTGCCATAAGCCATATCCACACGCCTTGAAAAGGGTTGCGAGACAGTTGACTTATGCCACACCATTATTTTTTATCTAGACAGAGACTTTTCCACATCCTTCAAGGTATGTCCAAAACCTTCTTCCACATCAAAAAGCGGTTTCCAGCCTAAAGCCTTGATCTTATCCGTATTAAAGGTTGCCTTGGTGATAGGCGTGGTATTCCCCTGCCGTGCATCTTCCTCAGGAATATCAAACACCACCTTTCTATTCGCTTTCCGGGCTATCAGTTCTGCCAGTTGGCGGATGGAAATATTTGATTCAGAATGCGCCACATTATAGGCATTGCCCCTTTCACCATCCAGCAAGAGGCGCAGGATGGCATGGGCAGCATCCACCACATAGAGCCAGGAGCGGAAAGCCTCACCCTTACTCTTCAAGACTATATCCTCCCCCCTGAGGACATTGCGGATAAACTGGGCATACACCCGATTATCACTCTCGGTAAAGCCAGGACCATAGGTATGGCTCAGTCTGGCTATTACCACATCGGCACCATACTCTGCTCCGTATGCCATGCAAAGTGTCTCGGCAGCTCGCTTCGACGATGGATAGCAGGCACGCACAGAGGCACAATCCACATATCCGCTGCTCTTCTCGGTAAACTCAGAGCCATCGCCTTCGCCATAGATTTCGCCGGAAGAAACGTAAACCATGCGCTTCATGCGGTGTCTCAATCCATATTCTATCAGATGGGACACACCATTGATATTGGCTTTCATCACCTCTACAGGTTCCCGACTAAAGAAATTAGGACTCGCATTGCTTGCCGCATCTATAATATAATCAGCCCCCTCAGCCAACTCATCATAGACAGAATCCACTATCATCCTATTCATGCTCTTGATAATAGGCTGGGTGACATCAATCTTTGCAAAAAAGAAAGACTCATCTTCCCAATAAGCCGCAAACTTCTGCTGGGCACGTTCCTTATTACGACCAGCAGCAATCACTTTGTAGCATCTGGCGGGATTCTGCATCAATACATCCACCACGCAACCTCCTACCAATCCCGTGGCACCCACCACAAGAATGGTCTTGTCACGCAAACGCTCCAAGTCTAATCCATCCCGGAAAAGACGAGCTATATCTTTCTGATAAGGTGAAAAATCTAACATAAATCTAACAGTTGCCAAACATTTCCAACTTTAACCCATATTCTCATATAAAAGAGAACCATACTCCAAGATTATTTGAGCCAAGACTCCGGCTGCACCTTCATCAAAGCCTTCAATATCTCTAAATCTTCCACAGTCGTAACCTTGATGTTCTTTTCTGAACCAGGAACAATATGCATCTGTCTGCCTCCCAATTCTGCCATCAAGGTACAAGATGCCACAGAATTGGTGATACCTTTCTCCCTGGCCTCCTCATGAGCGGCGATGAGGTTTCCCAAACGGAAAGTCTGGGGTGTCTGAGTACGGATCAGCTTATCACGAGGAATACTGGTGTTGGTGGTGAAACCATCCTCACTCTCCAGGATAGCCTCTCTACACTTGATACCCGTAATGGCATAGCCATACTTTTGGCAGATGGCGATATTGGAAGAGATGATGTCTTGCGACAAAAGTGGGCGCACGGCATCATGCACCAGTACCAGGTCATCGTCATCGCATCCCGCTTCCTTCAAACCATAGATACCATTATGTATAGACTCCTGACCATTGCTTCCACCCGGGAATATCCATTTCAACTTGGTAATGCAAAACTGGTTGGCATACGACTGCAACACCGTTTCCCATCCTGCCAAACATACCACAGCAATCCCCTGGATATCGGGATGCTTCTGAAAAGCCATCATCGTATGGATGATGATAGGACAATTATCAACGTGCATAAACTGCTTAGGGATGTCTTGTCCCATACGATTGCCAGACCCTCCGGCTATGATTAATGCATAGTTCATATCTTCTATCTTTAAATGGATTATTTCTATCTTTAAATAGATTATTTCTGAATGATTCTCGCAGGATTACCAACCACGGTTGCCCCATCCGGCACATCTTGGAAGACGACGGCTCCTGCCCCAATTGTTACATGATTACCGATGTGAATGCCTCCAAAGACGGTAGCTCCGGTATAGATTTTCACATCATTCCCTATCGTCGGTCTTCCTCCCTTGCCATTTCCCAGCGTTACCATCTGCAGACAATAGAAATCATCACCTATGGATTCCGCATTGAGATAAGTGGCATAACTATGTTCTAGATGTGCACCCTTTCCGATATGCGGGCACCAGATGGTCATGGTTCGCTCCGGCGGCAGCAGCCAACTGATGAATACCGACCGATACTCTCCGAGCCGGTAATAAAAGAGATTACGGAAACTTCGTTCACGGGTGCAGACCTTGATGAAGTTGAGCACGGTAGGCTTTTGGTCTTGCACCTTGAGTAAATCAGCATCTATCTCCTTCTTATGAAGCAGATACATGGCTATGTGTGGGAGCATTCTCACCGCAGAAGCCGACAATATGATGGTTTGTGCTATTGGATTCATGTTGCAAAGATACAATAAAATATAGAAACAGGCCCACTTTTCACAGAAATTATTACTTAAGTAATCCTAAAACACTAAAAAAGCACCAGTCTCCCGACTGATGCTTTCTTATAAAATATTACTATCCAGGATTTCTCCTTCCTGAAAAGCATATATTTATTAATTTTAAAAACTAAAGTTATTTACAATTGTCTAAACATGAATATGAAAGTTATTTATTTATCTGAGTAATACTGTTTTGTCACTTTAATGCTCTTGCAACGATGTGCAAGCAGTTTTCTTGGTGCAAAGATAGGGTAAAAATACAAAATACAGGGGTAATATTTGTTTTTTAGGGTGGTAAAAACCGTTACCGCCCGTTATTTAAACAACAAAAATAACCCATTTATAATTTTACACCCCTATTTCTTGAATACACCCCGCACCACAAACCAGGCATGCACCAACAATGTGGTAACAATACCATAGTTACTTTTCATCACCTCAAAGCGTTCCTTGAGCGAAGCCTTATGGTTCTGAATCGACATTCCACCATCCAGATAGTTGGTGATAACAGCATTCACATTGCGCAAAGGCAAGTGGCGACGTTCTGATTCTCTCATGATGCGGATACACCAGTCAACATCTGCCGACAGACGATAGTGCAAGTCATAGTGCACTCCACGTGCTATATCAGTACGGGCATAGAACGACTGATGACATACCAGCATGCCCCACTTGAAAGAACGCCATGTCAACTTCCTGGGAGGAGTAAGACGGCGATGGCGCAAGAAACGCCCCTCATCATCCACAATGTCGGTATCTCCATATAGCACACCAGGCAAGATTTCTCCTTCCCCCACACAGCCTTCCACATACTCCAGGGTATCTTCAGAAGGAAAAACATCTCCAGCATTCAGAAACACGAGATAATCGCCCGTGGCTCTATCAATGCCCTTATTCATGGCATCGTAAAGTCCCTTGTCGGGTTCTGAGTAAACCACTATTTCATGAGCATTTTCACCTACTTGCGCCTTATGCTGGTAAGCCTTGATCATCGCCAGGGTTTTGTCTTTCGACACCCCATCTATAATCAGGTGCTCCACATTGCAATAAGTCTGCTTGCTCACACTATCCAGGGTACGCTGTAATACACTTTCGGCATTAAACGTACAGGTAACAACCGTGAACTTAATCATAGGTGATAGTTTTTGTAGGCCAAAGCCTGGTTATACACCTCTATATATTTAAGCGCCACCGAATGCTGCGAGTAGCATTGCGTTACCTTATGCAGACATGCCTGCTGCAAGGATTCTCTATCAGCCTCTTCCAAGACCCAGTGAATACCCTTTGCCAAATCATCTGCATCCCGGTAGTTTGCCACATAGCCCGTCTTCAGATGGTCTATCATCTCAGGTATTCCACCCACCTTGAAGCCCACGCCAGGCACACCACAAGCCATAGATTCCATGATGGTATTAGGCAGATTATCCTCCAGGGAAGGTAGCACAAATACATCCACGGAATTATAGATATTCACAATTTGCTTCACGTCGCTCACATAGCCCAGGGAGTAAGAAGGCAACGAAAGCGTTATCTCCTCAGAATGACCTCCCAGAATGGCAATGGCGGTATGCTTGACCATATCCGGATGTTTCTTCACCAGGCAGTCTATTGCCTCAACAAAGTACTCCATGCCCTTTCTTTCATCCGTTACACGCTGCGAAACAAAGAGGATGATACGCTTGTCGGCTGGCAATCCTGCACGCAGACGTGCCTCAGCCTTGTTTTGCGGACAGAACACATGAGTATCTATCGGATTCGGGATATTGGTGATACGCTGTCCCACGAAGAGTCCACTCTTCTTAGCCTGCTGCTCCAGCCATCTGCTGCAGCTTACAAAATGAATGTTGCCGCCATGATAGAGTTCCTTCTTCCGGCCAAAGATCTTAGAAGATATATCATTCTTGCTTCCCTTATGAGGCAAGAGCGGACAATTGCCGCAGGTAGAGACATAGCGGTTGCAGCCGCGAGCATAGTGACAGATGCCCGTAGCAGCCCATAAGTCGTGCATCGTCCACACCACCGGTTTGCCACTCTTTAAAATCTTCCGGATACTTTTCAACGAGAGCATGCCTTGGTTGACCCAAGAAAGATGAATGACATCAGCTTCCTGAAACTCTCGAAGCTTGGTGATGTCGGAGCCAGCCGCAGCCAGATCTATCTCCCAAAGATGATGCTTGGAGAAATGAAGATGCCAGAATACGCACCAACGCTCCCACAGGAAGTTCCAATGCAGCTTCATGGAACGGGGCAAACCGACAACGGTTATATCTTCTGTCTCCTTATCACGCACCAGCATCTTAGCCTTAACACCATTATTGTTAAGGGCATCCATCAGGCGAT
>USJX01000036.1 GCA_900555035.1 uncultured Prevotella sp.
TTGAGTGAGTTTAATGAGTTAGTATAAATAGATTTATTTCCTGTTTTTCCTGCATCTTTGAAGTTTTGGATCAGTTCCTTATAGAAATCGATAACGGTTTTAGGTTCATACTTCGCTTTTTTATTTTCAACCAATGACGATGCCGTATAGTCTTTTTGCTCCGCATTAAGTTCAAGTATTTCTTTTTGGTATTCGGCTTTCTTGTCAAGAATGATTTTATTTATCAGGTCTTTATTGGGACATTTCGGTTTAGGTTCATTCTTGGTAAAGTCCCAAAGTTGGGGATGAATGGATAAACCGATGCTTACCAGTTTTCTTTTGCCGTCTTTGTGAATTCGTAACATTAATGGACTTTCACCGTTTGATAGTGTCTTGTATTTATAGCAAATAACTGAAATAGAGGCTTTCATACTAAAAAAAATGGTTGATGTCTCGGTTGACGTTGACAGCCCCAAACCACGAAAAACCACAAAATAAAAAAGGTAGCTACTTTCGTAACTACCTCATTCAGAGAGCGGAAAACGGGACTCAAACCCGCGACCCCCAGCTTGGAAGGCTAGTGCTCTATCAACTGAGCTATTTCCGCTTGTAAGAATGTGGGTGGTGATGGATTCGAACCACCGAAGGCATAGCCAGCAGATTTACAGTCTGCCCCATTTGGCCACTCTGGTAACCACCCATTATTCTTTCTTCTGAGCCTCTTGTCGGATTCGAACCAACGACCCCGAGATTACAAATCACGTGCTCTGGCCAACTGAGCTAAAGAGGCAATCTTTACAGCCGCAATACGGCTAAGTTTTCTACCTATCGGAAAACGGCTGCAAAGATACAACATTTTTTTGAATCCACCAAATTTTTCGGCGATTTTTTTATCTATTTCTTGTTTTTTCTTTAAATTTGGTCAATTGAACCTTCATTGAGTCCACTGCCTGGTCAATTCCCTCCTCAAAAGTATCACATGTCTTCTCAACGAACAATGTCGTTCCTGGGACCGCAACTTCCAAGTGAACTTCCTTATTAAGAGCAGTAGCTGGCTTAACGACCTTCAGTTGCACCTCTACTTTCTGTATATCTTCATAAGTTTTTTCTAACTTGGCGACTTTCTTCTCGATAAACGCCTGTAACTTCTCGGTAGCGTCGAAATGAATCGACTGAATCTTAATTTCCATAGTGACCTCCAATTTTAAAAAGGTTACGCCCTTGGATGGGCTTCATTATACACTCGTTTTAATTGCTCGAACGTAGTATGCGTGTAAATCTCGGTTGTCGAGAGCCTCGCATGTCCAAGCAGCTTTTTCAGATTTTCAAGACCTACATGGTGATTCAGCATTGCCGTAGCAAATGAATGTCTCAGCACATGCGGGCTTTTCTTCTTCAACGAGCAGACCCTTGAAAGGTTACTCCTCACGATGTTTTGAACTTTCGACGGATTCATACGTGTTCCCTTATCAGAAACTACGAGTGCAGGAGTTTTCACTTCCACACTTGCATCACGTAGCCGTCTAAACTCAAGAAGAGTATTTTTCAGCTCGTCGCCGAATGGCACTATACGCTGTTTGTTCCCCTTACCGGTAATCTTGATTTCCGACGTAACAAAGTTCACATCTTTATCATCCAAATTAACCAGTTCCGATAATCGCATTCCCGTTTCATAAAACAATATTATAATAGTACGCGCACGTACATTATTATAATCATCGCCCCATGCTTGCCTATCCAAGAGTTCATCCATTTCGCTTTCCTTAACGAACTGCGGAAGAGGCTTCTCTTTTTTAGGACTTTTGATGCTATACACCGGATCAGACTCAACATAATGTCTTGTCAAAGCAAACCGATAGAAAGTTTTCAGAGCACTCAATCTTCTACTGACTGTAGCTGCTGCATTTCCCTTATCCATCATGCTTTCCATCCAATCCCGAACCAAATCAGAATCGACGGTTTCCCAAGAGAACGAATCAGACAAGTCTCTGGCAAACTTCTCGAAGTGCATTAAGTCATCTCGATAACTATCCACTGTACATTGCGACCTGTTCAGTTCACAACTTAAGTAATCCAAAAACTTGTCTATATTCAACATAGTAGTTGCACTTATTTCTTTTCGGCAACGAAAGTACGAAAATTATTTGAAACTACCAAATTTTTTGAGGTTTTTTTACGTTTAATCCTCAAAAAGAGGATTTTTTACTCCTCGTTAGCGCGCAACTGCTGTACGTAGATGGCGTGTTCCATCTTGAGACGCTTCAAAACAGATGGCTTGTCATACTGCTGACGAGCGCGAAGCTCCTTAACAACACCTGTCTTTTCAAACTTTCTCTTAAACTTCTTGAGAGCTCTCTCGATGTTCTCACCGTCCTTAACTGGTACAATAATCATTTTTTTGCTTTTTAATTTATTATGTTAAACTTATGTTATTTCTAGCGAAATGGGCATAATGCCACAATTTGCGGGTGCAAAATTACATCTTATTTTTCAGATAACCAAGAATTTAGGCATTTTTTTTGCTTTAACCCATTCATTTTATGACTTTTGTCGCATTTTCCAGCCATTTTTGCTCTTCTTTATCAAGATAAGGTGCCAATTTCGCATACACTTCTGCATGATAAGCATTAAGCCAGGCTAATTCTTCCGGCAGAAGCATTTCAACATCTATCGGTGCTGTATCTATCGGGCAGAGAGTAAGCGATTCCATCTGCAGGAATTTGCCGAATTCTGTTTCCATGTACTCTTTGATCAACAGAGTGTTCTCTATTCTCACACCAAACTTGCCTGCCAGATAGAGTCCCGGTTCATCCGTCAAGGTCATACCGGCACGAAGCGGAGCTGGCATATATTCCATTCTAACCTGATGAGGTCCCTCATGAACATTCAGATAAGAACCTACCCCATGTCCTGTACCATGCAGGAAGTTGAGTCCTTCTCTCCACATGCTCTCTCTTGCCAGTGCATCCAATTGGGTTCCAGAAGCGCCATCTGGGAACTTTGCCAATTCCAGCTGAATATGTCCCTTGAGAACCAGGGTATAGATGTGCTTCATCTCCTCTGTCACCGGTCCCAGGGCTATGGTGCGTGTAATATCCGTGGTTCCATCCTGATATTGAGCACCCGAATCCAAGAGCAGAAGTCCCTCTGGTTTCAACAGCACATCCGTTTCAGGTGAAGCCTCGTAATGAACGATGGCTCCGTGGGCCTGGTATCCAGCAATCGTATCAAACGAAATATCACGGAACAAATCCTGCTCAGCTCTCAAAGAGGTTAACTTCTTATCGATAGATATCTCTGTCTGACCTCCTGCCTCAACTGCCGGAACCAGCCATTTCAGAAATTTAACCATGGCTACGCCATCTCTTACCATAGCTCGACGATAGCCAGTAATTTCGGCTTCGTTCTTCACAGCCTTCATTGCCGGAATAGGAGAAGTTTGGCTTACTATCTCCTGGCATCTGACAGTTTTCCAGAGATAATAACTAGTTTCATTGCCATCCAAGAGGATATTATACTCAGAATATTCCTTTAATCCCTCTTCCACCTTATTATATTTATATATAGAGATACCGTTCGTCTCAAGATAAGTGCGCACCTCAGCATTCACCTTAACCTCGTCCACAAAGAGAGAAACCTTATCAGAAGCTATCAACAGATAGCTTACAAACACCGGGTTACAATGAACATCCGTACCACGCAAGTTCAACGTCCAGGCAATGTCGTCTAAGGCCGAAACCAGCATTCCATCAGCATGACTAGCTCTCAAGGCTTTTCTGATGCGTTCAATTTTAGAAGACACGCCCTCCCCTGCATACTCAATAGGCTGGATTTCTATAGGATTTTCCGGAATAGCAGGACGCTCTGTCCATATTTCCTTTAAAGGATCAAAATTTGTACGCACCGTGATTCCCCCTTCCCTGCGCAAATCCGCAATCAATCTTGAAGTTGAGACATAAGAATTCACCCAGCCATCCAGACCTACTTCAGGAGAAGAAACATCAGCCAGTTCCTTTCCAAGCCACTCTGCAATTGAAGGTGTTCCTGGAATTTTCAGTTTCATCAACTGAAATTCAGTTCCCTGCAATTGTTCTTCTGCTGCAAGGAAATAACGGGAGTCAGTCCACAGCGCAGCAGACGTCATGGTTACCACGGCAGTACCGGCCGAACCATTGAAGCCCGAGATCCATGCCCTACCCAACCAATGGTCTGCCACATACTCACTCTGGTGAGCATCGGTACTAGGGAAGATGAAAGCCGCAAGATGCTCACGCTTCATCACTTCCCTCAAGCTTGCTAATCTTTGATTAATAATATTCATCAGCACACATTATTTATAATTACACATTTCGTTTATAGCCACCAATTACCCCCAGAATGAAAAGTAAATATGGCATTTTGCTAATTAGAGATTACAAAGATACGAATTTTAAGAATTAATCACAAATTTAAGCGAAAATAAATGCACGTTTTACATTACTTTTTAGTAATTTTGCGGTCGGAAAGCCAAAAGAGCGAGATTTACAGTCTTTTTATCCGATGACGATCCAACAAAACAAATGTTGCAACACATTGCAACCCAGTAAATAAGAAATTTATAAACATCTTAAATAAAATATTGTAGTTATGGAATTTTTAACAAATGACAAGCTCGTTATCGTCGGCGCAGGCGGTATGATTGGTTCTAACATGGTACAGAGCGCTTTGATGCTCGGTCTTACTCCAAACATCTGTCTTTACGATATCTTCGAGCCAGGTGTACATGGTGTATTCGATGAGATTCAGCAGTGCGCATTCCCAGGCGTAAACGTTACTTATACAGTAAATCCTGAGGAGGCTTTCACTGGTGCTAAATATATTATCTCTTCTGGTGGTGCTCCTCGTAAGGAGGGTATGACTCGTGAGGACCTCCTCAAGGGTAACTGCAAGATCGCTGCTGAGTTCGGTGACAACATCAAGAAGTACTGCCCAGAGGTTGAGCACGTAGTTGTTATCTTCAACCCAGCTGACGTTACAGCTTTGACAGCTCTTATCCACTCTGGTTTGAAGCCAAATCAGTTGACTTCACTCGCAGCTCTCGACTCTACTCGTTTGCAGCAGGCTTTGGCTCTCGAGTTTGGTGTACAGCAGGATAAGGTTACTGGCGCTCACACTTACGGTGGTCACGGCGAGCAGATGGCTGTATTCGCTTCTCAGGTTAAGGTTGACGGCAAGCCATTGGCAGAGATGGGTCTTTCTGACGAGCGTTGGGAGGAGATCAAGCACCACACAGTACAGGGTGGTTCTAACATCATCAAGCTCCGTGGCCGTTCTTCATTCCAGAGCCCAGCTTACAACGCAGTTAAGATGATCGAGGCTGCTATGGGTGGTGAGAAGTTCACTTTGCCAGCAGGTTGCTATGTAAACCACGACAAGCTCGGTTTCAAGAACGTAATGATGGCTATGCCTACTACTATCGATAAGACTGGTGTTCACTTCACAGAGCCTACAGGTACTGAGGAAGAGCTCGCTAGCCTCCAGAAGTCTTACGAGCACCTTTGCAAGATGCGCGATGAGATCGTAGAGCTTGGCATCGTTCCTCCAGTAGCTGAGTGGAAAGAGATGAACCCTAACTTGTAATTCTCCACTTCGGATTTTTAGAAGTTAACTCGATAAGGGCTGAATCGTGAAAATGCTTCATGATTCAGCCTTTTTTGATTTCCATTTTTCCTGCCTTCAGCAACTATATCCGCAAATACGCCATAAAGTTACACTTTTCAGTAAATCGGGTTATACGACTTTGGCATTATTTTTGTAATTTTGCAAACAGAAATAACAAATAAGAAAGGATAATAGAAAATTATGGAACAGATAAAGAACAAATCATTCGGAGGCGAGCGCCCTCTCTTTGGTGCTCACGATGTACGCCTGGAGGACATCACGATTACAGATGGCGAGTCGGGCATCAAGTGCTGCAAGAACATAGAGTGTCACCATTCCAAGTTTTATGGCAAATACCCTTGGTGGCATGTGGACGGTTCTCTTATCACAGATTGCTACTTCGCTCCAGAAAGCCGTTCAGCTATCTGGTATAGTGATAATATGGTGATGAAAGACTGCACCATCGATGGTCCTAAATTCTTCCGCGAGATGAAGAACCTGGAACTGGAGAATGTGAACATTACCGATGCAGATGAGACTTTCTGGAAAGTTGATGGCTTGAAACTGAAGAACGTTAAACTCCACGACGGCACCTATCCATTCATGTTTTCCAAGAACATCTATGTAGATGGACTGGAGAGCGACTCGAAGTATGTATTCCAATACTGCAGCAACGTGGAGATTCACCATGCCAAGATTACTACCAAGGACAGTTTCTGGGAGTGCGAGAATGTAACGGTTTATGATTCAGAACTGAATGGAGAGTATCTTGCCTGGCACAGCAAGAACATCAAGCTGGTGCGTTGCCACATCAGCGGCGAGCAGCCTCTCTGCTATATGGACCATGTAACATTGGAAGATTGCACCTTTGACAAGGAATGCGACCGTGCCTTTGAAGATTGTACCAATATCAATGCGCACATCAAGGGAGCCATTACCAACATCAAGAACCCTATTTCCGGAAGAATCGAGGCAGACGAAGTGGGAAGCGTAACCTACACTGAGTTTGCCAAGGCGCCTAAGGGAGCATGTGAGATCATCGACCATTCGAAATAGCAGAAATATTCTGAGCGAATCTGAATTCCCTCAAACAAAAAAACATTGCCATTAAGGATAAATGTTCGTAGTATTAAGGAAAGTCTATGTTCATAAGCTTTGAACTTAAGTTCAAAAGCTTTGAATACAAGTTCAAAGGCTTTGAATACAAATTCAAAGCTTATGAACACAGATTTCAATGAAGAGAAAAAGAGATTTATACTACAAGCAATGAAGAAATAACATAGATAGAAAACAAATATGAAATATAATTTTGATGAAATCATCGAACGTCGCGGTACCAATTCCTATAAATGGGATCTGGTAAAGGAAGACGGCGTTATTCCTATGTGGGTAGCAGACATGGATTTCCAGACCGCTCCCTGCATCATCGAAGCTCTGCAGAAGCGTGTAGCTCACGGCATCTTCGGCTACACCCTCGTACCTGATTCTTATTACGAGGCTATCATCAGTTGGTTCGCACGCCGCCACCAGTGGAACATGGAGAAAGACTGGATTCTCTATACATCAGGCGTAGTTCCTGCCATCTCCTGCTGCCTAAAGGCTATCTGCATGCCAGGCGAAAAGGTTTTGGTGCAGACACCTGTGTATAACTGCTTCTTCTCCTGCATTACCAACAGTGGCTGTGAAGTAGTGGAAAATGAATTGAAGCGTGTGGGTAACTGTACCTACGAAATAGATTTCGAGGATTTCGAGCGCAAGTGTGCTGACGAGAAGACCACCGCCTTTATTCTCTGCAACCCTCACAACCCTGCAGGAAGAGTCTGGAAGAAGGAGGAACTGGAGCGAATGAATGACATCTGTCTCAAGCATAACGTGAAGATCATCGCCGATGAAATCCACTGCGAACTCGTCATGCCTGGCTATCACTATACTCCGTTTGCAAGCATCAGCGAAGCTTGCCGTGACAACTGCGTGGTATTGAACTCTCCATCAAAGTCGTTCAATATTGCCGGACTTCAGATTGCCAACATCATCTGTCCGGATGCAGCATTGCGCCGCCGCATCAAGCGTGCCATCAACATCAACGAGGTATGTGATGTCAATCCTTTCGGCGTCATCGCTCTCCAGGCTGCGTACAACGAGGGTGAGGAATGGCTCGACGAACTGAACCAGTATCTCTACGAGAACTACCAGGCAGTAAAGGAATTCTTCAATTCAGAGTTGCCACAGGTTCGCGTTACCCGTCTTGAGGGCACTTATCTGGTTTGGCTCGACATCCTGCCATTCGAATTATCTAGCGACGAGGCTTACGAGAAGCTGATGAATGACGGTAAGGTGTTCGTCAACAGCGGTACGATGTATGGCAGAAAGGCTGGTCAGGGCTACCTGCGCCTTAATATCGCCTGTCCTCGCAAGACCCTGATGCAGGGCTTGATTCGCATCGCACGAGTGCTCAGCCAGTATATGGATGAAGAGGATTTGAGCGGATGCCCTGCATAATGAAACGAAGAAGAAAAGATTTCTAAATACAATGTTTAAAACAAGATAATATGGAAAATGAAGTTTTAAAAGCCATCAAGGAGAGAAGAAGCATCCGCCGTTTCAAGGCAGATCAGATTACCGACGAAGAGTTGAAGGCAGTATTGGAAGCCGGTACATGGGCTGCTACGGGTCATGGTACCCAGGAGCCTTTCATCATCGCCGTCCAGAACCCTGAAGTTTGCGCCCAGCTTCGCAAGATGAATGCTGAAATCATGGATGTGGAGAGCGATCCTTACTATGGAGCGCCAACCATCGTCATCGTTCTGGCTCCAGAAAGCAATGTGAACGGGGTAAAGGATGGCAGCCTCATCTTGGGCAACATGATGCTGGCAGCTCACTCCATCGGTCTTTCTTCCTGCTGGATTAACCGTGAAGACGGCATGTTCGCATCAGAAGAAGGCAAGAAGCTGATGAAGGACTGGAATCTTCCTGAAGGTCTGATGGGTGTAGGCGCCCTGGCGTTGGGTTATGCTTCAGCACATCCTCACACCGTGAAGCCTCGCAAGGAGGGTTACTACCGCATCATCAAATAGGAAAAGCAAAAAGAATAATACAAGTATGAAATAATACAGGCATAGAATAAGACAAGTATGGAATAAGACAAATGGAATTCTATGCCAAACATCAAAAAAGGTCTCATGATTTCAAAAACCATGAGACCTTTTATTTATATATAGGACACTATTTGTATTATACTATATAATATAATGTAATGTAATCCTTTTATATCTTATAATGTAACCTTGGCCAGAACCTTACCGGTGGCACCCGAAAGACTTGCCACAAAGGCTCCTGCCTTATCACCAGCCTGCTTCAGGAAAACCTCATCGTTCATCAGCTTGCTCATCAAGCCCTCGAAATCCTCATAGGTATTGATTTCAAAACCGCCACCCGACTTCAGCAAGCCTTGAGCTTCCTGGAATTTCTTATTGTTAGGACCAAAGATAACCGGCATATTCCATACGGCAGCCTCCAAAGTATTATGAATACCTACTCCAAAGCCACCGCCGATATAAGCCACATCACCATAATTATACATGCTGCTCAACAATCCGAAGCAATCAATAATCAACACATCAGCCTTGGCAGCCTCCTCAGGAGTAGTCTGAGTATAACGTACCACCTTCTTATCCTTCAGCAAGGACAGAATCAGTTTCAAATGTTCCTCAGCAATCACATGCGGTGCAATCAGCAGGCGCCAATCCTTATGCTCATTAAAGAAACGGATGAAGATTTCCTCATCTGGAGGCCAGGAACTTCCTGCCACGAATACCTTATAATCCGGACGAGCTAAATTTTCTGAAGAAACATCAGAAGAAGCCGATGCTTTTTCTGCAGAAATAGCCACACCACTTCTGAAAGCTTCGCAGATAGGCAGATGCTTAGCCGCCTGCTTAATCTGGAGTACACGGTCGAAACGGGTATCGCCTACTACATCCACATCCTTGATTCCGATGCTTTCCAGCAATCGCTTGCTTTCCTCGTTCTGCACAAAGAAACGGGTGAAGCACTTCAATACACCAGCATAACTCCTGCCATACCACTTGAAAAACACCTGATCCTCGCGGAAGATACTGCTCACACTATAAGTAGGAATATTGCGATGCTTCAGGATATGAAGGAAGTTAGACCAGAATTCGTACTTGATGAAGAAAGCCATCACCGGGCGTACCAAGCGAAGGAAACGAATCGCATTCAGGCGAGTATCCACCGGCATGTAGCAGATGATATCAGCCCCCTCGTAGTTCTTGCGCACCTCATAACCCGAAGGAGAATAGAAGGTGAGCAAAATCTTATACTGAGGATAATCCTTGCGGATTTGCTCCATCAAGGGACGTCCCTGTTCAAACTCACCGAGCGAAGCCGCATGAAACCAGATATACTTGGCATTAGGATCCACCTTCTGCTTTAAGATTCTGAAAGCCTCACGCTCGCCACGCCACATCTTGCGCACCTTTTCATTAAATAAGCTAGCAATGGCTATGCCCAAAAGGACAAAATAGATTACGATATTATAGATCATGATATTTCTTTATATTGGTTACTATCTATAAATACGTGAACTCTCTGAGGAATACTCCGCAACATTTGCAGACAAATTCCCCAGAGAGATATTTATATCTGTGAATTAACCCAAAACTTCGATTGCCTTGCGAAGACGACGCAATGTCTCTTCCTTACCAAGGAAGGCAGAAATGTCGAACATGCCAGGACCCTTACCCTCACCCACGAGAGTAAGGCGGAAGGCGTTCATCACATCACCGAGCTTATAGCCCTTGTCCTCTACCCACTTCAATACGATAGGCTCCTGACCCTCGATAGAGAAATCCTCAATGCCCTCGAGCACCTCAGCGAGTTCGGTCATCTGCTGTGCAGAATACTCCTTCCAGCGCTTCTTGACGGTCTTGGCATCATACTCTGTAGGAGGAATGAAGAAGAATGAGCACAATGGCCACAACTCATAGACAAAGTTCACACGGTCCTTCATCATGTGTACCACCTGCTTTACTCTATCCAAAGTCTCCTCCACGCCATTGTTGGCTACGATAGGTGCAAAGAGATTGGCTATCTCATCATCGCTCTTCATGAGAATGTACTCATGGTTGAACCAGATGCCCTTCTTGAAGTCGAACTTGGCTCCTGCCTTAGAGCAACGGGAAATATCGAAAGCCTTCACCAACTCATCAAGAGAGAAGATTTCCTGCTCTGTGCCTGGGTTCCAGCCGAGAAGCGCCAGGAAGTTGACCACAGCCTCAGGGAAGTAGCCACTCTCACGATAGCCTGAAGAAACCTCACCCGTCTTAGGGTCGTGCCACTCCAGTGGGAATACAGGGAAACCAAGGCGGTCGCCATCACGCTTGCTCAACTTGCCCTTACCCTCTGGCTTGAGGAGCAAAGGAAGGTGTGCAAAACGAGGCATGGTGTCTTCCCAACCGAATGCCTGATAAAGAAGAACGTGCAATGGTGCGCTAGGCAACCACTCCTCACCACGGATAACGTGAGAGATTTCCATCAGATGGTCGTCCACGATGTTAGCCAAGTGATAGGTTGGCAATTCGTCTGCGCTCTTATAGAGAACCTTGTCGTCCAAGATGTCGCTCATCACCTTCACGTCGCCACGAATCATATCGTTGACGTGGATTTCCTGACCTGGCTCAATCTTGAAGCGAACGGTGTACTGCTTGCCGTCGGCAATCAGCTGATCCACCTCCTCCTTTGAAAGCGTCAAAGAGTTGCGCATCTGCATACGGGTATGAGCATCATACTGGAAGTTCTGAATCTCGGCACGCTTTGCCTCCAACTCCTCTGGAGTATCAAAAGCTATGTAAGCCTTGCCGTTGTCCAGGAGCTGCTGCACATACTTCTTATAGATGTCGCGACGCTCACTCTGGCGATAAGGGCCATGTTCGCCACCGAAACTAACACCCTCGTCAAACTGGATACCTAACCACTTGAAAGATTCCAGGATGTATTCCTCGGCTCCAGGCACGAAACGATGAGAGTCAGTATCCTCAATACGGAACACGAGCTCACCACCATGCTGGCGAGCGAACAAATAATTATAAAGGGCGGTACGAACACCACCAATATGCAATGCACCCGTTGGACTTGGAGCAAAACGCACTCTTACTTTTCTATCTGTCATGTCTTATTTTATAGCTAATTTTAAATTTTTCTGCAAATTTACATCTTTTTTTGCGATTATAATAGTTTTTTTTCGTATTTTCGCACTGTGAATGGGAATTAATGAGAGAAAAGTGGACTTTTTGCTCAAACCAGGAGCAAATGAGCACTTTTTTACCCCCATTTTACGGAGATTAATAATATAGTGATTCATGACTAAACAAAGCGTTACAATATGAGTATATTTAATAATCCGGAGGAAAATTATTGGCGTAACTTCATCACCAAAACCATCCTCATCCTCTTCACCGTTTCCATCATTGTCTGGTTTCTGCCACGCAATGAGGAAAGGCAGTTCCGCTACGATGTTGGCAAACCGTGGATGTATGGGTCGGTCATCGCAACGTTCGACTTCCCTATCTACAAGACCGACGAGTCTATCAAGCACGAACAGGATTCACTGCTCAAGCAATTCCAACCCTACTATACGGTAAACCCGGCTGTAGGCGAAGAGCAGGTACAGCGATTCATGCACGATTTCAGCCAGGGCATACCTGGGCTGCCCAAGGAGTATGTCAACCTCGTAGCCCACCAGCTGCATCAGGTTTACCAAACGGGCATCATCAGTACCCCTGAATATAATCGCATCTACAAGGATTCCACAAGCATGATTCGTATCATCAGCGGAAAAAACGTGAAGAGCGTGCCCATCGGTACGTTCTACTCAACCATTGCTGCATACGAACGAATCTTCTTCAACCAGCAAATAGCCGAACAGCGACAGATTCTGTCACGCTGTAATCTCAACGACTATGTGGAACCTAACCTGATATACGACAAGGAACGCTCAGAAACGGAGAAGACCGATTTGCTGAGCAGCATTCCTCTGGCTAGCGGAATGGTGATGAGCGGTCAGAAAATCATCGACCGGGGTGAAGTCATCACACCTTCCAACTATCGGGTGCTCACATCTTTTGAAAAAGAAATGAAGCGACGCAGTTCCACCGAAGACGAACTTACCACCACTATCATCGGTCAGGCGCTCTTCGTCTTCCTCCTCGTCATCATGTTCACCAGCTATCTCACGCTCTTCCGCAAGGACTATTTTGACAAGCCTCGCAGCATCACCATGCTCTATGCGATGATCACGCTGTTTCCTATCTTCGTGTCGTTCATCATGAAGCACAATTTCTTCAGCGTCTATATCATCCCGTTTGCCATGGCACCTATCTTTGTGCGTGTGTTCATGGATTCAAGAACGGCTTTCATCAGTCATGTCACGATGATTCTCATCTGTGCAGCAGCGGTGAAATACCAGTATGAGTTCATCATCGTGCAACTGGCATCCGGCCTGGTGGCCATCTATAGCCTGCGTGAACTCTCCAAGCGATCACAGATATTCATCACAGCCTTGCTGGTAACTTTGAGCAGTGGCGTGGTCTATCTCGCCCTTCAGCTGATGCAGGATAACCAGGTGTTCAACATCGACCGCAGCATGTACACCTATTTCACCGTGAATGGCATCTTCCTGTTGCTGTCCTATCCGCTCATGTATATCATCGAGAAGACATTCGGATTCACCTCTAATGTCACCCTCTTCGAGCTGTCTAACACCAACAAGGGATTGCTCCGCAACCTGAGCGAGATTGCACCGGGCACCTTCCAGCATTCTATCACGGTGGGTAACCTGGCGGCAGAGATTGCCAACCGCATCGGCGCCAACAGTCTGCTGGTACGTACGGGCGCACTCTATCACGACATCGGAAAGATGACCAACCCTGTTTTCTTCACAGAGAACCAGGCAGGTGTGAATCCACACGACCAGTTGAGCGACCTGGAGAGTGCACAGATCATCATCAGCCACGTAACCGAGGGTCTGAAGATGGCAGAAAAGGTGGGACTTCCGGGCATCATCAAGGATTTCATCACCACCCATCATGGCACGGGCTTGACCAAGTACTTCTATGTGAACTATTGCAATGAGCACCCTACGGAAGTAGTGGATAAGTCGCTTTTCCAATATCCAGGACAGAACCCATTCACCCGTGAACAGGCCATCCTGATGATGGCAGATACCGTAGAGGCTGCTTCCCGCTCACTCAATGAATACACAGAAGAGAGCATCAGCAACCTGGTAAACAAACTCATTGATGGGCAGGTGGCAGAAGGTTTCTTCAAGGAATGCCCTATCACCTTCCGCGACATTGCACTCGCCAAGCTCGTACTGACAGAACGCCTCAAGGCCATCTATCATACCCGTATCTCTTACCCTCACATGAATGCAAACGCAGAGAAGAATGCCAAGAGTAAAGAGAAAGAAGAGATAGATGAGAATGAAGCTAAGAACGAGGAAAAAAAGATAGAGAAGGCGGAAAGCTAAACGCTTCAACCGTGTCCTATCTAACATCAAAAGAACTCCTTTTTCTTGCACAGTTTTACAAGATTGTGCAGGAAAAAGGAGTTTTCTCGTTAATATATTTTAAATAACGCTTATCTTTGACGACAAAATAGAACATTATAGTTACCTTTGCGGACGTTTTTATTTAATATTATTAAAATGAAGAAAGTAAAATTAGTTAGTTTAGCCATTGCGATGGCTTGTGCAGCACCTTCTTTTGCAGGTGGTTTGCTCACTAACACCAACCAGCATGTTGCATTCAACAGAATGATGAGCCGTGAGGCTTCTATCGGTATCGACGGCGTTTACTACAATCCTGCCGGCGTTGTATTCATGGGTGAAGGAAAGCATCTCGCCATCAACTGGCAGTTGGCTTACCAGACACGTAGCATTGAAAATGATTATCCTTTGTTCACTAACAATGTGAACAATCCTATTACTCCACGCGAGTTCAAGGGTAAGGCGTTTGCGCCTGTCATCCCTTCTTTCCAGTATGCCTACAATAAAGGCAGATGGTCTCTTCAGGCTGGCTTCGCCCTTACAGGTGGCGGCGGAAAGTGTACCTTCGATGATGGATTGGGCTCTTTCGAGAAGATTGTTGCCGAAACTGCTATCGCTGCATGCCAGTTGGCAGGTGCTGTAGATAAGGTGGCTTCACAGTATGGAGTTCCTGCCGTATTCACTGACAAGAATGCTTTCGGAACAAAGGGTCAGTATAGCTACAATAGTTATATGCACGGTCGCCAGTACTACTATGGTCTCTCTTTAGGTGCAGCCTATAAGTTCAGCGACAACTTCAGCGCATTCGCAGGTGTACGTGGCGTCTATGCTTCAACCAACTACTATGGATATGTAGAAGATATCAAGGTTGGCAACATGCCTCTCTATAAGGTGCTCGACCCTACAAAGGAAACAGCTGCCAACATCGAGTTGAGCTGTGACCAGAGCGGTGTAGGCTTCACTCCTATCATTGGTGTGGATTTCAAGACTGGCAAGTGGAACTTCGCAGCCAAATATGAATTCAAGACTCGCATTCGCTTGAAGAATAAGTCAGTAAACCAGGTACCAAGTATCGGTAACCTTCCTGGTAACCTCCGCAATGCTTACATCGCAGGCGGTGTGCCTGAGCAGGCTGCTGATGCTATCTTGGCAAACCCAGCAATATCAGGTGAAAAAGACGCAAATGGAAACATAGTAAAGCCAGGAGCTATGCAAATGTTGAAGACCCAGTTCGACACCAAGCTCGACGAGGCTATCGGCGAATACGCAGACGGCAAGAAGATTGCTGGCGATATTCCTGCTTACCTGGCACTCGGTGTAGGCTATAGCCCAGTAAACACAGTAAGAGTAAACGTAGGTTTCCACTGGTTCGACGACAAGCACGCTACTTCATATAACAACCGTCAGGAGAAATTGGACCGTGGTACCTTGGAGTACAACGCAGGTGTTGAGGTGGATGTCAACAAGAAGATTACCTTGAGTACAGGTTGGCAGAACACCAACTATGGCTTGAGCGATGAGTATATGGATGACAAGTCATTCGTTGTCAGTTCCAACTCTGCTGCCGTCGGTGGTGTTTACCACATCAACAAGAAGATGGATTTGAACGTGGCTTACTTCCACACATTCTATCAGCACAAGAAGACCTCAGAGACTGTAAAGCAAACAGGAAAAGACTACACCTCTGACTACACCCGTAACAACAATGTGTTTGCGGTAGGTCTCGATATCAACTTCTAAAGACGAAGTTGATAAAAAGCAAAAGTAGAATTAGACTTATGTTTCCTAAACATAATAGATCAATTCATAACTACAAACATGCAAAAAGGCTATCCCTCTCTTTCGATTGGGATAGCCATTTTTTTATTTTGTATCCGCAATCATCTAGCTGATTATTGCGGATCCACATCATAGTATATTTGCAAAGCCCCATACCTTGGATCCTTCAGCATCATCGTCTGGGCATACTTCAGGTATTCCCTCACCTTCTTCTGATCAATGCCGTTCTCCAGTTTAAGCACTATCTTCCGAATATTCATGTTCTTCACCCTAGCCACGGCTGGCTTATCCGGTCCGAGCACTCTTTCACCAAACCATCCTCTCAGCGTCTTGCCGAGTTCCAGACTTGCCTGCTGGCAAACCTTCTCGTTCTTATGTTTCAGGAACACGTTGATAAGATGGAAGAACGGCGGATAATGAAACATTCTTCTCTCTTCCAGGATACCCTTGAAGAGGGCTTCGTAATCATTGTGCACCACCTGACTGATGATAGGAAGCGTCGGGTTCTTGGTCTGCAGAATCACGAGTCCCCGCTTGCCCTTTCTTCCGGCTCTTCCGCTCACCTGCGCCATCATCATGAAGGCATGCTCGTAGGCTCTGAAGTCAGGATAGTTCAGCATCGAGTCGGCATTCAGAATGCCCACCACGCTTACTTTATCAAAATCCAGACCTTTTGAAATCATCTGCGTACCTATCAGAAGATTGGTCTTTCCCGATGAGAAGTCACTGATCAATCGTTCGTAGGCATTACGCGTACGGGTGGTATCCAGGTCCATGCGGGCGATACGTGCCTCAGGGAATATCTCGGCTATCTGGTCTTCGATGCGCTCCGTTCCTATGCCACGTCCCATCAGTTCCGTACTACCGCAGTTAGGGCACTCCGTAGGTACGGGATAGGTGAATCCGCAGTAATGGCAGGTCAGCAGGTTGATGCTCTTATGCAGGGTCAGTGAAACATCGCAGTTCTTGCATTTCGGCACCCATCCGCACACCTTGCACTCTATCATCGGTGCAAATCCCCTTCGGTTTTGGAAGAGGATAGCCTGTTCGCCATTCTTCAAAGCCTCCCTCACCGCCGCCAAGAGTTGTGGCGAATAAGCCCCCGTCATCATCTTTCTATGGCGAAGGTCCTTCACATCCACCACCTGAATCTCCGGCAACTGGATACCCTTGAATCTCGTCTTCAGTTCCACCAGGCCATACTTGCCCTGCTGCGCATTGTAATAACTCTCCATAGAAGGCGTAGCCGTTCCCAGCAGCACTTTCGCTTCCGGATACATACTGGCTAGCACGATGGCAGCACTGCGGGCATGATACCGTGGTGCCGGGTCTTGCTGCTTAAAGGAATTCTCATGCTCCTCATCAATAATGACAAGTCCCAGTTTTTGGAAAGGCAGGAAAACGGCACTTCTCGCTCCCAGGATTACATCATAAGGCTGATCCGAGAGCTGCTTCTGCCAGATTTCCACACGTTCCGCATCACTGTATTTCGAGTGGAAGATGCCGAGCCGGTCGCCAAACACCTTGTGCAGTCGCTCCATAATCTGAACGGTGAGGGCGATTTCCGGCAGCAGATAAAGCACCTGCTTATGTTCTTCTATCGCCTTTTTGATGAGATGGATGTAAACCTCCGTCTTTCCGCTAGATGTCACACCATGCAGAAGCACCACGTTCTTGTGCGTCATCTGCAGGAGTATCTGGTTGTAGGCATCCTGCTGGGCTTCAGAAAGCGGTTTGATGAATTCGAAATGCGATTCTCCCGACGTGTTCAGTCTGCCCACCTCCAGTTCATAGGTAAAGAGGATGCCTCGGTCGATGAGCGCCTTGACAGCTGCAGCCGTGCATCGTGCCTCATTCATCAGTTCTTCCTTGGTCACCTTCTTGATACCTTCCCTGGGCGTATCACCCTCCAGACTGTCCCAGTGGGAAAGGGCGAGGAAAGTGGTCAGCGTTTTCGATTGCTTCAACGCCCGCTGCACCATACTGAGTGCCACATGCAGGGCCTGCTCGTTGCGGTAACTGCTGGCCAGCTCCACGTAAAGTTCCATCTTGGGCTTGAATTTCTCCGTAGATTTCATACCCGATGGCATGGCGGCACCAAACACATCACCCAGGGGCGACATGTAGTAATCGCTGATCCATTTCCAGAGGCGCATCTGCTGGGGCAGCAGCGAAGGATATTTGTCGAGCACCGCATCGATGGGCTTGCAGCTGAAATCCGGCTTTTCAGAATGCACATCGGTAACCATGGCAATATACTTCTTACTCTTGCCCAATGGAACGAGGACGCGCATATTAGGCACAACCTTCTCTTCCATCCCTTCGGGGATAGAATAAGTAAAGGTTCCGTCGAGCGGAAGGGGCAATATCACATCTACGTATCTCATGTTATAACGTTCTCCTTTTCTTTTTACGATATAAAGTTGTGCAAAGATAGCAAAAAAAAAGCAGATACCCAACAAGGGATACCTGCTTTTAAATATTTTAATGTATAAACTTGTGAAGAGTTCTACCGAACTTCTCTTTAGAACCAGTAACCCAAGGCAATCTGCCAAGAGTTGTTGCGGCTCTTGTCCTTGCCGGCATTGGTAAGTGCCTCGGCAGCCTTGACAAGACTGGCATCAGCCGACTTGCCACAAGCGATGTTGTAGTTGGCTGAAATCTGAAGATGGCTCAACAGGGTAACACCAGCACCTACGTTTACGCTGAAGTTTGACTTCTTCAATGAATAGCTGCTTGTCTCATTCCACTTGAAATTCTTGTCACCCACATTGATACCCCACTGTGGACCCGCAAACAGGAAGGCATTAGCCAAACTGCTCAAACCGAAGCCATAACGCACGTTCACAGGAATGTTGATTGACTTCTGTCTTACTGTGGTCTTGCCTAATTCGCCATCAGTACCAGTATACTTAACGTCAGCCTCTTTCTGGTCGTACAAGGCTGCAGCATCGAAACTCAAGCCAACGATAGGCACGGTAACCTTTACCATAGGACCTACAAAGAAACCAGTCTTGTTGGAAGCATCGAATACATCCTCGCTAAACGACATGCTTGTCACGTTCAAACCACCCTTCAAACCGAACTTTACCTGGGCGTTAGCGCTAGTAGCAAACATCATTGCCGCTACCAAAAATACAAGAGATAAAATCTTCTTCATCTTTTCTACCTTTTTAAATTAAAAATCTATTTTCTAACAAATCTATTTTCTAATATTACACACGTTGTGATTCATTTCCTAATGACGCTGACGGCGCACGGTTACTCTGGCAGAGCCACTGGAAACCGAAGAAGAACTGCTGTTGCGCTGCTCCTTCACTTTGGTCTGTCTGCTAGATGAAGAACTGCTTCTGCGATTACTCTTCTTTGCCTTCTTCACCTTGCCCTTCACGTTCTTGTCTGCCTTGGCTATGCTGTCAAGCGAATCTTTTTTTTCTATGTTTCCACTCCAGAGATTCTTCTCAAAGGTAGCCAGTTCGCCCTCAATTCGCTTCTGCTCCTTTACCAGGGCAGAATCAGAGTGGCAATACTGCGCCAAAGTCTGTCCCAGCATATTGTTGGTCTTGTAGATTTTTCCTTTATACTGATTTCTCACAAAGTAATCATCCACACTCATCACCGCCGCATTGTTCAGGTTGCTGGTCATAATCTGCTGCTTGGCCAGATAAGGAGCCAAGTCGTCATACTTTACCCAGAAAAGCGGATACTTGGTACCCCCATCGCCGAAGTCATCGTCGCGGGTCATGATAGGACAGAGCGCCAGCACCTTGGTATGGAAGGTGGAAGTGCGCTGGTCAAAATAGGTTGACTCCTTGATATAGTAAGCCTTCACCTCTCTCGATGGAATATCGCTGTTGTCGAGCGAGATTCTTCCGTTTGCCTTCTTCTCATAATAGATATGATAGTTGTCCAGGAAAGACTTAGGGTCCACTCTATCTGCTGCTGCAAAACTCTCGTTACCATCCAGACGGTATTGGTACACCGCCACCTTACCTGTCATCATCAACTTGAAGATGTTGGTAAAGAGATTCATCTGGTTGCCCATAGGCTCCACAGGATAATACAGTCCGGCATTGGCATTATCGGTAAGGCTCAGCTCACGATAGATGTCTCTTCTCCACACCACATCCTCCTCCATAGGGGCAGCAGTAGGGAAAGAAATTTGTGCACGGGTGGTGATGTTGCCGGCATTCGATTTGTTCGCAGCCGCCTGCCTTGCCGCCTGCTGACGGCGTGCCTGAGGTTGCGCCACGATGCCCTGCACCATTCCCAAGAGCATGAATATGAACAATATCTTTTTCATTATTTTACACTTTGAACTTTGAACATTGAACTTTGAACTTTATGATTAGCAAAGCATTTGAATTCTTCACTCTTCGTTCTTCACTCTTCACTTATTTCACGATTACTTCCATCGCCGTAGGCAGATTTCTGGTGATGCCATCCGGTCCCACAGCCTTGATATGCGAGATATAGAAACGGCGGCTGCGAGAAAGCTTTCTGAACTCTTCTCTCTGTCGCTCCGAGAAGTTGGCACCTGCCGATGCCAATGGAATTGCATTACCCATGTTGTCGAAGAAGACGGTCTCGAAGCCCAACACCCTGAAAGGTATATCCAGCAATCCGTCGTCGATGGCTGCATGAATGCCTGTGGCACCCATCAGAGATGCCTTTGCCAGACCGCCGCCACGGAAACGGGTGGTTCCCAAAGCCAGATAAGCCGTTGGATCAGGCAACTTTCTTACATGGAATACGAATGGAGGCATCGTGCGGGTTTGTCCCTTGTCGCGCGCCGTTACATGGATTGTCACATCCTTGCCCACAGCTGCTGGGGTTGCCACGAAATGACCGTTGCCCTTCGATACGAACGAACCGCCTGTCATCGATGCAGAGATGGCATTGGCCGGTACGCCCGGCACACTGATACTGATAGGGTTCTGAAAACCTGCATAGAGCACGTTCATCAGGTCTGCCGCCACCGTTGCCGAATTAGGTGCCGGAATAACGCTGTATTTCTGTATGAAGTTGCGCCTCAACACGTCGCCCTTGGCATTGTTCATCAGAATGTAGCCGGAGAACTGGTGCTCTCCCACTCCACCTGCCGTAAAACTATACTGTCCACGGGCGCTGTTCACTCTCATGCCGTTCACATAGATTTCCGGCTGCTGGGTGGTATCCACTGCAGCCATCACGATGTTGGCATTGAATCTTTCGCCCGGATAAAGCGTTGTCTTCTCTGGAATCACGAAGGCATCGAGTTTGTTCACACGGATATCCTTCATGTCGATATTCGCAACCAGGTTGTGCAGCACTTCTCCCTCGGCATAGCGCACATCGCTCTGAATCTTCGAGAGCATGGTCACGGCTGCAGCCACTGGCATATTCTCAAACATGTATTCCTGCCAGTTCTTACCCAGATATTTCTCACCCTTAGGCACCTGGGTAGAGAAGTTGCTGGCTATGATTTTCTTCTGATGCTCATCAGTCACCAGCTGCAGGATGCGGTCGCGATAGCGATTCAGCTCCGTATAGAGTTTCTTTCCCTTGCCCGAACCCGGTGCAAGCATCACGATGCCGGCAGCCTCCAGGTTTTCCTTGTTCTTGATATTGCTCACGTCGCCATTCTTGCCGTCAGCCTCCTGCACAATAGCAACCTTCAGTTCCTGGGCAAAGTTATAGAGCGCATCGCTCATGTCCTTTACCTGCTTAGCCTTTTCAAACCATTCCCTTACCTTGGTAGGGTTTTGCTTCATCTGGTCGGCAAAGTCGCTATAGATTGCATTGTTCTCTGCGGAAGAGTTGGCTGTGGTTCGATTCAGACTGTCTTCCACAATAGAGAATCCGTCGAGCACCTCCGTAGAGACGTTCAACGCAAGCATTGCCATCAAGACGACATACATCAGGTTAATCATCTTCTGGCGTGGTGAAACGGGTCTTTTCTTTATAGCCATTTATATTAATTTGCTAAATTCAATACTTTTCTTTACTCTTCACTCTTTACCTGAGGAGCTGCAGCACGCATGTTCACGGTCATCGCCTCTATCATACGTGCGTAAATCTTGTTCAACTGCTCAATCTGCTGAGCCATCTTGCGGCTCTGCTCGTTGATCTGGTCAATGGTTCCAATCTGCTGGCTGGCACCCTTCAACTGCATTTCGTAAACCTTGCTGATACCTGTGAGCGTACGGTTCAGGTTCTCCATCTCCTCGCTGTCACGGGTCAAACGGGTACTCTGCTCATTCACCTTTTCAAGGGTTTCAACAAGCTTCTTCAATTCCTCAACATAATTGTTCTGGGCATCAGCCATCTCTGGGGTAACACCCTGTTGACCAGCTACCCAAGCGGTATTACCGCCTGCAATAGAGCCACCGTCCACAGAACCGCCAGTCATAGTGGCACCGGCTACGGCTGCACCATTCTCCGAGAATCCTGCTCCTGGAGCTACGGCCGCAGCAACGCTCTCGTCAATCTGCTCAGCGCCTTCGCCCTTCTCGCTTCCAGCAACAGAAGAAGATGCTGCAGATACACCAGCACCACCGCCAAAGCTTCCGCCGCCAATGATGATGGTCTGACCCCCAGAAACAGGAGTTCCTTCATTCTCCCCATAAGTAACCTCTCCTGTCTCCAAGTAGTCCTCAGTAACATGAGTAGGAATATCTCTACCATCGGCTGTCTTGTCAAAAGGACGGTCGAAGGCTGAAAGGAAGAACACGAACACCTCTGTACCCATACCGGCAAACAACATGATATTGGCTCCCGGCAAGTGGGTCAACTTAAAGAGGGTACCCAAGATAACGACAGATGCACCCCAACTATAAGCATAGTTCAGAAATGTCTGTCCAGGCACACTATCCATCCACTTCTGCAGATGATATACGATATTAAACTTACTATATTCGCCCATTTTTATTATCTCCTATTCTTGTACTTTGATGGTTTTTGTTTTGCACTCGATGTGGTGGCAAGACTGCGCACGCAGCGGAATCCGATATACGAACGTGGCTGGTTCTGATATTCCCAAGAACGCCATGCCGAACGGATAAACGACTCCGGATCTTTCCAGGACCCACCTCTTACGCTCTTTTTCTTCAGGCGGTAAGGGTCTTCCTTCGCTGCATTGTATTTCAACTCAGGGTTCAGGTCGTTCATGGCATCCACACCTGCCTCGGTATAGATGGTACTGGTCCATTCTGCCACGTTACCCGCCATATCATAAAGTCCGTTTGAGTTAGGCGAGTAGATGCCCACCTTGCTGGTTATCAGATTGCCATCCTTGGTATAGTTACCGCGGTCTGGCTTAAAGTTGGCATAGAAGCATCCGTCTCCGTTCTTCACGTCCTGGTTCTCCCAAGGGAACTCGTTCTGGTTCTTGCCTCGTGCCGCATACTCCCACTCTGCCTCGGTAGGCAGGCGATAGCGCTGTACGAAGCGTGCCTCAGGCCCCAATCCTTTCAGCAGATAGTCGGTACGCCAGGCACAGAAGGCATTGGCTTGCTCCCAGGTAACGCCTACCACCGGATAATCATTGTAGGCTGGGTTGCTGAAATAACTTCTCAGATAGGTCTCATTGTCTGAATTACGGAAGTCGTTCACCCAGCAGGTGGTGTCTGGATACACATTCACGATGTAGGTATTGAGGAAGTCCCATGGTCCGCTCAATGGGCGGTTGATGGTCTCGCTGATGATTCTTCCCTCATCATCCATGTAGGCGGTATCCTTAGAAATCATCACCACCTCGTTGGCATTCACCTGCTCATCTGTGTTCAGGTTACGCTCCTGCGGGTTCAGTCGGTTTCTGCGAAGTGCCGCTGCGGTATAATCGTAAATTTCGTACTTATAGTTCAGCTGGCGCCAGTCTATCAGTTTTTCGCCTGTCACCGGATTAGAAGTATAGATACTTTCCATCGCTCTCTTCTCATCCTCGTTTGGCTTTCTTGGCAACTGTTTCTTCCAGTTAATCTGCGGAGTCACAGGGTCACCATTCTTGTCCTCGGTAATCATGTAAGTCTCGTCACCGCCATAGGCAGGGTCTGCCAGACGGGTACGGATGATGGAATCGCGAACATAGGCGATAAACTGCTTGTATTCAGAATTGGTGATTTCCGTATCATCCATCCAGAATCCATCCACAGACACATCCTTGCGAGGCGTCTTCTGTCCCCACAGCGAATCCTGGGTCTCCAGACCCATCTTTAGGAATCCCCGGTTCACCTTCACCATGCCGTATGGGGCTGGCTCAGCGAAACTTCTTCCGCCAACTCCAACCACCTCACCGCCTCTGCCAGCCATCGAGCTAGTCTTGGCACCGAAACAACCACTAAGGGTCAAGAGTGCCATCAACGAGCTAAGGAGCAATATACTTTTCTTCATATTACGATTCATATTCTTGATATTCTACTAGAGTATTCTTACACTTTGATGTTTGTTTCTACCTTTCTTCACCAGGTTCAGATCCATCTGGTATCCGATGTAAAGCTCATGGCTTCCGTTGCCAAAGCTCAGCTTCGAGGTGTACCATTCGTAACTGTATCCCAATATCACGCCGTGGAAGGTTCCACCCATGAGGAAGGTAACCGAGTTGTCAGGGCTGTAGGTCACACCGCCATAGAGCAGTTTCTTATCATATTGGTAAACCAATCTGCCTGTCACGTCGCCTCGCCATGCCGTTCCGTCATACTTCACGAGGGCAGACGACTTTATAGTTAAAAACGGATTTCTGAGCTTAATATTGTATCCGCCAGTTAAATAATACGTTGCGTCAATCTTAAGCTCATTGGTTTCTCCCAACTCGATGGTTGGTGAAGTAAGATGCTGTGCAGAAAGTCCCACATACCAGTTGCCGTGCAGATAGTAAAGTCCGGCTCCCGCATCAAATCCGCTACCCTTCACTTCCGATGTAGCAAGAGCAGGGTCGCCCGAATCTCCGGCATCCACCTTGCTACCATCGAAACTCTCGCTCAGGAATCCGGCTTGCAGACCCACGCTCATCGTTCCCCCGAAGAGTTTGGTCTTATAGGCATACTGCAGGTTGAGTCGCTGATGGGTGAAGAGTCCTATCTGGTCGTTCATCATCGCAGCACCCACGCCGTGATAATTCTTCAGCGCATAGAAAGGCAGGTCGGCTGCCAGATACATGGTTCTAGGATTATGTTCGAATCCGGCCATATCCAATGCGTAAGCAGCCGTCACGTTGAGTTTTGCCTGCTTACCCACTGCCGCAGGATTGTAGGATGGTTCCATGTCAAAGTAATGACTGAAGGAAGGATCATACTGTGCCCTCGAAGCGAGCACTCCTGTCAGCAAAAAAACTAATATGATGATTCGTCTTAACACAATGTAATAACGTAAAAGAGGGCGAAATATTATAAATCGCCGGGATTATTATATATTAATAAGGTATAGTCGGAAGAGAGACATCAGAAAGATGAAAAAGGCTGCCCCCTGGTAAGAGAACAGCCCTATCATCGACTTTTTAATATTCGTCGTCATTCCAGAGGAATATTAGGGCTGAATACCAAGCACTTATTGTCTTCCAACTTTTATATTGAACATTTTATTAAGGAGTAAAAGTCGCTAAAAGGCTTTTCTAAACCTATCTTGCAACTCCTTGATTCGCTCTAAAAGTTTTTCGAAAGATAAAGTCTGACCATAGATAAAGTGGTTACACATCTCTGCATAATCACCCTCCCAATCCTTCATCAACTCTTGCCTAGGAACGAAATCAATCTCACTAGGCATCAACTTAGAATAATCTACATACCCAACAGCATAGTATATGGAACGATGCTTAACTATACGCTCATACAAATCAATATCCTGCAGGGCTTGTTTGCCAAATTCTGTATCCATCAAGCGTTCGAGATCATAAAGATGTCTAGACATTCGGACATGACGAGGAGTCTGTTTCTGAAATTCCTCGCATAGCAGGAATGCCTTCTCTAGGAATGTTCGAGTAGGCACAACTGTTCTGACCGTAGCTGTAGCCGCCGCATCTTCTCCAGGGAAAGTCTGCTCAATATATGATGAAATCAAACGGTCTTCCGTAGGTTCATTCATAGACAAGCAACTAATCTCTATCTTAACTCTTGGCGGAATATACTCTATCGTATGACCAAGCATAGACTCATAATGAACGAGAATGACAGATGGATCCTTATCACTTGCAACGGGACTTGCCTTACCATCCTCATCAATTTCCTCTACTACATTTTCTATATGGTATCCTTCCACACCAAGTTTCTTTAGATTTTCATCCAACTCTGCTGAAACTGTATCAAGAAAATACCTACGTGCCTTCTTGCGAAGTTTTTCACGCTGATTCTTTGTCGTCTTCTCTATACCGAAGAATTCATGGCTTACAGATAAGTCTATATCCTCACTGAATCTTTCTATCAAATTCCATCCTTTACTGAGACTTGTACCTCCCTTAAAGATGAGTTGATCTGCACATGAACATTTGAAAAGAGCGTTGAGCACCACAGTTACCCACCAGTCCTTTTCAATTGCAACCTGATTAATACGAAACTTCTCTTCCGCACGTTGCAACATTGCTATTCGTTCATCTATTGTGTGATTTAACCAAAGTGTCATAATGCTCGTTTTTATCTATAATATCAGTTATCAGCTTTCTCATCCATACTGGCATGAGAGTAAGATCTTGTACAAACAAGTCTTTATGTTCCTCTTCATTGACCAATTTTCTAATGGTAGAGAGTTCTTGATTACCTACATTCTTTTGTCCTAATGTTCTAAGAGCTTGTACAAGAAGCGCTGCCAACACTGTCTGAAAAGCAAAGTTCTTAGGAACACTTCTCTTCAACTCTATAGTCCGATTTCCAAGAGTCAAGACTCTTCCACTTCCCGATGTCAGATAAGTATATTTTGTAGGCACCTGTGTTGAGAGTCCAAGTTTGTTGAGCGCTGTAACTCCTGAAGGTTGTATTTGTACCTTATCTCGCTGGGCTATAGCCATCACCATTTCATCTATTGATGGATAGACTATCCCAAATCGGGTATTCTTAGGGCGAAGATAAACCCCATTAGCTAATCGAACTATATTTCCCTTTTTTTCTTCTACAGAAAGTGCACGACTTACCACCTTCTCATTATCATTGATGTCCGAGAAGTCTGAGATGAAGAGAATCTGCCCTTCACTTGTCTCGTATATACGGTTTGCTATTTCTGCCATATCGTTTTCTTTCTTTAATGGTGCAAAAATACAAAAAATCAGCGATATGCGTAACATACCACTGATTAAATTAACTTTTTTTATGTAGAAAACTTTGCAAACATTTTCCACAATCACTTATTCTTATTCACTCTTAGCTGTCTGTGGTACTCACAGCTCTTGCGTTGTAGTTCTTCCTTATGACTGGCATAATATCGACGTTGATACTCTTTTTTCGTGGCAGTTTTTCACTCTTTAGGAGACATACAGGCAAATTCTCCGAATGAATCTGGATACTGCTTGATTATTGCAGTAAAGACTGCGGACAAGACCTGCACGACAATGGAGTTTCCGGCTCGCCAATATAGAGAATAGTCAGAAGTCTTACGATGACGACCATTTATAAACATAAGTTTCGCTATTTGTTCTTTTGTGTAACCTTCTTTACCTCAAATCCGCAACCTATAGGGTTTAGTGGGATTTTGCTTGCAAAGCGACAAA
>USJX01000037.1 GCA_900555035.1 uncultured Prevotella sp.
GACCTCCTATCACTTATTTTCGCTCGATTTGAGCACATCAATTATGAATTTTATTAGAAATCGAAATTTTAGAGCTGGTCCCCAGACTAGCTTAGAGGGCTTTATATGCCCTCAAAATAGTGATAAACTGCAGAAAAACAAGGTTTTCGGACGGTCTGGGGGGGCGATAATCCGTAGATTCGCTCTGTTCCCATTGATGTTGCTCATGTTGTTGCTTATGCCAGCCCGCATGGTGGCGCAGACGGAAGCTTCCAGTTCTAAGTATATAGCAACGTATGAATCCTCTACCCAAACCTTGACTTTCAAGAAACTTGTGGGTGAAACCCTTCCTGAAAATAGTGCTTGGGTGGAAGATAAACAGAAGGTGACTGATATCAATGAGAAATTAGGGAATGGCACTATCAAGCATATCGTTTTCGATAAGAGCTTTAGCACATACACTCCTACATCGTTGTACTGTTTCTTTGAGGATCTCAAAAAACTGGAAACAATTACAGGCCTGGAATATCTGAATACAGAGAAGGTAACGGATATGTACAGCATGTTTTATAACTGCTCTTCTCTCACCTCGCTAGATGTTACCCATTTCAATACAGCGAATGTGACGAATATGAGTTTTATGTTCGCCTCTTGCGGGGCTCTCACAACCATCTACGTCAGCGATAAGTTTGTAACGGACAAGGTAACTAAAGGTTCTAACATGTGAACCCAGCCAAGCTGTTGGATAAAACAGCAACAAAGTCTGTGGGCAGCAAGCCTTTCCGTGCTTACATGGCAGATAACTCTTCTGCTCCTGCAGCAGGTGCCAGAATGTTCAGCATCAGCGTCGGCGGCAGCACCACAGCCATCGAGCAGTTGGAGACTACAGCAGATAGCAAGGCAGAATACTACGACCTCCAGGGCCGTCGCCTCCAGGATTTGCAGAAGGGCATAAACATCGTGAAGCGTGGCGGCAAGACCATGAAGGTTATCATCAAGTAATAAAAATAGTAATAAAAATAGTAATAAAAATAGTAATAAAAATAGATATGAAAAAGAAAAGATATATCAAGCCAGTGGTTAGCGTCATGGAAATGGAAACCACAGCCATCCTCGCCGGCTCTGTTATCCAGAAAGCGTCAGATGAGGATTACAGCGAAGAAAATGTGAAGGATTTCTGGGATAATTCAACAAATAAGGGAATTTGGGCAGACTAGTCCCAGATTCTCTATCGTACTCCCAGGCAGCACATCTGATGCTTGGGGCAAAATAAAAAGCCCCCGGAGCTATTACGCTTCGGGGGCTTTTTCCGCTTTCTTCCTTATACTTCCTTCCAATCTACCAATCCTTTTCCCTTGTCATCCAGTTCTATGGAGTCTTATGCTCCTCTTGAAATAAATGATGTAATAAAGTTGGTTAAAAATGTAGTAAATGCTTGCTTGCTTGTCGTTTTTTTAGTATCTTTGCGATGAAAAATAAAACTCAAGTGTGGAAAATGTGGAGAATTTCACAAAAGAAGTATCAGAAATGTGTAAACTTACACATTTTCCGCACTTTAACGATGGAGGTGCTAAAAAATGTTTAATAGAATAATTATTCAAGAATTAAAACAATGGAGAGCTAAAAAAGACCGTAAGCCATTGATTATGCTGGGCGCTCGACAAGTAGGAAAGACTTCTGTACTTCAGAAGTTCGGAGAAGAATATTTTGAGCATTGCGCATATTTTAGTCTCGATGAAGAAGAGGGAGTCTGCGATATCTTTCGCAAGACCAAGAACCCGCTGCAAATCCTCGAGCAATTGTCATATCTTACTTCAGAACCTATTTTGCCTCAGAAGACTTTGCTTATTCTTGATGAGATACAAGACTGTCCGGAAGCCATTAGCGCAATGAAATATTTCTGCGAAAAGACGCCGGAATATGTTGTGGCTTGTGCTGGTTCTCTTTTGGGGTTGGCTTTTGGGCATCAAGGCTTTTCGTTTCCTGTGGGTAAGGTTGACCATATAAATATGTATCCTGTCACTTTTTCTGAGTTTTTGGAGCAGCGAGATGAAAGGCTTTACCAATATTATATGTCAATAGATAGCTTGGAACCTCTTCCTGACGTTTTTTTTGATAGACTTTCTCAGGCATTTACTGCCTATCGTATATCTGGTGGAATGCCAGCTGCGGCAATGAAGATGATAGAAAAGGATCTGAGTGGCGTGGAAACAACTCTACGTAATATCTTGCAAGATTATTCCTTGGACTTTGTGAAGCATGCTACGCCTTTACTGGCTAATAGGATTTCGCATGTTTGGAAGTCTTTGCCGTCACAGTTGGCTAAGGAAAATAGAAAGTTTGTTTATCAGCTGGTTCGTCCTGGTGCAAGAGCGAGAGAATATGAGGATGCTCTTACATGGCTTAAAAATGCGGGATTGATATATAAGGTAAGCTTGTGCTCTACTCCGCAAGTTCCTTTGAAATCGTATGAAGATTTGAGCATCTTCAAGATTTATAGTCTTGATGTGGGATTATTGAGAGTGCTTGCTGATTTGAGCCCTGAGGCTTATCTGGTTGATAATCCTATATTTAAAGAATATAAGGGCGCTTTGGCAGAGAATTATATTCTTCAGAGTCTAGTGGCTAATGGCGTTAATTGTTCCCATTATTGGGCTTCGGGTAATAAAGCAGAAGTGGAATTTATTGTTCAGCGTGGTTTGGAAGTTATTCCGGTGGAAGTGAAGTCGGGTACCTGTGTCATGGGGCGTAGTTTGATAGAGTATAACAAAAGGTACTCACCTTGTTTGCGCATCAGATATTCGATGCTTAATCTCAAGAGGGATGATTCCTTTATCAACATCCCTCTTTTCCTGGCTGATAGAACGGAGAAACTGATTTTTAAATAATTTTTAATGAGAAAAAAGATAAATGGGTGAAGAGGGGTGAAGAGTGGGTGAAGAGATAAAGAAAACTCTTCACCTCCCGAAACCCCGATAAACAGAGGGGTTTCGGGAGGTAAAGAGTGAAGAGATAAATCGGGAGTGCTTATATTACAACTGATAGAACTTGGTGAAAGCCTTCACGCAATATTCGTGGTCGATGACGCTGCCTGTTTCGCGGCAACTGTGCATGGCGAGGATGGCATTGCCCATATCTACGCCCTTCAATGGGATGGAAGAGGCGAGGATATTGCCCAAGGTGCTGCCACCAGCTACATCGCTGTGGTTTACGAAGCGCTGGCATGGTACACCGGCTGCATCGCAGATGTTGGCGAAGATGGCTGCTGATACAGCATCGCTCGCATACTTCTGGGCTGCATTGAACTTGATGACCGGACCACCGCCCAACTTAGGATGATTTGTAGGGTCGAATTTTTCGCTATAGTTAGGATGCCAGGCATGCGCATTATCGGCTGAAATCATGAAGGCACGCTCTACTGCCTGATAATAAGCCTCTTCTGTATGGCTCTGTGCCAGGGCGATGCGCTGGAGCATATATGAAAGGAATGGACTTCCGGCACCCTGCTTGGTCTGAGAGCCCGTCTCTTCATTATCGAAGATGGCAAGAACCTGGGTGGTATCATTGGCATCCGCTGCAATCATCGCCTCTACGCCAGCCCAGCACATCGATAAATCGTCGAGTCTGCCAGAAGAGATAAACTCATCGTGTACACCGAAGGTGCAGGCAGGAGTGGCATCAGCCAGATAGAGATCGAAGTCGAGGATATCTTCTTTCAGGATATTCAGTTCGCCGGTAATCACGTTCATCAGCAGATTACCCTTTTCCAGTTCATCGTTGATGATGCCGAGGATAGGGAGCACATCCTTCTGCTTGCTCAACTTCACGCCATCGTTCACCTGACGGTTGAAGTGGATAGCAAGATTGCTGATCTGCAACAATGGGCGCTTTACATGAAGAAGAAGTGTCTGGGGATTCATCGCATCCTCGCCCTTCACGATGACTCTACCCGCCAGGGTCAGCGGACGGTCGAACCAGGTGGACATAATCGGACCGCCATAAACTTCGGTATTCAGTTTTACGATGCCACCCTCACAGAGCATTTCGGCGTTAGGCTTGATGCGGAAGGTAGGGGAATCGCAGTGAGCACAGATCATGTGGAAGCCTGCATCGGCAAGCGTCTTCTTTCCGATTTGGAAGGCATAGATAGAAGAGTCGTTCTTGGTGACAAAGAACCTGTCACCAGCCTCTACCTTGCCCAATGGCTCCTGCGGATTGATGCGGCGGAAACCATTCTTCTCCAGTTCATCCGCCATGTTCTTGACAGCCAGGAAATTCACTGGCGAAGCGTCAAGAAAGGATAATAGTCTTTTAATCATATCTTTTTAATTTTTATTCCATGTAAGTGTCTTGCACTTTTATTCGGTTCTTTTTTCTTTTTTGCAAAAATAATACTTTTTTTCGGAATACGGCTTGCATCTCCTTATTTTTTAGTTATTTTAGGGTAAGAAAGCAAAATGCATAATAGTTAAATAAGCACAAGATTTCGTCTCTTTTGCCGAATTGTCTTTTGAAAACATTACTTTTGCAAAAAATAAAGAATAAAAGAAATAATTGAAATAGCAATTGGAATCATTATCGAAATGAAAAATAAAGGCTTATCATATCAATGACTTGTTGGTCGATGACAAGGGATGCTTTTGGATGGCATTGGATAGGGGCGTGTATAGGATGGCTCCTCAATCTATTGCTGGTAGCAAATACAAAACAACCCCCAGTTCGCCAAACAAAGGAAAATACATTCTGAAGAACACGTATGTCAATCATATGTTGTGCAGAACACCGCTGGCGGTGCTTCTGGTTCTACCCGCGTGCTTCTTCGTGGTAATACAGAAATGGCAGGCAATAACCAACCTCTCTATGTGGTGGATGGTGTGCCTTTGGATAAGAATAAAATATTAGAAAGATTTCCGATTTTAACATAAAACGTCAAACCTTTGAATTTATGAAGAAAATATTATTATCTATTTCAATGTTGGCATTGGCTTATACAGCCAGTGCCAATGTTCCAGTTATCAAGAGCGACCCTAAGATAGAGGCTCAGGTAGAACAAACCCTGAAGAAACTCACCTTGGAAGAAAAGATAGGTCAGATGATGGAATTGGTGACCGACCTCTTTGGTGCCAACGACAAGAACGGTGTGTTCTATATCGACGAGCACAAGACCGATTCTATCCTTTCCCGCTATAAAATCGGCTCTATCCTCAACGCTCCAAATACCTGCGCACCAACCGCCAAGCAGTGGGAGAAGTACATCGCGCAAATCCAGAAGATCTCGATGAAGCGCATCGGCATCCCTTGTGTCTTCGGTCTCGACCAGAACCACGGTTCTACTTATACACAGGGCGGAACCCTCTTCCCGCAGAACATCAATGTGGCTGCCACCTTCAATCGTGAGATAGCTCGCCGTTCGGCTGAGGCTACCGCTTATGAGACTCGTGCGGTGAGCGTGCCTTGGACTTACAGTCCTACCGTTGATCTCGGTCGTGATGCCCGTTGGCCTCGCATCTGGGAGAACTTTGGCGAAGATTGCTACCTCAGTTCAGAGATAGGCAAGGCGATGGTCTATGGTTTCCAGGGCGAGGACCCAAACAACATCGACCAGTATCACATTGCCACTTCAATGAAGCACTTCATGGGCTATGGTGTGCCTTGGACCGGTAAAGACCGTACGCCAGCCTATATCTCTCCTGCCGACTTGCGAGAGAAACACTTTGCTCCTTTCCTGGCGGGTCTGCAGGCTGGAGCCTTGACCGTGATGGTGAATTCCGCTTCCGTCAATGGTATGCCGATGCATGCCAACAAGGACATCCTGACAGGATGGCTGAAGGAAGAGACAGGATGGGATGGTGTGCTCATTACCGACTGGGCAGACATCAACAATCTCTATACTCGTGAGATGGTGGCAAAGGACAAGAAGGATGCGCTCCGCATTGCCATCAATGCTGGTATCGATATGATTATGGAACCTTATTCTTGCGATGCTTGTGGCTATCTTGTAGAACTGGTGAAGGAAGGTAAGATTCCTATGAGTCGCATCGACGATGCCTGTCGCCGTGTGCTTCGCATGAAGTACCGTCTCGACCTCTTCAAGAACCCAACCCAGAAACTGAAGAAATATCCTAAGTTTGGTGGCGAGGAGTTTGCCAAGCTCGCCTTGGAGGGAGCTACCGAGAGTATGGTGCTCCTGAAGAACGAGAGTAATATCCTTCCTTTGCAGCATGGCAAGAAGATTCTCCTCACGGGTCCTAATGCCAATCAGATGCGCTGTCTGGACGGTGGATGGAGCTATACCTGGCAGGGACATCGTGCCGATGAGTTTGCCGGCAAGTACAATACCATCTATGAGGCATTCTGTAATGAGTATGGCAAGGAGAATGTCATCTTGAACCAGGGTGTTACCTATAATGAAAAGGGAAAATACTGGGAGGAGAACGAATCTCAGATTCAGGGCGCAGTTGATGCAGCAAAGAATGTTGATGTCATCGTTGCCTGCATTGGCGAGAACTCCTATACAGAGACTCCGGGCAATCTGACCGACCTTTGGCTTTCAGAGAACCAACGCAATCTGGTGAAGGAACTCGCCAAGACCGGTAAGCCTGTCGTTCTGGTATTGAATGAAGGTCGTCCTCGTCTCATTGCTGACATCGAACCATTGGCACAGGGCATCATCGACATCCTTATCCCTGGCAACATGGGCGGCGATGCCTTGGTAAACCTGGTATCGGGCAAGTCAAACTTCAGTGGCAAGATGCCTTACACCTATCCTAAGGAAATCAATTCGCTCGCAAACTATGACTTCAAGAAGAGTGAGGAGGTGGGTACGATGGAAGGTGCTTACGACTACAATGCGAAGATTACTCAGCAGTGGGGCTTCGGACATGGTTTGAGCTACACCTCTTACAAATATAGCAACCTGAAGGTTTCCCAGTCTGATTTCCGCCACGGCGACATCATCAAGGTGAGCGTGGATGTGAAGAATACGGGAAAGGTGGCAGGCAAGGAGAGTGTCCTCCTGTTCTGCAGCGATCTCATCGCCAGTATGGTTCCTGATGGTCGTCGCCTCCGTGCCTTCAACAAGATTGAGCTTCAGCCGGGTGAGACCAAGACCGTGACCTTTGAATTAAAGGCAGACGATTTGGCCTTCGTTGGTTGGGATGGCAAATGGAGATTAGAGGAAGGCGACTTCAAGTTGATGATTGCCGACCAGAGTGCTGATATCCATTGCACTGATACTTATCTATGGAAATCAGCCAACCGATAAAATATATATAAAAGAAGAGTTTTAGAAAAGAGCGTACCAATAGCGGTGCGCTCTTTTTGTTTGCTTAGTTAAATGAAGAAGAGTTAAATATCTACAAGAATCCCCCATGATATTTGGTGTTATGTTTTGAAAATATTAATTTTGCAAGACAATTTCTTGCAGATTTATAGAATCATTTAAAACAAAGATAATGGAAATAATAATAGGAATAGTCATTGGTCTTGCCATCGGCTTCTTCGTGGGCAAACTGATGGAAGCCAAGAAGGCGGGAGAGGAGAAAACGCAGCTTGTAGCGAAGGCGCAGGTGCTGCAGGCTAACATTGAACAGAGCAATCTGCATCATGCTTCTGAGGCTCAATCCCTGAAGCAATCTCATGCTGTAGAAGTTCAAGGTCTGAAGGATTCTCATGCTTCTGAGGTTCAATCCCTGAAAGCTCAGATGGAGAACGAGCGGCAGTATGCGGCGAAACTCAGGGCAGAAAGCGACCAGCAGTGGGCACAGAAACTCGAAAACCTGAAGCAGGAGATGCATCGCATGACCATCGAGCAGCAGCGCGTGGCGGCAGAACAGCTCGCAGCCAAGCAATCTGCCTTGCAGGAAAACAACCGATTGCAGATGGACGAGCTTCTGAAACCAATCAAGGAGCAATTCGCTGATTTCAAAAAATCGGTAGAAGAAAGCAAGACCCAGAACGAAGTGAACAAGAAGGAACTGCAGAATACCTTTGAGGCTACGATGAAACTCTTCCAGCAGGAGCAGCAGCAGGCTGTATCGAGTCTGAAAGAGCAGACATCGAAGATTGGTTCCGATGCCGCCAATCTTACCAAGGCATTGAAGGGCGACAGCAAGATGCAGGGCGACTGGGGCGAGATGGTGCTGGAAACTATCCTGGAGAATAGCGGTCTGCGCAAAGACGAAGAGTTCTTCATTCAGGAAAACACCAAGGATGAGAACGGCAGGAACTTCCGCCCCGATGTCATCGTCCGATTCCCGGAGGGCAGAAGTGTGGTGATAGACTCCAAGGTTTCGCTCACCGCCTATACCGATGCCCTGGCTGCCGGGAACGATGAGGAGCGGGAGCGGTTGATGAAGGCGCATGCCCTGAGTGTCCGTAAGCACATCGATGAACTTGCCGAGAAGGATTATTCCAAACTGGTGGATGATGCCATCGGTTTCGTACTGATGTTCATCCCTAACGAAACCAGCTATATCGCAGCCATGAAGCAGCAGCCGGATCTCAGTCGCTATGCTTATCAGAAGAAGATTATCATCATCTCGCCAAGCAATCTGCTCATGGCGCTGCAGCTGGCGTATAATCTCTGGCAGTACGACCGCCAGAACAAGAATGTGGAGAAAATCGTGAAGACGGCAGCCGACTTATATGATAAGGTAGCGACTTTCGAAGATACCTTCCTGGGCATCGGCGATCTGATAACCCGCCTTTCCGGCACCTTCGACAAGGCAAGAAAGCAGCTTTACGATGGAAGCGGCAACGTGATGCGCAGGGTGGAAAGCCTGAAAGGACTGGGCGTAACGCCGAAGAAACAGATCAAATCGCTGGAGGAATCGTAACATTTTCTTTTCCTGGTCTTACCATATTGTTCAAAAGTATTTGCAAATCGTCCAATTTTTGAAATTAGTTCTCTAAAAATGAGCGGGTTTCGATTTTTCTTTGTACTTTTGCCACGCCTATTCGGAAAGATAGGCGCATACATGGAACAATCAAAAAAACGTATAATCATGAAACTGAACGAAATTCTTTCAGACAGCTTTAATGCTGCAGAATGGGAAGCTAAAGGTTATCAGCTTCCTCAGTATGACATCGCAGCCGTAGCTAAGAAGACTCACGACGAGCCTACTTGGGTTCACTTCGGCGCAGGTAACATCTTCCGTGCTTTCCCGGCTGCCATCCTCAACGATGCGCTCAACACGGGCAAGTACGATCGTGGCGTAATCGTGGCCGAAAGCTTCGACTACGAAATCATCGACAAGGCTTATCGCCCTTATCATAACCTCTCGCTTCTCGTCAGCCTCCAGAGCAATGGAACCATCGAGAAGAAGGTCATCGCTTCTATCACAGAAAGCCTCAAGGCGGATAAGCAGTTTGGTGAGGACTGGGCCCGATTGGTTCAGATTTTCCAGGCGCCAAGTCTGCAGATGGTAACTTTCACCATCACCGAAAAGGGATATTCTTTCAATGATGCCGATTTGGCTCGTGGTCTCGATGCAGTTTTCGCCATGGGTAAGCTCACCGCTCTGCTTTACGAAAGATACAAGGCAGGCAAGTTGCCTGTAACCCTTCAGTCAACAGACAACTGTTCTCACAATGGCGACCATGTAAAGGCTGGTGTCAAGGCTTACGCCGAGCGCTGGGTAAAGGATGGCATTGTTGAGGCTGGATTCCTGGATTACATCAACGACAGCAGCAAGGTAACCTATCCTTGGTCTATGATTGATAAGATTACTCCTCGTCCTCACGAGAAGGTACAGGCGATGCTTGCCGAGGATGGTTTCGAGGACAATGATACCATCATCACCGAAAAGCATACCTTCACCGCTCCTTTCGTGAATGCAGAGGAAGTGCAGTATCTCGTTTGCGAGGATACCTATACCAACGGTCGCCCGCCATTGGAGTTGGGCGGTGCGCTCTATACCACCCGCAAGACCGTGGATGAGGTTGAGACCATGAAGGTAACCACCTGTCTGAACCCATTGCATACAGCGATGTCTATCTATGGCTGCATGCTCGACTATACCCTGATTTCTGCCGAGATGGCTGATGAGGACCTTCGTGCCTTCATCCAGAAGATAGGTTACATCGAGGCAATGCCAGTGGTAACAGACCCAGGCGTATTAAATCCATACGAGTTTATCGGCACCGTTATCAACAAGCGTCTGCCTAACCCATTCATGCCAGATGCTCCTCAGCGCATCGCTACCGATACCAGCCAGAAGCTCTCTATCCGTTTCGGTGAGACCATCAAGAAGTATATCGACCGTGGTCTCGACAAGAGCAATCTGGTGTTGATTCCATTGGTATTGGCAGGTTACGCCCGTTATCTCAAGGCATTGGATGATAATCTGAAGCCATTCGAGCCATCTTCCGACCCATTGCTGGCAGAACTCCAGGCCATCGTGGCTCCTCTGGAGGTAGGCAAGGCAGAGCAGGACTATTCTTGCCTGAAGAATCTCTATTCTCGCAAGGATGTGTTCGGACTCGATCTCTACGAGGCTGGCTTCGGCGAGCAGATAGAAGGCATGGTGAAGGAACTCTTCGCCGGCAAGGGTGCCGTAAGACAGACATTGCATAAATATGTTGCAGCAAGATAATTCATTTTAAAATTCATACATTATATATATAAAGATATATGGAAAGAACATGGCGCTGGTTTGGCAAGAAGGATAAGATTACACTTGCACAGTTGAAGCAGATTGGTGTAGAGGGCATCGTTACCGCATTGCACGATGTTCCTCTAGGAGAGGTTTGGACACGCGAGAAAATTCATGAACTCAAGGAGTACATCGAGTCTTATGGCATGAAATGGAGCGTGGTAGAGTCTTTGCCAGTGGTTGAAACCTTGAAGTATGGCGGTCCCGACCGTGACCATCAGATTGAGGTTTACAAACAGAGTCTCCGAAACCTGGGCGAGGAAGGCATCAAGTGCATCTGCTACAACTTCATGCCGGTTTTAGACTGGGCTCGTACCGATTTGGCACACGAGAATCCCAACGGAGCCAACAACCTCTATATGAACTGGGGCGAGTTTGCCTACTTCGATATCTACATCCTCCAGCGTGAAGGTGCCCGTGAGGACTGGGCTGAATTCTCTAAGGAGCACAAGTGGGGCAGAGACCTGGTGGCTGAGGCTGATGAAATCAAGAAGACTTCTACACCAGAGCAGGATCATGCCTTGGTTGAGAATATCATCATCAAGACCCAGGGCTTCGTATCCGGTAACTTCAGCGAGGGCGATTCAGCTCCTGTGCAGAAGTTCCGCGACCTGTTGAAGCTTTACGATGGCATCGACAAGAAGAAGTTGCAGGAGAACATGAAGTATTGGCTGGAGGCCATCATGCCTATCTGCGATGAATACGATATCAACATGTGTGTTCACCCGGATGATCCTCCTTATCCTGTATTCGGCTTGCCAAGAATCATCGGACGTGCCGAGGATATCCAGTGGATGTTGGATGCTGTGCCAAACAAGCATAACGGTCTGACATTCTGTGCAGGTTCATTCTCTGCCGGCGAGCACAACGACTGTGTAGCCATGGCGAAGCAGTTTGCCGACCGCACCCATTTCGTTCACCTTCGTTCCTGCTACATCTTCCCTAACGGCAACTTCACGGAGGCTTCCCACCTGGGTGGTCGTGGCCATCTGATAGAGCTTTGCCGCATTTTTGAGAAGGCAGAGCAGGAAGGCAAGTGCAATTCGGGTCGCCGATTGCCAATGCGAGTAGATCATGGCATGACCTTCACCGATGAGCCAGGCGGCGTATTCGATGAGAGCAACCACGGCCACAATGCCGGTTACACTCTCCTGGGCCGCATGTTTGCCATGGGCCAGATTCAGGGTGTGCTTGCTACCGTGGATGATGAGCTGGGCATAGAGTACAAGCAGCCGGGATTTTATGATTAGTGATTAATGATTAGTGATTAATGATTAGTTATTAGGCTATTAAGCGATTTGAAATTTAGGTTAGATAAAATACGGAAAGGCTAGCGTGCGTTTGTGCATGCTAGCCTTTAAAGTTAAGGTATTTTATTCATTTTTGTTTCACCCTTAGAAACACTTTGTTTCAATATTAGAAACACCTTGTTTCTATATAAGAAACGGAGTGTTTCTAATATTGAAACAAATTCGTTATAATAAGAATACAAAAAAGGAAAAAATAATTTTTCTGTTAGATTTTTGAATGAAAGTTTTGTGGATTCAATAATAATGATTACCTTTGCAATTGAACTATGTAGCTTAGGCTTTTACGTTCTATCATTAACAGAACTCTGTCTAGAGTAAAAACGTTGACACTGATATGAAATCGATGATTTTACATTACCGAGTATATTTTGGTGTTTTATTGGAATTTATAAAATAGACGATATGAAGAAAATTTGCATCAACAATCGAGACGAAATGGTTATACTTTTTGTCGATAACATAGCCTATATTATGGCAGATGGCAATTATACCAAAATCTGTTATATGGGAGGGATGACTACTGTACTGTCGTTTGGCTTGTCCAAGGTAGAGGCGATGGTGTCTGCTGCTTATGCAGAAGGTACCATCAGTCCGTTTGTCAGATTGGGCAGGAGTGTCATCATCAACCAGTTGTTTCTTTATGATATCAATATACTGAAACAACATCTGGTCTTGTCTGATTGTATGAAGAATACCATAACCCTCAAGCTTCCCAAGCCGTTGTTGAAAAAGTATAAGGATTTGGTGAGTCGTAGTACAATTAAGAAGGAATCTGAAAAGTAGTAATGTAAGAGAAGAATCATGAAGGAAGTAATCATAGGAAAAGAAGGAACTCAGAAGTTTGCCATTAATGCTGCTAGAGTGAGTAGGCTGCATGCCAAGATAACCATCTTGGATAATGGACAGTGGGTTTTGGAAGATCTTAATTCCACGAATGGCACTTACATTATCGATGAGAATGATGAACTGGTGCAGATCAAGCGAATGAATATCACGGAATTTACCCGTATTGTCCTAGCTGACCAAACTAGTATGGGATTCACATTTTATGCCCATCACATAATGGAGGATAATCCTGCGAATTACCAACAGGAATTTCGTCATGTCCTGCAGATTCATGATAAGGCCGTCAGAGAAAAGGCTGAGATTGATGCCAGGTTGCAAAAAAAGAACATGATGAGATTTCTGCCAGGTTTTATTTCGGCTATGATAGGACTCGTACTCACGCTTTTGCTTCCATTGCACCAAAAAGTATATGGTGTGGCTGTGACGGCAGTGTTCACCACAATTCTCCAGGCTCTCATCAATGTTTATATAGGTAAGGACTCTAAGTTGAAGACCTTTAATAGCAAGTATGCTGGCAAACTTACCTGTCCTTGTTGCGCCAAGCCCCTATCAGAAATGGAATTCAAGAACCAAATGTGCAGTCGCTGCAAGGCTCACGCTTAAAAACAAGATATTTATGAAAAGACTTTTCGTCACCATCCTATCTGTGTTTCTGTTGTCTATAACGGCAATGGCGCAGAAGACCTACGCCATCATTACTGGCGTTTCCAATTATGAGGGTACAGAGAACGACCTCACACAATCAACTAAGGATGCCAAAAGTTTGGCTTCGTTGTACAAGTCTAAAGGAGCTACTGTCGTGCTGCTTACATCGAGAAATGCTACTCGTGCCAATATTATCGCTGCCATCAGAAAGGTGAAGGGCGTGGCTACCGCCAACGATCGTATAGTTTTCTCGTATAGTGGTCATGGCATGGAGAACAGAATCTGCTCATACGCTTCCAGTCCTGCTGAAATGTTATCTTACGATGACTTGTTCCGAGAACTGGACCAATGTACGGTAAAGAACATTGTATGCTATATAGATGCTTGCTATTCTGGCACAGCTGTCAATAGTCTGCGTTCGGATTCCCGCTATATTGTCTTTCTTTCTTCCCGTTCAAGCGAAACCTCTTCTGAGAACCGGCTTGTGGGGGCTGGACTGTTGACCAATGGTATTACTAAAGGTTTGCGTGGAAAGGCTGACAGCGATGGAGACAAGAACGTTACGGTGTTGGAACTGTTCAAGTATATTCATAAGGATGTGCAGGTGCATAACAAGAAGCAGCATCCACAGCTGGTTACTTCGAAGTCTCTATATAATAATGTATTAATGAGTTGGTAAAATGAGCACAGAGGAAAGTAAGAAGCCTATCATCTCTACCAAATGCCCGAAATGTGGCCAAGTGGTGAGGTTTTATTCCCCAGGTCATGAGGGGGTGGTTAAGGTGAAATGTTCAAATGAGAAATGCGGGCATCCATTTGGTGTGAAGATAACGGAAAAGGAAATCAAACTTGGAGGAACCAGCAATCAAGAGACTGCATCCCAGGATAATACCGCTCATTCGGTAACCGATCCTATCATCAATACTAAAGGCTCACCTACAGGTGGCATTGCTCGATTGTTGCAGAAAAAGCGGCATTTCTTCAACAAGGACAAGTATCATGCCTTGAACCTGGGAGTCAATACGGTAGGAATGGACGATCCTTCCTTGCCTTCCGATATCATGATAGAGGGAGACCGAACCATCAGTCATCGCTCAATAACCATCTTGGTAGAGGCTGTGGGTAGTTCCTATAAATATCTTCTTACGGTTAACAAGTCGAAAAATCCTGTTTATCTTTCGGGAAAGGTGATACCAGTAGGTACATCTATTTATATTCAGTTAGGTCAGGAATTAATCCTTGGCAAGACTCATTTTTGTTTATCAAACTAAGATTTATGATAGAAAATGCATTGACAATAGGTTCCATTCTGAAGGGAGCCACTACTTATACGATAGAGAAGCAGTTGCATCAAGGCGGCTTTGGTATGACTTATCTTGCCAAAGCCCGCATTATGGTGGGCAATATTCCGCAGGTGGCAATGTTCTCCATCAAGGAGTTCTTTATAGGCAAGATATGTTCAAGAGATGCCAATGGAAACGTACTGGTAGCGCAGGAAAACCAACAGTTGTTCAAGCAGGCGAAGCAAGACTTTCGTGAGGAGGCTGAAATACTTCATTCTTTGAAGCATGCCAACATTGTGCCTGTAAACGAGGTATTTGAACAAAATAACACCGTCTATTATGTGATGGCATATCTTGGCAATGTGTCCCTTTATCAGTATGTTTCAGAACAGGGCGGTGCTTTGTCTGAGAATCAAGCCAGGGAAATCGTTTCCGCCTTGTCGGGTGCGCTTTCTTACCTCCATAATCGCCATATTTTACATTTAGACATCAAGCCTGATAATGTGATGATGATGGGCGATGGAGCCTCAGCAAAACCAGTGCTGATAGATTTTGGTCAGGCTGTATATTTTGAGAATGGTAAGCCTAAGCGTAACAAGGGAATTGGCGGCTATTCCAGAGGATTCTCACCTTTGGAACTGAAGCAGACGGTTGCTGAGTTCCAACCTTCTCTGGATATTTATTCGCTTGCTGCCACCTTATTATATATGCTTACAGGTAAAGAACCTTGTGATGCCTCGGAGCAGAGCGTTCATAAGATTTATAGGGCTTTGCCTGAAGATGTATCGCAGAATACGATGGATGCCATCATCTGTGGAATGCAGAAGGACAGTCTCTGTCATCCGCAAACCATCCTTGACTTCCAGAATATATTGCAAATGGGTAAAACGCAGATTGGGGGAGGTTCTGATACGGGAACTGGTGGTCCTATTGTGACAGACCCTGTTATTTCTCATTCTTCCAGTTCTCTACCTGTAGGAAAGGTGGCTGCTATTGCCGTCGGACTCTTGTTGGTGGGCATGATTGGCTGGTATTCTGTGAAGAATTTCGGAGGTAAGGATACATCTGCAGATGTTGCTCATCAGGAAGAGAAGAACGATACAGCCTCGAAAGATACAGTGAAAATCTCTAAGTTTACGGCTCAGCCTGCTGCTGAAACTCCAAAAGCTGATAATCCTCAGATTAGTGATAATCTATCCAAGCTGGAAAAGGTGGTCAAGCACGATGATTCTAATGGTGGACAGGCTTCTGTTAATCCTGTAAAGCAAGAAACTCCAACTTCAGGAACTGTGAATCTAGGATATGCCACATGGACTGGTGGGCTTCTCAATGGCAAGCCTCATGGCAATGGTAGAATGAAATTCCGCAGTTCCCATGCCATTGGAGGCTGTTCTACAGTTCCGGAAGCAGGAGATTATATTGATGGTTATTGTGAGAATGGTGTGGTGCAGAGCGGTGCGCTATATCGAAATGGAGAAAAAATAGAAACGATTATTAGATAGAGAATAATGAAACGATTTTTATCTATTCTTTTGATGCTGATGGCTCTGTCTTCTCTTGCGTTCTCGCAAGAGTTGACGGTGAAATCCTTCAAAGTATCAGATGGTGATATCTTGGCAAGAACTGCCGCTACCTGTCGCTACGATACAAACGACAAGTACTGTGCGTTGATCAAGGTGGGCATAGCTCTTGATGGTGTGGAGTTTGAGTGTAGTGGTGGTGTAAGGGATGTTGTAAAAAAGACAGGTGAGTATTGGGTATATCTTCCGCAGAACAATTCTAAGCTCCGCATTCTTCATAAGGATTTTACTCCTCTGGAAATCAATTTCTTTGATTATGGTATAGGTAAGGTGCAGAGTGGTGTCACATACGTGCTGACGTTGTCAAAACTCATTGCTGCTGCAGTTCAGCAGAAGCAAACGCTTACCATCAAATATATTCCCTCTTCTGCCACTGTGCTTGTGGATAACAAGATGGTGAGGGGAAACAATGGCGTAGTCAGAATAACCTTGCCAGTAGGTCAACATTCTTACATTGTTGCAAGTGATGGCTATGAGTCAGAGGAGGGTACTGTTAAGTTGAAGGCATCTGCGCCGAGCAATTTGCAGATACAGCTTTCGAAGGAGGTCGTTGCAGCTATACCTACTGTAAATGAGGTAGCTCAACAAGCTCCTTCTAGTTCTTCTTCTGTTTCATCTGGCAGTAATGAGATTTCTATCCCTGTGAAGAACGGCATCACTATTGATATGGTGAAGGTTGAGGCTGGTACCTTTATGATGGGTGCAACTTCTGAGATGCTGAATCCTGATGATGATGAAAAACCTGTTCATCAGGTTACCTTAACTAATGATTACTATATGGGTAAATACGAGGTGACTCAGGCTCTGTGGCAAGCTGTGATGGGTAGCAATCCCTCTAAATTCAAGGGTGACAACCTCCCTGTTGAGAAGGTTAGTTGGCACGATTGTAAAGAATTCATTAGTAAACTTAATAGCATGACAGGTAGAAAGTTCCGCTTGCCGACAGAGGCAGAATGGGAATATGCTGCCCGTGGCGGCAAGAAGAGCCGTGGCTACCAGTATAGTGGTAGCTCTAATATCTCTGATGTGGCATGGTATGTAGATAATAGCGACTACGAGACTCATCCTGTCGGTACGAAGCAAGGCAATGAGTTAGGTATTTATGACATGACAGGTAATGTTTTGGAATGGTGTCAAGATTGGATAGGTTTATATTCCAGTTCTTCCCAGGCGAATCCTACCGGTGCTGTAAGCGGACCGGACCGTGTGCTCCGTGGTGGTAGCTGGCACAACAATGCGTGGTGCTGCCGTTTGCCGTTTCGTCAATACTACTATTTGGGCTATTCTAGCCACCAACTTGGTCTCCGCTTGGTTCTCTCTGAGTAACGACATCTTTTCGGAAAAAGCCATCTCGACAGACATCGAATAAACTCATATAGGTATATCTGTTTTTATAGAGTAGATTATTTCTGATATGAACAAATTGGTAGAATACAATAAAAAGTATTAGGTATAAAATGATAGATATATTATTAACTCAACCCTGTGCGTTTTTACAACTTGGCAATCGAGATAGTCAAGAGGATTCCTTCTGTCCTACAGTAAGTGATGGGCAAACTTCCTTTTTTGTGGTTTGCGATGGCGTGGGCGGAAGAGACCATGGGGAGGTGGCTAGTCAATTGGTGTGCCAAACCATGGAACGCCTGTTGGCGGATGGTGATTGCTCGACTTTAACAGCAGAAGATGTTTGGTCTCTTGTAGAGGAATCGTATCACACCTTATATAATAATAGAGCTATAAGCACAAGTATGGCAACGACCTTAGCCATGATGGTAAAAACTGATAGCGGAATGTTGCTGGCTCATCTTGGTGATACCCGTATCTATCAGGTTCGCAAGGACAAGGGAGTGATTTTTTGCACTAAAGATCATTCGCTGGTCAATGATTTGCTGGATAGCGGACAGCTTACTCCTGCGAAGGCAAAGAATCATCCTCAAAGCCATGTTATCACTAAATGCATATTTGTAACAGGTGATAAAGCTGATTATCAGATTCCATCTATCACACTCATTCGGGATATTCAGCCACATGACATTTTTATGCTTTGTACGGATGGAGTATATTCAATACTAGGGGATGAAGCAATTTCAGAAATACTCTCAGCGGATGGGGCTTTAAAAGAAAAGGCAAGAGAGATGGCTGCTTTATGCAGGAATAGTAGCGATAACAACACAGCTTATCTTGTGGAAATAGCTGACGTGAAGGGAGATAGACTGCAAGAAAACAATGTAGAGTATGAATTTCAGACTGCAAGAAAGACGATGTGTAGTAAGTTTTTGGATTTCGTCAGAAAAACGATAGATTTCGTCAGAGAAACTTAGCTTTCAAAACAACATGTTCTAAAATATTTGTAATCAAGGGAAAAAAGTAGTATCTTTGCATCAGAAAAAGAAAAAAATAACATATTATAAACTCTTTAAAATAAAATGATTATGGATACTCAGGTTATAAACAAGAATGCTAAGAATGAGAATGCTAAGGATACTTTGAAGAAAGGTGCTGCCTTGGCTGGTGCGGCTGGTTTGGGTGCAGGTGCAGTAGTTTCTGCTGATGTTGTCAGAGGTGATGAGGAGGAACTGGATATAGTAGAACCGATTTCTCCACAGGAGGTTGCTGATGCAACCGATGCTACCAATGAGCAGACTACGGATACTGACACGACAAAGCCTGAGGAACAGCCTGCTGCTGTTGGGACTCATGCTGCAACAGAAACAGCAACACATCATGCTTCTGTATCAACAGATCCTCAACCACAGGAATCCCCAGTTCAGCATGCTGATAATATGGTAGCAGATGCCACTCCTACTCCAGCTCCATCTCATGAAGGGGTGATTGATACAAACGACATCCCTGATGTGGATCCACAGCTTGTAGCCCAGAACCTGACAGACGATGTTATCATGGTTGACCCGGCAGATAATGATATGGGCAATCTGGATATAGCAGCCGTTGGAACGATAGAGACCGTGGATGGACAGGTGTTGTCGGCAGCACAGTTTACCGGTGACAATGGGGAGACCATTTATGCCGTGGATGTGGATGGCGATAATACTTATGATGTAGTGACTGATGATTCTGGCAATGTGTTGGCTGAAGTTCCTTCTACATTGACAGTGAGTGATTCGGAAAACATAACAAGTGTCAACCATGGTGATGTCGGATATCTTGCTCAGAATGAGCATGATGATACTCCAGAGGAAGGTTTGGACAATCCGATGGATGATGTGGTTGAATTGGGATGAGGAGAAGAGTATAAGATATATTTTATCGGAATAACGAGAACGATTATGAGTTATAAATATATAATGCTTTCGCTGTTGATGGTCTTTGGTATGACTACGCAGGTTGCGGCACAGAAGAAAGTAGCTGCCAATAAAAAGGCAAAACCTACGGTAAACGCTGACTCCGTAGAAGTTAGAAAACTGATTGATGCAGCCAAGAAAGGCGATGGTGACTCTCAAAATACATTGGGCACCTATTACTATGCTGGCAAGAAAGTGAAACAAAGCTATGAGGTGGCTTTGAAATGGTTTAGTATGGCTGCCAAGCAAAAGCACGTCAAGGCTATGGCCAATATGGGATTGTGCTATCAGCTGGGACATGGCACAAAGAAGGATTCGCTCATGGCTGTAAAACTCTATAAGGAATCCATCAAGGCAGGTAACAGCGAGTTGGTTAAGCAACGTGAGGATAATCTGGAAAATAGCCATTCGGCTTTTGATATTCGTCTTCTCGCTGATTTGTATGATAATGGATGCGGTAATGCTGTGAAGAAAAATCAAGAGCTTGCCTTGAAGTATTACAAGATGGCTGCTGACAATGGTGATGCATTCTCTGCTTACAAATATGGTGAGAGCTTATGTAATGGCAAGGGTGTCAAGGTAGATAAGGCGAAAGGCGCTATTTATCTAAGTAGGGCTGTGAAGCATCGTATTCCTAATGCCATGATGTTGCTTGGAAATCTGTTGTATAAGGGTGACGGAGTTCAGCAGGATTATGCGAAGGCTATGAGTCTCTATAAACAGGTTGCTGTAAAAAACAATCCTGTTGCCATGTGGAATATCGGTATTATGTATAAGAAAGGTTTGGGTGTGAAGCAAAACTATCTCATAGCCTTGCAATGGTTGGCTGCCGCTTCTGACAAAGGTATGAAGAATAACTTCATGAAGCAACTGGAAGATGAAAATGTAGAAATCAACGACGGATGGAAGGGTACGGATTTTTATACCTTTATCCATGCCATGGCTAATATGGAAGCAAATTCTGCGGATTACGCAGCTGCCGTTAAAGAGTTGACTGTTCTTGAAAAGAAAAATTTGCCAGTGGCATCCACTCTCTTGGGGCGTTGCTATGCAGATAAGACATGGAAGAAAGCCAATGATAAGAAGATGCTGGCATATTATGAAAAGGCAGCCAATGCTGGTGAACCTTATGCCTGTTACCTCCTTGCTCAGTTGCATTTTACAGGAAGCAAAGCTGTTAAGGCAGCCAAGAACATGGTTGTAGAACTTTACGAAAAGTCTGCAGAAGAGGGTTATGCACCTGCCTTGTGTGAATTGGGAGATTTGTATTTTGCAGGGAAACTTGTGAATAAGAATGTTACCAAGGCTATCGGTTATTACAATGGAGCCTTGCTAAATGGCTATCTTACCAAATCTGCTGCTGCAAATCTGGCTTTTTGTTATCAGCAGGGGCTTGGCGGTTTGGAAAAAAATGAGAAAACTGCTAATGAAATCTTGAAACGTGGCAAGGAGGAAAGTCTGTGGTCGAATTTCCTGCGTGAAATCTCATTTGAATAAATTATCAATCGGTAGCGGATGTTTTTTGACATCCGCTATTCTTAATAAAAATGTGTATGAAAAAAATAATATCATTCTGCATTTGTTGGATGCTGGTTGCCTTGGCTTCTGTGGCACAAAACAAGGTATCCTTTAAAACAGAAGAACTGAAGGAGGTTGCTAACAAAATCAAGCTTGACAGGATGGACACCCTCGGCGTAGGCTATTCTTTTTTGGCTAAAGACAATCGACAGATGGTTATCAGGAAAAGCGAGGATGGCATGATAGAGCATATTGGCATCAAGCTCTTTCCTTTGGAGTATCGTCAACAGGCTAATGGGAATGTGTTTGATTTCTTGGAGAGTGGACTCCTTTGCAATGTTTATCATTTGACAAAAAATCAGTTGAAGTATATGGATGCCAAGTTCTTCAGGGGCAGTTGGAACCAGATGCTTGTACTCTCGGCTTCTGCATCCTGTTCTCTGAACAAAGTGAATAATAAGGCATATCAGGTTATTTGGAAAGAAGGTAATGTTGAGAAAATCAATCTTCTCATTCCTATCAAATATGATTTTCTGATGAACGCTCCCCGTAAGGAGTTGGAAGCTAACTTTATAAGAGATCTGAAAGCATATAAAACAAAACAGAAATTTGTGGATTGTGCTGTTGATGTGGCAAGATTGACTGTGGTGAAGGATGGCTCTGATACCTTATATACGTTGCCGGGGAAGCATTATAACCTGGAATCCATAACCAATACCACATTCTTCAAATTGAAGGATAGTGTGGAATATGTGCCAGTTATCGACTCGAAGTATCCTGTGCAAACCGTGGCAAATACTTTGCTGTTGGATTGTGACAGAGTTCCTGAGGCTAAGATTTCTCTTACTGTTATTGGGAGTGACAAGAAGAATACGACAATCTTGGTTCCTGTCAGACAACTGATAGCTTTTGCAAAGAGTCAAGGTTGCGTACCTTACTTTGGGTATGAGGAAACAAAAGATGGTAAGTTGCAGGGAGGCTTGTTCTTATACAACAAAGAACTGGGTTATGACCATGTGCTAAGCTTGTCGTGTGATGTGAATGATATAGCTTCAGAAAAGTTGGTATTTGTTTCTCGTGCTTATCTTTTCACTCCTACCACAAATGTGAAGAATCTCTATAATGACATCAAATCCCAAAAATGACAAAATGATGAGGTGCTTTATTTTAACGGTTATTCTAGGAACACTCTCCTTGCTGGGTATGGCGCAAGATCATATTGAGGCAATCAATGAAATCAAACTCTCTGGCAAGTATTTCACAGCTGAGGCTACGGCTTCTAGTGTTGATGAAGCCCATCTGTTGGCTTTGATGAGCTTGATGGAAAACATCTCTGGTTATTGTGAGGAAATGGAACTGCCGGAAATTTCGGAGGATAAGGTCAAGAAGGCGTTACTTTCCAAGAGCGTAAAGCGTGGTGAGGCTGTTATGATTTTGGTATATGTGCCAAAAGACATAGTAAAGGTTCATGACACGGTGACTTTTACACCCAATAATCATGTGGCAGAGGCAAATGCTCAGACAAATAACCTGGAAAATACTCCGGTTGATGTTCCGGATATAATCAAGCAAATCTGTAATGTCGATACCTATGCCAGTATGCAATATTTGTTGAATTTGGCAGAGGACAATGGACTGATAGATTCCTGGGGGAAGTTGCGCCTGATGAGTAATCCTAATGATTGCTATATGATTATGGTAAATGTTGACCGTCAGATTAAAGGTGTTCTTTCTCCTATGATGAATGGACAAAGAAAAAATGTAAAGACTGGGGACATGATGAATTCGGAAAGTATGAACATTTTTGCGAATTGTGTACCTTTCTGTGTATTAATAAAATAGATATATGAAGAAGTATATTTTTATGTTGTGTGTCATGTTGGCTTGTTCGCAGCTTTCACTGGCACAGGTGAAGTTCCAGTTTAGTGACGGAATTTATAACCAGACGTTCAAATCGCAGGTTGAGCGAAACGTTTCATCTCTACTTACTGAAATCAATAGAGCCGAGAAAAGTGGAAGTAAGATTTTGAATCTTTCTTCTGTTAGGCTGGATGATAATGCGAGAAATGGCTTGACAAGTCTTTGGAAAAATATTCATTTCCGGTGTGAATGGAATAATAATGTTCAGCCATGTATCAAAGATATTACGGGATACGAAATTCGGCAGATACCTGTGGAGATGAAACCATTAGATAATACTTATAAGGGTGAACTGCACAAGGAGTTGACAATTAGTTTTAGTAAGGATGGGGTTATCACTGGTGTGAGAACCGCAATAGATAATAATTCCTATCTTTCTATTCTTCAAGGCGGTAAGTCTAATCTTGACATGCGAATGAGAAGAGAGATATTGAAGTTTGTCGAGGACTTCAGAAGTTATTATGTCGAAAAGAATGCGGCTGCTTTGGAAGAAATCTTCAGCGACGATGCTCTCATCATCACGGGACGTGTTATTAAGACGATGGGAAAAAGTCAGACGGATGGTATTTCACAACAAGTAAGGGAAAGGGTAGTTTACAGTAAACAAAGTAAGCAGCAATACATAAAAAATTTGAAGGCATTGTTTGGATGCTCTGAGTTTGTAAATGTGGATTTCTCAGACATCGAATTGATGCGACATGGTTCCAATCCTAACTTCTATGGTGTTAGGTTACGTCAAAAGTGGGCTAGTCAGCGATATAATGGCCATCAATATGCTGATGATGGTTATGTCTTCTTGCTTTGGGATTTTACGGATGAGACACAACCGAAAATTCATGTGAGAACCTGGACTCCAAAAAGACCTGGACAAAATGGCGATGATTTCTCTCCAGAAGACTTCTTTATTCCAAGTCCTACCAAATAATTCTTTTTTTGAGTTTGATGTACAAATACAATTGTTTATGTATCCTTTTCTAACGGAGATTTTAAGATTCTCCGTTGGAAAAGGATGCTTCCTTTACATGTCTTACTTGTAAATCCTTGCCAGTTCACGAATTAGATACTCTATTATACTGATTTCTATGGTTATTGGCTAAAAATACCGCTTGTTTTAGCCAATAATGCTTAAAAAAGAGTGTTATTGGCTAAAAGTTATATAAGAATTAGCCAATAATTGCTTTTTTCTTGCTATTTTTGCAAATGGTTAGAAATTAAAGCAGGAGAATAAGAAGATGAAGAATAATATCATAGGCAGAAAAAGTGAACAAGATACCTTGGCGCGTATTTACGAGTGTTTAATACTTTGGATTTTAGCAAAAACATGATGCTTAATACTTTGGATTTTAGCAAAAACATGATGTTTAATACTTTGGATTTTAGCATTTTTAATATATAAAATGCTGATTTATAGATGTTTTTGATTATCTTTGCATCATTGTTTATATATATAATAAAAAATTAGGGCTCAGGGGAGATTGTCCGTGGATAGACAATCTCTCCTGAGCCCCAATAATTGCTTTATTCCTTTGTTTTGAGCTCCACTTCCTCAACATACTTCACCAGTGAATCCTTGCCGTTGAGCAGGTAGTAATCCACTCTAACCACGTGGTTGATATCGGCACTACCCTTCACCTTTACGTGGCGGGTCTTGCCGAATATCATCGTGTCGCGACGGGAAGGGTAGGAGATCAGCTGGATGATGTCCTTGGTAGAACCGCTTCCTATGTAGTAGATGCCCACACTGTCCTTGACGGTTTTCATCGCAGCCAGCTTCGCCTTCTTCTTGGCGTGGATGGCAGTGGTATCTTCCGGATAGAATTCGCTGGCGGCTACCGTGTCGCCGTCGTGCTGATCGGGTGCAAACTTGCAGCTTGTACCCATCGTCGTGATAAAGGATGTGGCAGCCAAGGCTGCCACAAAGTATAATATCTTCTTCATTTTTATCTCTTTTCTTTGTTATTTCTTTCTTTTTAAAAATTATTTTTTAACCGCCAGATGAGTTATCGGCTGCAAAAGTACAAAAAATAACTCGAAAAGCCATACTTTTTTATCCTTTTTCCAGTGAGTATTGATTAATGATTAGATAATGAATCACTAATCACTATTCACTAATCACTATTCTTACATTTCAACCACCACTTCGTGCTTGCCTTCCAGGCAAGGGATGATGGTGCCTGCGATGGCTTTGCCATCCACCGTAATCTGCTTCACGCCTTTCTCCCTTCCTTCTGGGTTCTTTGGATCTGTAATCACGTACTCGCGATTGGCGTCATCAAAATGACCGTACTTTTTCTCTACCATTGTTTTTTTTATGTTTATTTTTAGGTAATTTATATTATTTTGGTGCAAAGATAGCAAAAAGTTTCAGTTTAAAGGTTAGAAAACAGATATTTTTTTGTATTTTTGCAGTAGAAAGTTTGATGTTTATCAGGTTATAATTAACATAATATACAGTTGGCTTATGAAAAGAAACATTCTAACACTCATCATTGCCGTGTTTGCCCTGACGCAAGCAGCGGCACAGACATACGACAACTTGTGGAAGCAAGCTGACATCATCGCTCGGAAGGATCAGCCTAGGAGCGAGATTGGGGTGATGAAGAAAATCATCTCCAAGGCTTCTGCGGCTAAAGACTACGGCCAGCTGCTGGCTGCTGAGATGAGGCAGATGATTCTCTGGAAAGAGATTTCTGCCGATTCGCTGACACCGAACGTGAAGCGGATGGAAGCCGAGGTGCTGAAGGTGAAGGACCCGGCAGTGAAGGCTGTGAGATATGCCGTGCTGGGCAAGGTGTATCGTGATATGGACGAAAAGAAGAGCTTGGAGTCCTTCAAGAAAGCCCTGGAGCAGCCTGAACTCCTTGCCAAGCATACCTCCACTGAGTATGTGCCATTGACTCTGAAGGGTGTGGATGGCAGTTCCTTCAACAACGATCTGCTGCATCTCGTCGGTTTCGAGGCTGATAGCAAGGAGGTGTACCATCTGATGTACACCTATTATAATAAGGTGGGAAATAGGGGTGCGGCTTGTCTCTGTGCCTA
>USJX01000038.1 GCA_900555035.1 uncultured Prevotella sp.
ATATCTGGGGCTTCTTCTCATATCCCATAAATCTACGAAAATGACGAGGTCGTTGGCTTCGTCGTAGCGATAGATAATCTTCCAATTCTCCTTGATAATCGCACTATGGTAAGGGCGGTGGAATCGCTTAAGCAATGGCTCTCTGGGTGAAGAAAGAGGATGAAGCATCAGGCGATGCTTGATGTCATCAAGCTCTTTATTAAACCGTTTTACTGAAGTAGCTCCAAATTCGGCTAGTGTGTAAACCACCATATCTCGAAGTTCCTTCTTGAAAGGGTCTAGTAATTTTATATGAGCCATAATCCTTCAGATTTAAGTTCTGCTATAAAATCATCAAAATCTGTAGCCTTGCCAGTCCTTTCATACTCTTCCTCAATAGCTTCAATCCTAGCCACGGCTTCTTCTTCATTGGCCGGATGCCAGCCCACTGGAATCTTATTCCAGTCAATATCTTCTTCTGCACATTCATCTTCGGGAAGTGCCATGGCGGCATTTCCGTGATAGGCTGGTGCTGACTCTGCTACGAAAGCTGCATCTTTCTGCTCTTCTGGCAATGTATATCTTTTCTCTTTCATAAGCTTGTGTATTTAATCTGCTGCAAATATACGGCTTTTATCTGAATGATGCAAGAAAAAAAAAGAAAAAAGCTTTGAAAACGATCTCATTTTCAAAGCTTTTTCCTTTTTCTGTACGTATTGCTTAAAGTATAGTTATACCATTGTCAAATGATGGTATTGTTTATACTATCCAGGAATACTTCCAGATAACCGGCATAATATAGCGGAATATTATATAAAGTGAAAGACTTACCTTTCTGAGTCGTAACGGTATCCGAGGTCATCGGACCATTCCAGAGACGCAGTGCTACCTTCTCTTTCGATTCATCCATAAAGAGATGCAAGGAACGGAGTTTGGCATTGCTACCGGTCTTTACTTCTATCGGAATCAGGTGCGACCTGTATCTTATCAGAAAGTCTATTTCTGCCTGAGAGTTCTTGGCTTCACGTACCCAAAACATTCTTTTTTCGCCAAACATAAACGTTGAGCCTAACAATTCCTGCCCAACAATATGCTCTGCTATGTCACCATTCCAAAGTTCATCGGTGTCTTTGCTGAAAAGCAGATCTTCTTGTATGCCTGCAACATAATTCACCAAGCCCGTATCTATCCATAACAACTTAGGACTTTTCTTCAAGTCGGGCAAAATCGGAAATGACGCTGTTGTTTGAGGATATACCAACTCCAATAAAAGCGTTTTCTCCAATATCCGGAAAGCATTGCCTGTGTCTGCCGCCTTGAAAGAAGAACCTGTGAATTTGGAAAACTGGATTCGGTGGGCAGCAAATGTCCAGCCATAGTTCAGAATGTATCGGATGGCATCTTGCTCCTTGGGTTTACTGGCGTATTTTTCCACATCGTCCCGATAGCCTGAAAGCAGCGCATTAAACACCTCATTCAGCCTGACAATATCCTTATACTTGGCATAATTGGCTACAGCCTCCGGCAGACCTCCCACAATCATGTACTTCTTGAACCACTCCATGGCCGAAGAATGCAAAGAAGCTGGCAAGGACATGTTTTCTATACTGTCAGCCATCAGTTTCTGCCCCATGGCACGAAGAAACTCTACGAAAGTACATGGATGCAAAGCCATATATTCTACACGGCCAACAGGGAAAGAGATATGTCGGCCCATCAGACTTTCCAGCAAAGAACCCGCTGCTATCACATAGATTTCAGGATGAATCTCATAGAAGTAGCGCAAGGTTTGCACAGCCTTCGGCTCATTTTGTATCTCGTCGATAAAAATCAAGGTGCGCTTTCCGAAATCCAACGGTTCATTAGCTTTGAGATAAATTCCTGCCAATAAATCTTCGAAAGAATAGTCTGCAGCAAACAGCTCTGCATATTCCTTCTCCTCCAGGTTCATATAAATATAGGTATCAAACTCCTTGGCAAACAACTTTACCAATGTTGTCTTACCCACCTGTCGAGCCCCTCGCAAAACCAGCGGTTTACGATCTTCCTTTTTCGCCCAATGGCGAAGATATTTGATGGCGATTCTTTCAAACATACATTTATCTTTAAAAATTCGGTTATGTCTTATCCAAATGATCATATTGAAAGATAGTTTTCAGAAATCAAATGCATTAAAAACATGGTGCAAAGATACAACTTATTTTCAAGAATCCAAACAAAACTAGCAAGAAATAAGCATTTCCAAACCAAAATATCCGTTGTTTCGACACATTTCCAAACCAAAAACTCTCAGATTTCGATGCATTTCCAAACCAAAAATACGAAAAGCCGAAGCATTTCCAAAGTACAAACTATCTTCTTCTTCTGCACATTCATCACGCTTTTTATCTTAATGACACAAGAAAAAATGGAAAAACTTCTAATTTTAACAAAAATATAATGTATAATTAGTTGGAGATTCATAAAAAAATGGTAATTTTGCAACCAGTAATTGAATACAAAATCAATATTAAAAATAAAGAACTATGATTAGATTAAATGTGTTTTTTGAGAAGAAGGAGGAGGTAAAGGTTGAGGAAATCAACGCTTTATGCAAGGAACTGGTAGAGAAGTCTTTGAAGGACCATGGTAATATTGCCTACGACTATTTCACCAGTGGAACTCGTAATGGGGTGATGATGATCTGCGAGACATGGGAGAACGAGGAAGTTCTGAAAGCTCACATGGCTTCTGAGCATTTCACTACATTGGTTCCAAAGATTGAAGCTCTTACCAAGAACGGCTTGAAACTGGAGCAGTTCACTTTCTAAATCTTTTCAGACATCAGCCAGTGGTGATACTTTATGTTCTTCATCACTGGCTGATATCTCATTGTTATTATATAGTTCTATTTTACTTCTGTGAGCTTACCCGTCTGGGAATCGATGATATAACCATGCAGATTGACATCCTTTGGTACAAGAGGGTGAGTACGGATGGTATTGATCGTATTTCTTACAGAATCCTCGGTGTCGTGGAATCCCTCCAGCCAATGGTCTAGGTCGATGCCGCAAAGTCCGATGGTGTCGATAACATCCTGTTGGATGCCACGCTTGAGCATCAATTCCTTCATCTGCTGGCCGTTCATGTGGCAGGCACCGCAGTTGGAGTGGGCGATGACCATGATTTCCTCTACACCCAGTTCGTAAATGGCAACCAGAAGGCTGCGCATGGCGGAGTCGAATGGACTGATAACCAGTCCACCTGCATTCTTGATGAGCTTGGCATCTCCATTCTTCAATCCCAAGGCTGCTGGCAGAAGCTCTGTCAGGCGGGTATCCATACAGGAAAGGATGGCAAGCTTCTTGTCTGGGTATTTGCTCGTAAGATACTTCTCGTAACCCTTGCTAGCTACGAATTCCTCGTTGTACTTGATAATTTCCTCTATAATCATAGTAGTGCAAATGAAATGTGAAACGAATTTTTCCTATTTCTCAGGGGTAGGCTTGAGATAAGTCATGAATTTCTCCGGCTGATAGTTGAGAATCAGTTCTTCCGGGAACTCAGCTTTCTCTACCAGCGGCATGATGTTGCTGTAGTCGGCTATCATGGCAGAGAAGTGGGCATCACTTCCGAAGATGACAGGGGTCTCGTACTTCTTGGCAAGTTCCAGCAGTTCCAGGTTATTGGGAGCTGCCACCGTCTTGTGGCGGATGGGAGCCATGGAGTGGTTATTGATTTCGAGCAGGGTATGTGTCTCCTTGGAAACCTTCATCAGAGCCTCGAAGTCCAGTTCTGCCGTTCCATCTCCAGGATGGGAGATAATCTGCACGAATGGATTGCGCATGGCATTGATGACACCCTGCGTGCTCTCTTCCTTGGTTCCTCCCTGCCAGCAAAGGCTATGAATGCCAGCGATTCGGATATCAAGTATGCGCCAGTAATCCTCATCGAGGTCAATATCGCCCTGGGTATTGAGGATGTTGAGTTCTGCTCCCAGCATCAGCTTGATTCCGTAGAGCTGACGGGGAACGCAATGCAGGTTTCTGAAATAGATGGGATCACAGGTGCCTGGAATGTGAGGTCCGTGCTCTGTGATTCCCAGTATTTCCAACCCCTTTTCTTTTGCAGCCATGGTCATTTCCTGCAAACTGCTGAAGGCATGACCCGATGCTATGGTATGTGTATGAACGTCTAATAATGTTTTCATACTGCAAAGGTACGGATAAAGTTTGAAAAAGCAAAGATTCTTCGGGCTTTTTCTCTTTTTCGGGTTGTTTTAGGTTGCTGAATAACAAAAACGGCTGCCAGTTTATAAGAAACTGACAGCCGTAATGATAATAGGTTTTATTTCGCAAATCCTTTCTTTTTCTTCATCCTCTTACCCACGAAGTTCCAGGAAGGCATCTTCTTCAGGGTACTTCTCACGGGCTGTACATCCCAGAGTAAGAAGATGATCAGCACGGCAATGCCGATGAGACAGGTGACGCCATAGAGATTCCGGATGCTGAGCATCAGAAGATTGGTGGCATCGTAGGGCAAGCCGCGCGACATGTTGTCTGCCATCTGATAACGGAGCCCGAAACTGTAAAGGCCTGAACACATTGCCGACATCGGACCGTTGCGGATGATGCCTGCCATCGTCAATCCCATGAAGAAATGCTGGAACGGCATCAGTTCTTCCAGATACACGGTGAGCATGCAGAAGAAGATGGCGTTGCCGAAGCTTCTGAGAAAACAGGGCAGATAGAGTGCCTCGATGTTGAGACCCGGATTGATGAGGAAATACATCATCACAGGATAACATACCATCGTTGCTACACCTATCGTGAGCAGACGGGTGTATTTCTGACAGAGCACCTTGCACCAGAAAAGGCAAAAAAGGCAACCGGCAAGGGCACCCACCCATTCCACGAAGTTGAGCACATTGGTTGTGATGGCACCGAAATGCAGCACGCCACCCGTAAAGGCGGTTTGCAGCACTTTAGGCGTACTGCCCATGAACTCTACGAAGGCGAAGAGAATGAGCAGTGGGACGAGTCGCTTATACTTCCACGCCGCCGGCTCGATGTAAGGGTGACGGATGTGGAGCTTTCGCTGGATGCAGAAATATCCGGTAAATATAAAGAGCAGTACATCCATCTGCATGATCTTCGAATCGAGCCAGTTGTAGTGCTCGCCATAGGTGAAGAAGATGATGAACTCCAGCATCCATGCCGACCACAGGGTGCAGCCCAGATAGTCGATACTGATGAAGGGCAGGGGTTTCATGAAGTGGAAGTCGTGGGTGGTGACATACACGATGAATGCCACCAGAAGCAGGGCTCCCGTCATCGCCCAGTTGATGATGCGCCAATCCTGATAGATATAAATCAGGTGTTCGGTGACCCAGGGCGAGAGGAACATGTTTCCCAGTACGATGCAGTAGAGCAGGGGGAAGAAGATGGTGAAATCGCGCTTGGAGGTCATCCACAACTGGATGGTGCTCATACATTCGAAGGTTCCGCAGAGCTTGAAGAAGCCTGCGATGTAAGCGAGAATGCACATCAAGGGTACCGAGTCGGTCCACATGATGAGGAAATTGCAGGTTGCCACTACCAGTGCCGCATTCAGCAGGAGCTGGCGGTTGGTAAAGTGGAACTTCATCTTGAAGAGGAAGGGGAATGGCATCGCCACGCCCACCACGTTGAACATGATGATCATGAGCACGTCTTCTCTCATCAAACTGTATTCGCCCATTACCTGGCTCATGGCTCCTCCATAGATTCCGCCCGACATCAGGAAGATGAAGGCGAAGAGGAGATAAATCCATGGCTGTAACCGGCGAGGAATATATCCATTGAACGATGGAACCTGGAAGGGTCCCTGAAGCATTGGAGGTCCTGGCATTTTCTATAATTTATAGTTTATAATTTATAGTTTATAGAACATTCTATATTGTTTATAGTTTATAGAACATTCTATTTAATGTGAACCTTGGTTTCTACATTCAGTCCGGCACGGAGCAGGGCTATCTGTTTCGGGTCATTGTCCTTGGTAAGGGCGATGCGAACAGGCACACGCTGCTCTACCTTTACGAAGTTGCCGGTGGCATTATCCACAGGAATCATGGAATAGGCATTGCCGGCTGCGGCAGAAAGGGCTTCTACCTTGCCATGGAATACTACACCCGGGATGGCATCGGCGGTGAAATCTACTGTCTTGCCCACGGTGATGCCGTCCATCTGAGTCTCACGATAGTTGGCTACCACCCAAACATCATTGTCATCCACGATGCGGGCGAGCATCTGACCAGGCTGTACCAGCTGTCCCTCGTGAATATCCTTTCTTCCCATCACGCCATCGCAGGTTGCCACGATTACGGTATAGGAAAGGTTGAGGCGAGCCAGGTTGAGCTGTGCCTCTGCCACGCTCTCTCCGGCACGTGAACCGCCGAGCTGCTGGGTCTGTACATTGCGAACCGATGCGGCACTAGCCTTGCGGCTGCTTGCCTGCTCATAACGCGCCTTGGCTCCCAGATAGCGGGCATAGGCATTGTCGTATTGCTGACGGGTTACCGCATCCTTCTTCATCAGGGCTGCAAAGCGGTCGAAGTCCTGCTTGGCATTCATCATATCCACACGAGCCTCCTCGATGCCGGCAGCCGCTGTCTGTACATTGGTATTGGTGGTGCCCATGCTGGCGGTTACCACCGAAGAACTTGACTTGGAGCCACGCAAGCCGGCTTCTGCCTGAGCCACATGCAGACGGAACTCTGCATCCTCGATGATAACAAGGGTATCGCCCTTCTTTACGTGCTGATAGTCGTTGAAACGAATCTCCTTGATGAATCCCGGTACACGGGTATTGATAGGGGTGATATGGCGGTTTACCTGTGCATCATCTGTGTAAGCCACATCGCTGCCATGATAGAAATGGCTGAAGCACCAGCCGATAGCTCCCAGAAAAAGGAGGATAATCACTACATTATATATTCTCTTGATAATCTTCTTGCTCATTGCTTTATTTATTTTATTGTTTCTAAATTTCTCCTGCCACGTACTTCATGCGATAGTAGGCATAGACAATGTTGATGCGGGCATCCACCTCGCTGAGCTCGGCATTGAGTTTGAGGTTGGAGGCATCCACCATATCCGTAACCAGAGCGAGCTGGCTGAGATAGCGGGCATTCATCACGTCATAGTTCTGTTGTGCCAGCTCCACGCTCTTTCGCTGCGTTTCCAGTTCCACGTAGGTTTGCTGATACTGCACGTAGGCAGCCTGCACATTATTGTTGAGCTGCTCTGCCTGAACGGCATGTGCCTCTTTAGCCTGTCGGGTTTCCACGGCAGCCTGTTTGATGCGCTTGTTGCTCTTGAAGAGAGAGCTGAGGCTGTATTTCACACCTACGCCCACATACCAGACGTTGAGGTTCTTATCAACAGGTGGCAATTCGAAGAGGATAGGTCCATCGAAGTTATCCGCGGCAACGAAAGCTACCTTTGGCAGAAGATCGCTCTTGGCTATCTTCTCTTTCTGTTCAGCGATGCGGATGGCGTTGTTGCTCTGCTCCAGGAGTGGGGAATTCAGAGTGCCTGCCGTCTGCCAGTAAGCCTCGCCCTCTTTGCCGTAGGTCTTGTCGGCGATAGTAGCATCGGGGATAATCTGAATCTCCTGGCTTGTCTGGTTCATCTGGCTTCCTTCTTCCTTCAGGTTTCCCTGGTTCATTCCTAGGGTATTGCAAAGCTGATGGTTCAGGATGCTTCGGTTGTTCCTAAGTGCCGTCAGACCGAGTTTGAGGCTTTCCATCTGGAGTTCGTATCGGGTGATGTCATTCTTCAGCGCCATGCCGTGCGTCTGTTTCTCCTTGATGTCGTCGATGAGCTGTCGGGTCAACTCGATGTTCTTTTCATACACCTTGATGCGGTTGTCTATCTTATAGAGGTCGAGATATTGCCCCAGGGCGATGAAGCGAATCTGCTGTCGGGTGAGTTTCACGCCTACCTCTGCCTGTTGCTTTCCGAGTTCGGCGAGCTTGATGCCTGCGTTGATGGCTCCACCGGCGTAAACCACCTGCTGTGCCTGGAAGGCAAAGTTGTTGCCGAAATGTGGAGATTTCAAGCCGTGAACGTTGCTGAAGTCGCGGTCGGTAATCAGCGCATTGCCGATGTAGCTGAAAGAGAGGGAAGCATCAAGGTCGGGCAGTTTCTTGCTTTTAGCCGATTCGATGCCGAGATGGGCTGCTTCTACTCCTGATAATGAAGTGCGAAGGCTCTTGCTGTTATCCTCCACCTTCTGAAAGAGTTGGCTGATGGTCATGTTTTCTTTCTTGCTGGCAGGCAAGGAAGCAGCCGTCCCTACGGTGGTTTGTGATTGAGCCGAAGCCCAATGGGTTCCTCCTGCAAGCAGAAGGCCTACAAATAAGATGTTCTTAATCATTGATTATTACTTTTTGAATTTCGGGTGCAAAGGTACGGAGTTTTGAGCGAACAATCGCTTTAAATTTTTCGCGGCGGATGGACGATTTGGGAATAATAGTTCTTTTATATCACATATTTTGTGTAATTTTGCAACCGAAATAGGAATAAAGAGACATAATAACTCTATATATAATAAGGTGTAGATGGAATTATCAGAATTAAGCAGTTATCAGGAAGCAAGCCTTTTTCGCTCTGGTTTGGAGGAATGGCAGGAGGGTCCGCAAGTATTGACTTACGGAGCAATATTGATTTGCCGGAAAGGAAAGGCGATGCTGAATGTGAATTATAAGGATTGGGAACTTTATGAGGGGGCGGTGATTACGCTCTTCCCGAATGATGTGGTGGAATTGAAGGTTGATGAGGATTTTGAAGTTGAAATCCTGAAATATAATCCTTCCTTGCTTCGTGAAGCCAGTTTGCAGCTGGAGCAGACGGTGTATTCTTCCTTGCGGAAAGACCGCTGCAGACAGGATACCCCTGTGGTGACAAACATCATCAATGGGATGTTTGGTTTATTGAAGGTATATTTCGACCAGTCGGAATGTACCTGCATCTCGCAGTTGGTTTTGTGTCAGTTGAAGGCGTTTTTCATCGGTTTTCATGAGTATCTTCAGCGCAATCCGCAATACCGACCAGATGAAGTAAAATCGTATCGCGTAAGAGAACTGTTCAATCGGTTTATGATGCTTCTGGAGAAGGATTACAAGATTTCAAGAGATGTGAACTATTATGCCGAAAAGATGAATATTTCTTCGAAATATCTGACCAACATCGTGAACCAGGTGACGGGGCATACCCCCAAGACCATCATCGATCAATACGTGATTCTGCAGCTCAAGCTGCATCTTAAGCGAAGCACGCAAAGCATCAAGGAGATGGCCTGGGAGTTTCATTTCGCCGACGTCAGTTTCTTCTGCCGATATTTCAAGAAGCATACAGGTCTGACACCGCAGCAGATAAGGTCGTAATCACAACCTTCAGTTTTTCTCTGATCTCGGCTTCTTCTATCTCGCCGATGTATTCAGGTGATAGCGCCTTGAGTTCTTCGAGGCATCCCATCTGCATCATGGTGGCGATAGGGAGGAGCTTATGTGCCGTCTTTCCTATGCGGTCGGTAGATAAGGATTCCTCTTCTACTGCCTCTTTCAGATTCTCAAGGTGTGCGGCAAGTTCCTGCTTCACGGTATCGAGAATCTCTTTTGCCGCTTCTTCGTCGCCTCCGGCAAAAGCGAGGAGAGCATCCAGTTGAGGGTTGGATTTCTGCTGGGATGATAAATCTGGCTGGAATGGAGTTTCTGGCTGAGCATCCAGTTGAGGCTGGGACTCTATTCCCAGGATATCAGACAGTTTCTCCATACTGAATGGCTTGAACAGGCAATCGTCGAAGCCGGCTTTCAGAAGCTGTTCCAGGATGCTTGTATCGTGAGCTGTCATCGCTACCACCATCATATTGGTATGGTTGATGTGGGCAATCATATCCATGCCGTTCATCTCCGGCATTTCGATATCCATCAGCATCAGGGCAGGCTGTTCGTTATGTAGTGTGGTGAGGGCATCCATCACATGGTTGCAGGCGAATACCTGCCAGGTGTCGCCTATGATGCGGCGCAACATCTCCTGGAGAAGCTGGAGCTGCAGCTTGTCATCATCCAGAATCAGAATCTTGTGGTTGGCAAATTCCGGCTTCTTCTTTATATCAGTAACCTGATGGCTGCCAGAATTCAGTCCTTCTTTATCTTGAGCAGAATCGAGAGAAGAATCATGCTTGACTTCTGATGGAGCCATTTCCGGAGACTCCTCCTTTGGTGCTGTCTCGATAGGGATGGTGACGATGAAGGTAGAACCTTTGCCCAGGATAGAGTGGAGGATGATTTCTCCACCAAGCAGCGAAACCAGTTCCTGGGTGATGGACAATCCCAAACCGGTACCCTCGATGCCCTGGGCGCTCTTCAATCTCGTAAATGCTTGGAACACCTTCTGTTTCTCCTCATCGGTCATTCCCTTTCCCGTATCTTTTACGCTCAGGGTAAGCGTAGGCTTGCCCAGAATTTCTGAAACCTGTGCCTGGATGGTAACGTTGCCCCGGTCGGTATATTTGATGGCGTTGCTTACCAGATTATCCAATATCTGACGAATGCGGAAGGCATCAGCACGGAAGAATTTCTTCTTCATTGGAGAATCTGAAGTTTCCGAAGAATCTGAAGAATCCGAAGTTCCCATCCCCTTCATCTTGCATTCGAATGAAATCTCCAATCCTTTCTCTTCTGCCCGCAATTTCATTCCCTCTACCGATTCAGCTACCAGTTGTGCCGGTGAGAAAGAGGTAGGCTGAACCTTCATCAGTCCGTTCTCCAACTGATGATAATCGAGCAGCGAGGCAACGAGATGTGAAAGATGAGCGGCAGAGTTCTTGATGTTCTGGAGGCATTCGATGCCCTGAGGATTGCTGACGTAATCTTTCATCAGATCGATGAAGCCCGAGATAGAGGCAGCTGGCGCCTTGATATCGTGGGTGATGGTGAGGAGCAGGCGCTCGCGCTGGTTCATGATACGCTGGATTTCCTCATTGGCAGCCTCCAGGTTTTCCCTGTAGATACGCTCCTTTCTGGCATCGCGCCAGATAAACCAGATCATGATGACGATGGCAAAGAAGGCTACGATGGCGAGCAGTTCCATCTGCCACAACAGATGCTTTCTTGCTTCCATCGCCTTCTTGATGGCTTCCTGCATGTTGTCTTTTTCACGCTGGTGCACATCGCTCAGATGTTTGGCGGAGCGCAGGGCGAGTTTGGCACTCACCATCTTCAGCTCTTCCATCTCCCTATTGATGCTCTGCTTGTGGTCTTGCGTTTCCACTTTCTCCTTCTTGTCTATCTGTTCTAGGATGTTTGCCACGTTTTCCGCCACGTTTACTGGGGTGGTAACAGAATCGATGACAGCCCGGTTGCTGTCCAGTTTTACGCTCAAGGTTTCGGCGTGCTCCTTCTTGAAGGCATCGGCGAGTCGGCGGAAGAATCCCCTTCGGGTCTTCAATACCTCTACCGTAGTCTTCTTCGCCTCGTGGGTTTGAGGTGCCTTGGAGTGAACCAGTATGGAATCCTTTCCCGTATTCAGATTCTTCACCTTATTCTGCAGATAGTTTTGGGTAGGTCTTCCTGCCATGACATCAGACAGTTGCTTCAGGTTTTTCTGTTCCTCTTTGAGCAGAGAAGATATGGTGCTGTCGGCAGCACTTCTTTTCTGTATATAATCGCGCGATGCCTCATTGACGGCGATGATGCTCTTGGTGTTGCTATACACTAGACTGATGGCCAGAATCATGATGATGGCAATGGCGCTATATCCGAGGGCTACCTTGATAGGAATGTTATTCTTGTGCATGAGAAATCTATTTTATTAATTACCTTATTTTATATCTTATGCAAAGATACGATAAAATTCTGATTCCAAGAAAAGAAAGGGGTAAAAACAAGTCAGGAGACCAATGAATTTTATCATTAGTCTCCTGCCTGATTGAAAGCGACGCGTAATTGTTGTTTTTTATTTTACCTTAATAATTTTGTTTTTATTACTGTTTTTTAAAGGTGATTTACTCTGCTACAGTTGAATCTGCTGCTACTGAAGTCTCTACTGGAGTCTCTGCTGGAGCAGCCTTCTCTTCTGTTGCCTTTACAGTTGTGTCAGCTGGAGCCTCTGCTGGAGCTACTGTGTCAACTGGAGCTACTGTTGAAACACTTGCCATCTTGTTGCTGGCGAATACGTTGCTAACTGATACCATTACCATGGCAGCGATAGCTGCGAATACTAACTTTTTCATTGTATATTACTTTTTAAATTGTGAATATTATGTTTATTACTTCTTTCATGAACTGCCTTACTTGCATTGCTGCTTGTTTGCGAGTTCACTATCTAATATCACAATCTGCGTGCCAAAAGATGATGAAATATTGTAAGTAGCTGATAATCAGTAAAAGCTTATCTTTGTGCCAGTTTTTAGACTTGTGGAAGTTGGGGAACTGGTGTGGAATTATTCCCCAAAAAGTTGGGGAATGGCATCAGATTCCCCACTTCCCCACATCATCAGATGCCGTATTTCTTCATTTTGTTATACAGCGTCTTTCTATCCACGGCGAGCAATTGTGCAGCCTTGCTCTTGTTGCCGCCTGCTGCTTTCAGCGCAGCTTCTATTCTCTGCAGTTCCGTTTCCTCATCGTGCAGGGCGGTAGGGGCTTGTGGCTGGATATGCGCCATACTCTGTTCCAGTTCGGTTACTCCGATGTATCTTCCGGTGGCGAGGAGGGTAGCCCGTTTCATCACATTGTTCAATTCTCGCAGGTTGCCCGGCCAGTTGTAGGCGGCAATTCGCTCCTTGGCTTTGCCGTCGAGTCCTTCCACATTTCTGTTCAGCTCCTTGTTGGCGTGCTTGATAAAGAGGTCGGCAAAGAGGAAGAGGTCGGCACCACGGTCTTTTAGCTCCGGCATGTAGATGGTAAACTCATTGATGCGGTGGTAGAGGTCTTCACGGAAGTTGCCTTCTGCCACGCGTTGAGCCAGATTCTCATTGGTAGCACATACCAGTCGGATATCGATATCTATTTCCTTGTTGCTTCCCACCGGACGGATTTTTCGTTCCTGTAGGGCACGGAGCAGTTGCACCTGCACCTCATAGTTCAGGTTTCCCATCTCGTCGAGGAAGAGCGTTCCGCCATTCGCCATCTCGAACGCACCCTTCTTATCCTGGTCGGCTCCCGTAAAGGCTCCCTTCACATGACCGAAGAATTCAGAAGCTGCTACATCCTTTGGGATGGCACCACAGTCGAGGGCGAAGAATGGCTTTCCTGCCCGCTGACTTAATTCGTGGATTCTGCGAGCCACATACTCCTTTCCTGTTCCGCTAGCTCCTAGAATGAGAACCGACATAGGGGTAGGGGCCACCAGAGAAACGAAACTATAGAGCTTACGGGAAGCTTCGCTTTCGCCCTCCAGATATTTAGGAACATCGCCGGCAGGTGCTGCTATCTTTGCGTTCTTATCTGCTGAGACGCTAGAATTTTGAGTCTTCTTCGGAGCCTTGATAGCTTCCTTAATCTTATCCAGGAGAATATCGGGATGAAAAGGTTTTGCCACGTAGTCGGTGGCGCCCGACTTCATGGCGAGTACCACATTCTGGATTTCGGCATAGCTGGTCATTACAATGAATGGAACCATCATGCCATGTTTTCTCATCCATTGCAAAAGGAAGATGCCATCGTGGTCGGGAAGGCGAAGATCGGACAAAACCAAATCAAATCCGCTTTCTGTCTTCTCGTAAATCTGTATGGCCGCTTTTACCGAAGTAGCTTTCTCTACTTCGAATCCCTTCTTTTTGAGCCATGTCTGAATCATGGTTCCAAATGCGATATCGTCTTCAACTATTAGAATCTTTTCCATATTACAATCCTTTTGTCACTTTCTTCTCGTTAAGATACTTTATTGCGTGCGCAAAGTTAGCATTAATATTTGATATAAGCAAAGAAAAAGGTAGTTTATTTTGAAATTTCGCCAAAGATTTTGGGGCTTTTCTCACAAAAGTTCATAAAAGTGTGATTTTATCTCACCATGAATGGACTTTTGCAACCGAGTTGCAGAAGCCTTTTGGTAATTTTGCAACCGAAAACAAAAACGGAACGCTATGTTTCGAATGATATGGAATTAAAAGTATTATAAAATTATGGAAGAAAAGAAACATCATCATCATCACTATTGCGACTGTTCCATGGATGAACATGAACATCATGAGCATCATGGATGTGGTTGCCATCATCACCATGAAGAAGGGTGCCTGAAGTCAAAACTCTATCTCATCGGCGTGACCATCATCCTTTTGATAATCGCCGTGTTTATCGAGAAGAATTATGACCTTGCCACCTGGCAGTTGCTTCTGGTCTATCTGATACCTTATTTATTAATAGGACATGAGACCTTGGGGGAGGCGGCAGAAGGCATCGCCAAGGGCGATATGTTTAACGAGCACTTCCTGATGGCGATAGCTACCATCGGTGCTCTTTGCATTGGCTTCTTTCCGGGTTCTGAAACAGAATTTCCAGAAGCAGTCTTCGTGATGCTCTTCTTCCAGGTGGGAGAACTCTTCGAGGGGTATGCCGAGGGAAAGAGCCGCGATAGCATCTCGCATCTGATGGATATCCGTCCGGATGTGGCGAATGTAATCAGGAATAAAAAAGTACAGTCGGTGGCTCCTGATACGGTGAAAATAGGAGAGACTATCCTGATTAAAAGAGGAGAGAAGATTCCGCTGGATGGTATCGTGACAGAAGGGTCTGCCTTGTTGGATACGGTGGCGTTGACGGGCGAAAGTGTGCCTCGTGCTATCAAGGAAGGAGAAGAAATCTATTCGGGCTGTATTAACTTGAAAGGCGAACTCAAGGTTCGTACTACCAAGAGTTTTGGCGAGAGTACGGCATCTAAGATTATCGCTTTGGTGGAGAGTGCTGATAAGAACAAGTCGAAGAGCGAGGCGTTCATCACCCGTTTTGCCCGAATCTATACGCCTATCGTGGTATTTGCCGCATTGGCTTTGGCTATCATTCCTCCTATATTGGGAGCGATGGGCATCGCCACCGGTATGATGGGTGGGGGAACCTTTGGCGAAAACTTCCCTCTGTGGCTGAACCGTGCCTTGATATTCCTGGTGGTATCCTGTCCTTGCGCCCTGGTTATCAGTGTGCCGCTCACCTTCTTCGGTGGCATTGGCGGCGCATCAAGAAATGGTATCCTGATTAAGGGAAGTAATTATATGGATGCGCTTGCCAAAATAGGAACCGTTGTGTTCGACAAAACGGGAACCTTGACGCATGGCGAGGTGCTTGTACAGGCTGATGAAGGTGCTCCCGTGGTGGTGAACGATGGCATCAAGGAGGGAAGTGCTGAGGCTGTGAGATGCCTGAAGACACTTGGCGTGAAGAACACCGTGATGCTGACGGGCGACCATGAGGAGATTGGAAAGAAGGTGGCCGGACTGGTAGGTGTTGATGAATATTATGCCGAACTTCTGCCTGCTGATAAGGTAACTCATCTGGAAGAACTGTTGAAGACGAAGCCTTCCGGCAAGACTTTGGCATACGTGGGTGATGGTATCAACGATGCCCCTGTATTGAAGCGTGCTGATGTAGGAATAGCGATGGGTGCTTTGGGAAGTGATGCTGCCATTGATGCTGCCGATGTGGTATTGATGGACGATGACCCGAGAAAGATAGCACTGGCGATGAAGATTGCTCGCCATACCATTCATGTGGCTCACGAGAATGTGGTGTTTGCCATTGGTGTGAAAGTTGCCGTGCTGGTTCTTGCCACCGTCGGCTTGGGCACCATGTGGATGGCGGTATTTGCCGATGTGGGCGTTACGGTGCTGGCGGTATTGAATGCCATGCGAACGCTGAAGAAGAAGAGATAAGAATGGTGTGGAGCCTCCAGTAAGCGTGGAGGCTTCATGAAATAAAAAAAGCTGTGTTGATCCGTAGATGAACACAGCTTTTTCTTGTTTTATATAGGAACTTCTCTTTTATATAGGGACTTATCCGAATAGTTTTCCTATGCTACGCAACTTGGTGCGGTATCCGTAGATGGCGATGACCACGAAACAGATGAATGGGAGGATGAACGATACATTGGTTGATGGCATGCCGAATACGGTATGCATATCTATGATGGATGCCTGCAAAGGTGGCAAGACACTACCACCCAAGATAGCCATGATCAAACCTGCTGCACCAAACTTGGCATCGTCGCCAAGACCCCTCAGGGCAATGCCATAGATGGTAGGGAACATCAGTGACATGCAGGCGCTGACTGCTACCAGGCAGTAGAGACCCCAGATGTTATGGAGTGCGATGATACCCACGGTGAAGCAACTGCATCAGGATGCGGGTACCATACTGGATGATGAAGGTCCAGCACATAATCTGCGCACCCACATAGAAAAACTGGGTGAATACGCCTTCACGATAGTGTGGCATGCGAAAGATGCGGCGCAGGGTAGGCATGAAGTTAATCTTGTTGCCTTTCTCGCTGTTCTTTGGCATCTTGGTGAACAGGATGACGAAGAAGATGGTGAGGATAACCAGACCGATAATCAGGTATGGATTGATCAATACCGAAAGATCGTACTCCTTGATTGCTTCAAACTCGCTATCCGAGAGATTGGTGCGCCCCGCCGTATCAAGCGGGTTGAGCTTGGCCTGGATGAAGTTCATCGCCACATACATACCCAGCAGCGAACCCATCGGGTTGAACGATTGCGCCAGGTTCAGTCGGCGTGTAGCCGTCTCCTCTGTTCCCATCGACAGAATGTAAGGATTGCTCGATGTCTCCAGAAAGGAGAGTCCGCAGGTAAGGATGAAGTAGGCGAGCAGGAATGGATAGTATTCGCCCATCATTTTTGCCGGATAGAAGAGGAAGGCACCGAAGGCATAGAGTCCTAATCCCAGCAGTACGCCCGCCTTGTAGGAGAAGCGGCGGATGAAGATGGCGGCTGGGAATGCCATGGCGAAGTAACCGCCATAGAAGGCAACCTGTACCAGGGCACCATCCGTAGATGACATTCGGAAGATTTTGGAGAATGCCTTCACCATCGGATTGGTGATATCATTGGCAAATCCCCACAGTGCAAAGCACGATGTGATTAATATGAAAGGTACGAGGTAGCTCACCCCGTCTTTCATCAGGATTGATTCTTTCTTTTTTTGTTCCATATTTCAGGTTAATATTGTCTGCGTTTATGTTTGTAGGTAAATATTCGGATGGATCAGATGCTTTGTCTTACCACGGCTCTCAGCTCGTCGATATCCTTGATTTCTCCCTTGGCAAGTGCCTGGGTCAGGATGTTGCCCATACCCGTAGCCTCTATAGGACCCGCAATGACTGGAACGCCCAATGCTTCGGAGGTGAGACGGTTGAGTAACTTGTTCTGTGAACCGCCGCCGATGATGTGCATGCACTTGATTGGCTGTGGTAACATCTCGTTGAGGTGAGCAGTAGCCTCGGCATACTTGGCTGCCAGCGACTGGAGTACGCAGCGCACGATTTCTGCCTTGCTCTGAGGAACCTGCAACTGATGGGTGGCGCAGTAGTCGATGATAGCCTGCTGCATGGATGCCGGATTCTGGAACGCAGCGTCGTCCACAGGGATGATGGCATTGATATGAGCTTCTTCTGCCAGAGGAAGGATGATGTCGAACTGCTGTTCCTCGCCATTCTCCTTCCATTCTGCCATCAGTCTCTGCATGATCCAGAGACCTGTGATGTTCTGCAGGAAGGTGATGCGGCCGCCGATGCCACCCTCGTTGGTAAACTCTGCCTTTCGGGCTTCCTCGGTAAGGATTGGCTTTTCTATCTCAACACCCAGAAGCGACCAGGTTCCTGAACTGATGAATGCCATCGGGTATTCATCTTCTGTGGCTGGTACGGCTGCTACCGCACTGGCTGTATCATGAGAACCTACAGCGATGACATCTACTTCTCCGAGTCCGGTTTCCTCTGCGATGTCGCGGCGCAGCTTTCCTCTTACGGTGCCCGGCATCACGATTTTGCCGAAGATGTGGCGTGGAAGCCCCAGCTGGTCGATGGTTTCCCAGTCCCAGTCCTTGGTGGTTGCATTAAGGAGTTCTGATGTGGATGCGATGGTATATTCATTGTTGGCTTCGCCTGTGAGATAGTAGCTGAAGAGATCTGGGGTGAAAAGCAGATGCGCAGCCTTCTCCAACTGTGGACTGTTGGCTTTCTTCAGACTGTATAGCTGGAAGAGAGTATTGATTTCCATCACCTGCGTGCCGTTGATGGCATAATGTGCCGATGGATCAATCTGCTTGAACACTTCTTCCGGCATTCCCTTGGTACGGGCATCGCGATAGCATACCGGGTTGCCCAGAAGGTTGCCGTCCTGGTCGATGAGTCCGAAATCCACTCCCCAGGTATCGATGGCGATGCCATCCACCTTGAGTCCCTTGGCTCCTGCCATCTTCAGTCCCGTCTTCATATCCTCGAAAAGGGCGAGGAAGTCCCAATATACGTGATTGCCTAATCTTACCTGTCGGTTAGGGAAACGATGGATGAGTTCCATTTCTAATTTGCCGTTTTCCAATTTGCCGGCGAGTACTCTTCCGCTTCCTCCACCGAAGTCAATAGCTAGATAAATCATGGTTATTTAAAAATGTTAGGGTAGATAAACTATTAATTGGTAAAAAGCGGTAGGAGAGTGCCCCGTTAGCGGGCAGCTTTCTCTCCTACCGCTTCTCTCATATCGAGGATAGAGGCTTATTGTTTCTTGCCTAAGACGTAAACCTCAAGATCGTCGATTTCTTCTGGTGTCAGTGTGGTGTATTTGCCGCCACTCTGAACGATGATGCGACAAGCCATCTCAAAGAACATGGCACGCTCGAACACCTCGTCGAAATTCTTTCCGCAAACTACCTGACCATGCTTCAGCAAGAGTGCTGAATTGTGGTCTTTCAATGCAGCAATAACGGCTGCTGCCAATTCTGGAGAACCAGGGCGATAGTATGGAATCACCGGGATTTCCTTACCTACGTGGCATGGTACCTCTGCGGTTACATTGAAGTCTTTTGGAGTTTCCTGCATGCAAGCTACTGCTGTTGCGAAAGGTGACTGGAAGTGGAGAACCACGTCGCAGTCAGGACGCTCACGGAGTACGCCGAGGTGGAATCCGCTCTCCATAGAAGGCTTGACACCATTGAGAACTTCGCCCGTTGCTACCAGGCACTGAGATACTTTCTCCTTCTGGAGGTTAGGAACCCATGAACCTGTACCTGAGACAAGAGCCTTGTCGCCAATGCGCCAAGAAAGGTTTCCACTACTGCAGATGGTGAGACCAGCGTCGCCTATGCGGTGAGCCTGCTCCAGGAATTTCTGAATATGCTCTTCTGTAATCATTTTCTTTTTGTTTCTATTTGAATGATATTCGTACTGATGGTGTTACACCTTATTTATATATAGGACCGTAGTTCTTGCAAGCACGGAAGTCTGCACCTTCCTTGTCCATACCGAATGCGTTCCAAGATGCAGGACGGAAGATCTTGTCGTCTTCTACGTTGTGCATGCATACTGGGATGCGAAGGATAGAGCAGAGGGTGATGAGGTCGGCACCGATATGGCCGTAGCTGATAGCACCATGGTTAGCGCCCCAGTTGTTCATCACTGAATATACATCCTTGAATGGAGCCTTGTCGCAAAGACGTGGTGCGAACCAAGTGGTAGGCCATGTTGGGTCTGTACGCTTGTCAAGAACCTTGTGAATCTCTGGGTCAATCTCAACGGTCCAGCCTTCTGCCAACTGGAGCACAGGACCAAGACCCTTTACGTGGTTCAGGCGAACTATGGTTACAGGCATGCCGCCCTTGCTGAGGAAGCTGGAAGAGAAACCGCCGCCACGGAAGTAATCACGGTTGGCAGGATACCAGGTAGTTGCCTTCAAACACTTATCTACATCCTCCTCGGTCATCTCCCAAGGCTGCTTCAGGATAGGGTTGCCCTCAGCATCTGTAGCCTGACCTGTGCCATCGAGTGTGGTAGCACCAGAGTTAATCAGGTGGATGATACCACCAGCTGCCTGACCTGTAAGTTCCTTACCGGTAACACGCTTCACTGCCTCTGGACTCCAATAGGTACGAACGTCGCTGAAAATCTGAGCACGACCTGTCAACAGGTGGTTGAACAACATGGCTACGCCGTTGCCTGCATCATTCTCTGTAGCGAGGATAATAGCTTCACGGATACCGTTCCAGTCGAATGAAGTATTGAGGAGAGCCTCAGGATAGTCGCCGTTAGGATAGAAGTCTGTCCACTGACGCTGTCCCTGGAAACCACCGGCGATGGCATTGTGACCCAAAGCTTCCTCCTTGAAACCTAATTCTTTCAATCTTGGGTTACCATGCATCAAGTCGCGCATGATGATAGTCATCTTCACGATGAACTCCCAGTCAGCATCCTTCTGCTCACGTGTCTTTGCCTTTTCATGGTTGGCGATGTCCTCACCCTCATTGCACATACAGTGCTCGCGGGTCCATGCCATAGCCTTCTCGTACTCCACTGGGTCGTAGATACCCTCAGTCATACGGCGAATGATTTCTGTAAGGTCAACACTTTCGTTGCGCATGCCGAGGTACTCCTGGAAGAAGTTAGGGTCAACGATAGAACGTGCAATACCCATGCAGGCACTACCCATGGAAAGATATGATTTTCCACGCATGGTAGCCACAGCCTGAGCAGCTCTAGCAAAGCGCAAGATCTTTTCTGCTACATCAGCAGGGATAGAGTCGTCCTCCAAGTCCTGTACGTCATGACCATAGATGCCGAAAGCTGGCAATCCCTTCTGGGCATGAGCTGCGAGAACTGCTGCCAGATAAACAGCACCTGGACGCTCTGTACCGTTGAATCCCCAAACAGCCTTAGGCCAATGTGGATTCATATCCATAGTCTCAGCACCATAGCACCAGCAAGAAGTAACGGTGATAGTAGAGCCAACACCCTCGCGCTCAAACTTTTCTGCGCAAGCTGCACTCTCTGCTACACGACCAATGGTGCTGTCAGCGATTACACACTCCACTGGTGAGCCATCGCCATTGCGTAAGTTCTCTGAAATGAGTTTGGCTACGGACTTAGCCAAGTTCATGGTTTTTTCCTCGAGGCTTTCACGTACGCCTCCCTAACGTCCGTCGATAGTAGGACGGATACCGATTTTAGGGTAGTTACTCATAATTTTTATCTTTTAAGTTTTATAGGTTATTATTTTCTGTGTACATCGCATGGATAATACAAGCACAAAGGTAGTGATAAAAACTGATACTTATCACTTCCTTTATACTTTTTTAAATTTCTTTTTTCTTTATTATGTCAGAAGTGCAGGCTGCAATCTTATTTTGTGTCGCAGTTGTGGCTGATACTTCCGGCTGCAGCTATTAGGGTTTCAAAGTCATTGCAGAACTCTGTCATCTGATGATAGAGCAGGTTGCTGCCCTTATCTGATAGCTCGTGGTCTGGAAGCGGACCGGAATTGATGGCCACCGTAAAGATGTTGGCGGCTACTCCGGCGCGAACGCCCAGGGGTGCATTCTCCACCACGATACCTTCCCAAGGTTTCAGATTGCCAGCCTTCTGCAAGCCCATCAGATATGGATCAGGATTTGGTTTGCCTCGCTTCACATCGTAGGCGGTTACGATATGTGCTTCATCCAGAAAGTCGCCGAAGTCGTTGAGTAATCGCATGATGAGCGGACGCTGACCGCTGCCCGTTACAACTCCCACCTGCATACCGGCATTCTTGATTTTCTGCATGATTTCCTTCACGCCAGGGAATATCTCAGCGGTAGGCATCGAGTGGAAGATATCGGTCTTCACATCATACATCTTCTGTGCCTCATCCAGGGAGATATCGATACCCTTCTGCTTCTTCACCATCATCTGGATGGTGTCGATGCCTCGGGCTCCCTCGGTGGCGTAAGCATCGGCGGCAGTCATGTGAATGTCAAACTGCTTCATCGATTCCTGCCAAGCCACAGCATGGTTGGGCATACTATTATATAATACGCCATCCATATCAAAAAGAACGGCTTTAGGGTTGAATTCCCCAAAGCCGTGGTCTTTTAAGTATTTTGAAATAATTTCTTTCATCAATTATTTGAAATAATTTCTTTTCTTCAATTACTTCTCGTTAGCCAGACGCTCCTGAATAGCCTTGCTCTCAGCCTCGTAACCTGGCTTGTTGAGCAATGCGAACATGTTCTTCTTGTAAGCCTCAACACCTGGCTGGTTGAATGGGTTTACCTCTTCCAAGAGACCGCTGATACCGCAAGCCTTCTCGAAGAAGTAGATCAACTGACCGAGGTAATATGCGTTCAACTCAGGTACGTTAACCAAGATGTTAGGAACACCACCGTCAACGTGAGCCAAACGGGTACCGAGTTCTGCCATCTTGTTCACCTCGTCAACACGCTTGCCCTCAAGGAAGTTCAAACCATCGAGGTTCTCATCATCGTGTGGGAAGAGCAACTTCTCGTTAGGAGTCTCAATGCTGATTACAGTCTCGAAGATAGAGCGCTCGCCCTCCTGAATCCACTGACCCATAGAGTGAAGGTCGGTAGTGAAGTCGCAAGCTGCAGGGAAGATACCCTTCTGGTCCTTACCCTCGCTCTCACCGTAGAGCTGCTTCCACCACTCAGCGAAGTAGTGAAGCTTTGGCTGGAAGTTGCAGACAATCTCAATCTTCTTGCCTGCCTGTGTATAGAGAGCCTGACGTGTAGCAGCATAGATAGCAGCAGGGTTCTCTTCGAAAGCTACGTCCTTGCCGCAAGCCTTCTCCATGTCGGCTGCACCAGCTACGAGCTGCTTAACGTCGAAGCCAGCTACTGCGATAGGCAACAAACCTACTGGAGTCAATACAGAGAAGCGACCACCCACGTTGTCAGGGATGATGAAGCTCTTGTAACCCTCCTTGTCAGCGCAAGTGCGGGCAGCACCCTTCTTGGCATCGGTAACGGCTACGATAACATCCTTAGCCTCGTCCTTGCCACGCTGGTCCTCGCACTGCTTCTTCAAGAGGCGGAAAGCGAGAGCTGTCTCAGTAGTGGTGCCAGACTTAGAAATGTTGATGACACCAAACTTCTTGTCCTTCAGGAAAGAAGTCAACTCGAAGAGGTAATCCTCACCGATGTTGTTACCTGCGAAGAGGATAGTAGGGTTCTTCTTGTCGTTAACGAGCCAAGCAAAAGAGTTGCCGAGACCTTCGATAACGGCACGAGCACCAAGGTAGCTACCACCGATACCTGCAACAACCACGACCTCACACTTCTCGCGCAATGTGTTGGCAACAGTCTGAATCTCGTTGAGGAACTCAGGAGTGATAGAAGATGGCAAATGCAACCATCCCAAGAAATCGTTACCTTCACATGTGCCGTTTTCAAGAGCTTCCTGAGCGGCCTTTACCTTAGGCTCGTAAGCCTTTACTGCACCCTCTGAGAGGAATGATGCAGCCTTTGTAATGTTTAAGTTGATACTTTTCATTTTTCTTTTTAATATCTAAATGAATGTGTTTAATTTTCTACTTGAAGACAAACTCTATCGGGAGAATCTTGGGTAGGATAGGCCTATCTGAACGAGTCGGTCAAGAGTTTGATTTCGATTTGCGGACTGATGCGCTCGTACAATATATTATATACGGCATCGAGGATTGGCATGTTGACGTGCATGTGGCGATTGATTTCCTTCATGCACTTGGTGCCGAAATATCCCTCGGCAATCATCTCCATCTCTATCTGCGCACTCTTCACGCTGTAACCTTTGCCTATCATGGTTCCGAAGGTGCGGTTTCGTGAAAAGTTGCTGTAACCTGTTACCAGAAGGTCACCCAGATACACCGAGTCGTATATGCTTCGGTCGATAGGGTGGACGGCTGTCAGGAAGCGATGCATCTCCTGTACGGCGTTCGACATGAGCACCGCCTGGAAGTTGTCGCCATACTTCAGTCCACCACAGATTCCTGCGGCGATGGCATATACGTTTTTCAGCACCGATGAGTATTCGATGCCTATCACGTCGCTTGAAGTCTTGGTCTTGATAAACTCGCTTGCCAGACAATCGTTGGCAAAGGCACGAGCTTTCTCCGTATCGCTGCAGCCCACAGTGAGATAGCTTAGTCGTTCCAGGGCTACTTCCTCTGCATGAGAAGGACCGCCGATGCACGCCAGATTCTCATAAGGCACGTCATATACCTGATGGAAATATTCCGAACAGACGAGGTTTTCGTCAGGCACGATACCTTTGATAGCTGTGATGATGAACTTGTTGCTGAGTCGGGTCTTGAGCTTTTTGAGATGATTCTTCAGATAAGGCGATGGGGTGACGAACACGAGCGTGTCGTAGTTCTGCACTATCTTGTTGATGTCGGATGAGAAGAAAATCTCATCCACATTGAATCGTGCCGACATCAGATAGGCCGGGTTGTGGCCCATGCGCTTGAAGTCCTCGATGCGGTCGTCGCGACGCATATACCAACCTATGTGATGAGTATGACCCACCACAATCTTGGCAATGGCTGTAGCCCAGCTACCGCCGCCAATTATCGCTATTTTACCGCAGTTATACACTTCGAATGATTTTATAATTAATAATTAATAATTAATAATTAATAATGTATAATAAGGCTTTCGCCTTTGTTTGTAGATATAATGTATAACCAATAAAAAGCCGGAACTCTTTATTAATTATACATTATTAATTATACATTATCAATTATGCATTTGCTGCATTAATCCAGCCCTGGATGTCATCAACAGAAGGCTTCTCGTAGCCGAGCTTGTACTTTTTGTTGATTTCTCCAATCTTCTGCTGCAAGCCTTGTGCTTTCTCTTCACGGATATCAGAGATGAGGTTGAAACCTGCCTTGCGGAGCACGTATGCCCAATCCTCTGGCACGCCAATCTCTGCCCATTCCTTGATGGTACTCTGTGGCATCTTCTTCTCTGGCTTCATCTGTGGGAAGAACAATACCTCCTGGATAAAGGTCTTGCCTGTCATCAGCATGACCAAGCGGTCGATACCGATACCGATACCTGATGTTGGAGGCATACCGTACTGGAGGGCACGGAGGAAGTCCTGATCGATGATCATTGCTTCGTCGTCACCCTTGTCGGCAAGCTTCATCTGGTCGATGAAACGCTCTTCCTGGTCGATTGGGTCGTTGAGCTCTGAGTATGCGTTGGCAAGCTCCTTACCGTTTACCATCAACTCGAAACGCTCGGTCAATCCTGGCTTAGAGCGGTGCATCTTGGTGAGTGGAGACATTTCTACAGGGTAGTCGGTGATGAAGGTTGGCTGGAGGAAGGTGCCCTCGCAGAACTCACCGAAGAGCTCGTCAATCAACTTACCCTTACCCATGGTCTCATCTACATCCATGCCCTTCTCCTTGCAGAATGCGCGGATTTCTTCCTCGGTCTTGCCGTTGCAGTCGAAACCGGTCTTCTCCTTGATGGCATCGAGGATAGGCAGACGGCGATATGGAGCCTTGAAGCTGATGATGTTGCCATCTATCTCGCGCTCTGGCTTGCCGTTAACGGCGATACAGATGGTTTCGAGCAATTTTTCTGTGAATGACATCATCCAGTTGTAGTCCTTGTACTGAACGTAAAGCTCCATACAGGTGAACTCTGGGTTGTGGTTGCGGTCCATACCCTCGT
>USJX01000039.1 GCA_900555035.1 uncultured Prevotella sp.
ATACTTCCTCTGGTTCACCTTGTTGAGCATCGGTGTATATGGCTTCTTCATCTCTATCGACATGTTCACCATGTTCATGTTCTATGAGGTGGCGCTGATTCCTATGTACCTCCTTATCGGTGTATGGGGTAGTGGTGCAAAGGAGTATTCAGCCATGAAGTTGACTTTGATGTTGATGGGTGGTTCAGCCCTTTTGGTTATCGGTATCCTGGGAATCTACTTCTACAGTGGTGCTCAGACCTTCGAAATCCTCGATATCGCTCACCATACCAATGGTGCTCATGCGATTCCAGAGAGCGTGCAGAATGTGTTCTTCCCATTGCTCTTCATCGGTTTCGGTATCCTCGGTGCGCTGTTCCCATTCCATACATGGTCTCCTGATGGTCACGCCAGTGCGCCAACAGCTGTATCTATGTTGCATGCCGGTGTATTGATGAAGCTTGGTGGTTACGGTTGCTTCCGCATCGCCATGTTCCTCTTGCCAGCTGCTACTCACGGATTCTGGATCAAGGTGTTCCTCGTGCTGACTACCATCTCTATCGTATATGGTGCTTTGTCAGCTTGTGTACAGACCGACTTGAAGTACATCAACGCATATTCATCAGTATCTCACTGTGGTATGGTGCTCTTCGCTCTCTGTATGATGACTGAGACAGCTGCTACTGGTGCAATCCTCCAGATGTTGTCTCACGGTTTGATGACCGCCCTCTTCTTCGCCGTTATCGGTATGATTTACCATCAGGCTGGTACACGTGACGTACGTTACCTGGGTGGTTTGATGAAGATTATTCCATTCCTCTCTGTAGGTTATGCAGTAGCTGGTTTGGCTAACCTCGGTTTGCCAGGTTTCTCAGGTTTCGTAGCCGAGATGACCATCTTCGTAGGTTCCTTCCAGAATGCAGATACCTTCCATCGTGTATGTACCATCATCGCTTGTACATCTATCGTTATCACCGCCGTATACATCTTGCGTTGCGTGGGTAAGATTTTGTACCAGAAGGTTCCAAATCCAAAGTTGGAGAAGCTTCACGATGCTACCTGGGACGAGCGTATCGCTGTCGCAGGCTTGATCGCTTGTGTGGCAGGTCTCGGTATGTTCCCACTCTGGGCAGAGGAGATTATCATGGACGCCGTAGGTCCTATCTTTAGTGTAATCATGTAATAAATATCAGAAGAAATGAATTACAGTCAATTTTTAAATATGATTCCAGAAGCTACCTTGATGATAGTTCTGTTGATCACTTTCATTGCTGACTTCTGCAGTTCCAAGAGCGCAGACCGTAAGTGGTTCAATCCTCTGGTATGTCTCTTGATGGTGGCTCACATCGCCTTCAACATCTTCCCTACAGAAGCTACAGACGCATTTGGCGGCATGTACACCACTGGTCCTGCTGCCGGTGTCTTGAAGACTATCCTGGCTTTGGGTACCCTCATCGTGATGGTACAGGCTAAGGAGTGGTTGAGCCGTAAGGACACAGCCTTCAAGGAGGGTGAGTTCTATATGTTGATTATCTCTACCTTGCTGGGTATGAACATGATGGTAAGTGCCAACCACTTCCTCCTGTTCTTCCTCGGTCTCGAAATGGCATCTGTGCCAATGGCCTGCTTGGTAGCCTTCGATAAGTACCGTCACAATTCTGCTGAGGCAGGTGCTAAGTTCGTTTTGACCGCTACTTTCTCTAGTGGTGTGATGATCTATGGTATTTCTCTGCTCTATGCAGCTTGTGGAACCTTGTACTTCAACGATATGGCTCATGTGATTTCAGCATCACCATTGACCATCGCCGGTATGGTGTTCTTCTTCAGTGGTTTGGGCTTCAAGATTTCCTTGGTTCCTTTCCACTTCTGGACAGCCGATTCATACCAGGGTGCACCAACTACTGTTACAGGTTATCTGTCAGTAGTATCTAAGGGTGCTGCAGCGTTCACACTCTGCGCTATCCTGATGAAGGTATTCCAGCCAATGGTAGAGTACTGGACCGTGTTGCTTTACATCGTGATTGTACTTTCTATCACTATCGCCAACCTGTTTGCCATCCGTCAGAGCGACCTGAAGCGTTTCATGGCATTCTCTTCTATCTCTCAGGCAGGTTACATCATGTTGGCAGTGGTAGGCAACTCAGCGATGAGCGTAAGCGCCCTGACTTACTATGTATTGATTTACGTAGTAGCCAACCTGAGCGTCTTCACCATCATCTCGTCTATTGAGGAGCACAACAACGGTACAGTTCAGATGGACAGCTACAATGGTTTGTACAAGACCAACCCACGTCTGGCATTCCTGATGACATTGGCCTTGTTCTCATTGGGTGGTATTCCTCCATTCGCCGGTATGTTCTCGAAGTTCTTCGTGTTCATGGCAGCGGTTGGAACACACGACATCCACACCACATTGGGTGCCTGGGCTTACGGTGTAGTATTCATCGCATTGGTAAACACAGTTATCAGCTTGTACTACTACCTGCTCATCGTGAAGGCGATGTTCATCAAGCACAATGATAATCCGCTTCCTACCTTCCAGAGTGCATGCTCAACCAAGTTGGCACTTGCTATCTGCACAGTAGGTATCGTAGCATTCGGTATTTGCTCATTCGTCTTCGACTGGATTTCAGTGGCAGTGAATGCGTAAATCATCAATAATTTATAAAAATCCCAGCAATCGGTAAAAGATTGCTGGGATTTTTTTTGGTATTGTCTGAAATTTGCAGTAATTTTGCACCCCGAAAGAGGCATGGTGCCTCAAGTAATCAATAATAAATATTAATTAATCAATATAAAAAAGATGGATAAGTTACCAATGAATGATGTTCCGATGCTCGTAAGCGCCATCAACTTCCTGCTTCGTGACCACGAGTTTGAAACACTCGATGAGATTTGTAATCACTTTAATGTAAACCGCGCTGCCTTAGAGGCGAAAATGGCAACCCAAGGTTTTGAGTGGTCAGAGCAGCAGAAGAAATTCTGGTAAAGAGCACCCTTTCAACTATAAAGTGTGCCCTATAAACTATCAATTATAAACTATCAACTATTAGTAGTAAATTGTAAATTATAAATTAATTATGACTCCTCCTCGACCCTTGTGGAAGTCTGTACAAGACTATGTAATGATTGCGATAGGAATGATTTCCTACGCTATTGGATGGAACGTATTCCTCTTGCCTACCAATGTGACGGCAAGCGGACTTCCTGGTATCTCCAGTATTATCTATTGGGCAACCGGTTGCCCTGTGCAAATCCCGTATTTCATCGCCAACGCCACCTTATTAATATGTGCGTTCAAGATTTTGGGAGCTAAGTTCTGCGTCAAGACCGTTTATGCCGTCATCGTGGTAACCGTCTTGACCTCCTTCTTCTCCAGTCATTTAGGCGATATTCATCTCTTGGAAAACCAACCTTTATGGGCTGCTTTCCTGGGTGCCGTTTTCTGCGGCTGCGGAATCGGACTCGGTTTCTCTGTTGGTGGAAGTACGGGTGGTACGGATATCATTGCCGCCATTGTCAACAAGTATCGCGACATTTCCTTAGGTAGAGTGATTATGATATGCGACATTTTCATCATCAGTTCCAGTTATCTGGTGGTTCACGATTGGGAAAAAGTGTTATATGGTTATGTAGTTCTTTGCGTTCAGGCATTCTGCATCGACCAGGTGGTGAACAGTCGCCGTAGAAGTGTACAGTTCTTCATTATTTCGCAGAAGTATGAGGAGATAGGCAAGCGCATCAACGTGGATGCTGATAGAGGAGTAACGGTGGTGAACGCCAGCGGTTTCTATTCCGGTCAGGATGTGAAGATGCTCTTCGTGCTTGCCAAGCAGCGCCAGGCTCCAGCCATTTTCCGCCTTATCAGCGAGATAGATCCACATGCCTTTGTCAGTCAGAGTGCCGTGATCGGTGTTTATGGCGAAGGTTTTGATAAGATTAAGTACAAAGCCAAGAAGGAGCATGGAGTATAGATTATTGATTATTGAATAATGATTATTGATTATTGAATAATGATTATTGATTATTGAATAATGACTATAGACTTTCATAGATAAAAAACTCCGTTTCAATTTCGTGTAATTTCAAGATATTCATACACGGAATTGGAACGGAGTTTTTTTATCTCTGTCTTTTTCTTTATTTCTTCAGCACCTGAGCCAGGAACTTGCTGGTGTAGCCTACGCCGCTTTTCACCATGTCTTCCGGTGTGCCGGCAAAGAGGAGCTTTCCGCCACCTCGTCCGCCTTCCGGACCCATGTCTATCAGCCAGTCGGCAAGTTTTATCACATCCAGGTTGTGCTCGATGATGATGACCGTGTTGCCTCTATCTACTAACTTCTGAAGCACATCCATCAGCATGCGGATATCTTCGAAATGAAGACCGGTGGTTGGCTCATCCAGGATATAGAGCGTCTGACCCGTATCTCGCTTCGAAAGCTCGGTGGCGAGTTTTACTCTTTGGCTCTCTCCGCCCGAAAGGGTAGTGGAGCTCTGACCTAGTTTGATATATCCCAAGCCCACACTCTGCAAAGCCTTGATCTTGTTGAGAATCTGAGGCACGTTTTCGAAGAACTCCACAGCCTGGTTGATGGTCATATCCAGCACGTCGGCTATGCTCTTACCCTTGTATCTCACCTCCAGCGTCTCACGGTTGTAACGCTTGCCATGACATACCTCGCACGGCACATACACATTCGGCAGGAAATTCATTTCGATGGTCTTGTAGCCGTTGCCCTTGCATTCGTCACATCTTCCACCCTTTACGTTAAAGGAGAAGCGTGCCGGTTTGTATCCTCGAATCTTCGCCTCTGGAAGTCCTACGAAGAGGGTTCGGATATCGGCGAAGACTCCGGTGTAAGTGGCAGGATTGCTTCTCGGCGTTCTGCCTATCGGACTCTGGTCAACATTCACCACCTTGTCTATCAGGTCGATGCCCTCGATGCTGTCGTATGGCATCGGCTTCTTCAGACTGCGATAGAAATGCTGCGAGAGAATCGGCTGTAGGGTCTCGTTGACCAGGGTTGATTTTCCCGAACCGCTCACACCCGTTACCACGATGAGCTTGCCCAATGGGAATTCCACATCCACATTCTTCAGGTTGTTTCCCCTGGCACCGTGGATGGTGATGCTCTTGCCGTTGCCTTCGCGTCGTTTTTCCGGAACCTTTATCGCCATCTTGCCGTTCAGATACTGGGCGGTGATGGTGTTGGTCTTCAGCATTTCTGCCGGAGTTCCCTGGAAAACAACCTCACCTCCCTTTCTGCCAGCCTTCGGACCGATGTCGATAATCCAGTCGGCGGCACGCATCATGTCTTCGTCGTGTTCTACCACGATCACCGTGTTGCCCAGGTCGCGAAGTTCCTTGAGGCTTTTCAGAAGTCGCTCGTTGTCGCGCTGGTGCAAGCCGATGCTAGGCTCGTCGAGGATATAGAGCACATTGACCAGCTGACTGCCAATCTGAGTAGCCAGACGGATGCGCTGACTCTCACCGCCCGAGAGCGAAGCCGACTGGCGGTTGAGCGAGAGATAATCCAATCCCACATCGAGAAGGAAGTTGACACGGGTGCGCAGTTCCTTGATGATTTCGTGCGCCACCTTCGCCTTCATGGCAGGCAGATGCTCTTCCACCTGTTCGAGCCACGAGCGGAGTTCGGTGATGTCGAGGCTTGCCACCTCAGAGATATTCTTGTCCCAGATGCGGAAGGCGAGCGACTCCTTCTTGAGTCGCAGACCGTGGCATTCCGGGCATTCTACGGTAGAGACAAACTGGTCGGCCCATTTCTTTCCGGCGGTGCTCTCATCGTCTTCCATCACCTTCTGCAGGTAATCCACCACGCCGTCGTAGGCGCAGAAATAATCCGAAGAAGTATCCACCTTCTCCTTGGCAATCTTCACGTTTTCCAGACAGCCATATAGGACTTCCTGCATGGCATCTTCGGGAATCTCGCAGATCGGTGTCTTCAGTTTCAGGCCGTATTTCGCCAGTAGTGCCTCAATCTGCCAGAAAATCATCTGGTTCTTGTATTTTCCCAATGGCACGATACCGCCTTCGTAGATGCTGAGCTCATCGTCTGGAATCACCTTCTTGAGGTCGATTTCGCCCACCTTTCCCAGTCCCTTGCAATGCGGACAGGCTCCTTCTGGGGAGTTGAAGGAAAACATGTTTGGTGCCGGATCCTGATAGGCGATGCCTGTAACGGGGTCCATCAGTCGCTTGGAGAAGTTCTTGCCTTCTGTAGCGCCTTTTTCGATAACCATCACCATGCCGTCGCCCAGTTTCATCGCCGTGGCCACACTCTTGCGGATGCGTTCCTCGTCGCTTTCCTTCACTACGAGCTTGTCAATCACCGCCTCGATGTTATGGTTCTTGTATCGGTCGATTTTCATACCCCTTTCTATCTCCCTGATTTCGCCGTCGATGCGTACGTAGAGATAGCCCTTGCGTCGCAATCCCTCGAAGAGTTCACGATAGTGACCCTTGCGCATGCGCACGAGTGGGGCGAGGAGGAAGATGGCCTTGCCCTCGTATTCATCGAGGATAAGGTCGATGACCTGCTCTTCCGTATATTTCACCATCTCCTTGCCGCTCTGGTAGCTGTAGGCCGTTCCGGCACGTGCGAAGAGCAGGCGCAGGTAATCGTAAATCTCGGTGGTGGTGCCCACGGTGGAGCGCGGGTTCTTGTTGGTGGTCTTCTGCTCGATGCTGATCACAGGGCTCAAGCCTGTAATTTTATCTACGTCAGGGCGCTCCATGTTGCCCAGAAAATTGCGGGCGTAAGCCGAAAAGGTTTCGATGTATCTGCGCTGACCTTCGGCGAAGATGGTGTCGAAAGCCAGCGAAGACTTGCCCGATCCAGAGAGACCGGTTATCACGGTGAGGGAGTCGCGCGGAATCTCTACATCAATGTTCTTGAGATTGTGAACTCGTGCGCCCCATACATTTATTTTTTCTTCTGAAATCATGCTCTTATCTTTCTTCTGAAATGAAACTTCATTGCTGAAATCAAATCATTGTCCTGAATTGTTTTGTGTTTCTGTGAATCCGCGCAGCAGATTCACATCTTTCTTGATGTTGTACGTCTTGCCGTCGGCACCCTTTGCCTTGACGAGGCAGAAATAGACACCATCCTTCACCGGCTTGCCCTTGTAGGTGCCGTCCCATCCTTCGGCAGGATTGTTCCATTCGAAGAGTTTCTGTCCCCATCGGTTGAAGATGTAGCCATGAAAGTCGGTGATGCTCTGGTAGCCGTCTTTCGCCTTGTAGATGTCGTTGATGCCGTCGCCGTTGGGGCTGAAGGCATTCGGCATGAGTAGCACGCTCTCTGAGATGGAGAGGGTGAAGGGGGATTCCTCGTTGGTGGTCTCTATCTCCAGTTCACCCTGGGTAAACTTGGCGTAGAGCACCACGCGGATGCTTCCCGACTCGGTGAAGTCGAAGTCGGTGTTCTCCTCATACCTTATAATATAAGGCTCCTGGTCGGCATTTTTGTAGAATCGCCACTCGTAGTAGGCATCCCATCCCGCATAGTCAGCAGGGTGCGCTTCGAAGGTGGCATGAACTGGCGCCGAACCGCTGTAGGATTCGTCGGTGATGGTTTCGCCGTCAGGCCCCGTGAAGGCAGCGGTAGGCGTTACCGATGGATATACATCATCGGCATGAATGTGCCCAAAAACGAGCAACATGATGCAAAGTATCGTTATTTTTAGTCTCATTTTACAAATAATTTGTGCAAAGATAATAAAAAGCTTAGAGATTTTGGGCTAGATGCGAGATTTTTTGTATTTTTGCAGGTGAAAAGTTGAATTATTGCCGTGAAAGGCATGATTTCTGAAGATATTAACATTAAATTTGGAACGATTATGAGAAGAAGTATGAGATATTTCTTGATGATTGTGGGATTGACTTTGAGTATGGGTGTTTTCGCCCAGACCACCAAATGGCGTGACATTTATACGGTGAAGAAGAAGGATACGGTGTTTGGCATTGCCAACAAGTACGGACTGTCTTTGCCGGAACTGATGGAGGCGAATCCGGAGATGAAGCAGGAGGGCTACGTCTTGCAGAAGGGTGCCACCCTGTTTATTCCTTATGAGAAGGATTTGAAGAAGAACCATGAGAAGGCGGGAAATGCTGCTGCCGAAACCTCGGGAACGGGAGCTTTTGCGCCAGCCAAGACAAGTGCTGCGCCTGCCGTGGTGAACAATGCCGTGAAGATTGGCGTGATGTTGCCTTTGCACGATGTGGATGGCGACGGAAAGAGAATGGTGGAGTACTACCGCGGACTGCTGATGGCTTGCGACGAGTTGAAGCAGAAGGGAATCTCTACCGATGTTCATGCCTGGAACGTGCCGATAGATGCGGATATCCGTACCACCCTGCTGCAGGAAGGTGCCGACAAGTGCAACATCATCTTCGGTCCGCTCTATACCAAGCAGGTGGCTCCGCTCACGGCGTTCTGTAAGGCCAACGGCATCAAACTGGTGATTCCGTTCTCTATCAGCGGCGACGACGTGGAGCGCAACAAGGAAATCTTCCAGGTTTATCAGAGTCAGGAGACCCTGAACGAATGTACCATCGAGGCATTCCTGAGACGATTCACAAACGTGCATCCTATCTTTGTAGATTGCAATGATTCTACATCGAGAAAGGGAGTCTTTACCTACGGACTCCGCAAGGAACTGGAGAAGCGTAACATCAACTACAGCATCACCAATGTGAATTCCAGCCTGGAGCAGTTTGCCAAGGCTTTCCAGCCTAGCAAGCAGAATGTGATTATTTTGAACACGGGCCGTTCGCCACAGTTGACGGCTGTGCTCAACAGGTTGGATGAGTTCGACAGCAAGTTCCCGGGTGCCTCCATCTCGCTCTTCGGCTATACGGAGTGGCTGATGTATGCCAAGTACAATCTGGAGCGCTTCTATAAGTATGATACTTATATTCCTTCCACCTTCTATTACAATGCCGGTTCGGCAAGAACGCAGAGCTTGGAGAAGAAGTATGCGGCATGGTTCCACCAGCCGATGATGGTAGCGCAGCCACGTTTCGCCATTACGGGTTACGACCACGGCATGTTCTTTATCCAGGGTATGAAGAAGCATGGAGACAACTTCAATGGTGACAGGCAGCAGGTGAATTATCTGCCAGTTCAGACTCCTCTGCATTTCGTGAAGACCAGCAGGGGCGGATACAAGAACAGAAACTTCGAGCTGATTCACTATACCTTCAATCATCAGATAGAGACGATTAAGTACTAGTTTATAGTTTACAATTTATAGTTTATAATTTATAGTTTTGAGTTGATAATGAATAGATATTTTGGGCTGCTGGTTCTGTTGCTGGCTTTCGGAATCCCGGTTTCGGCACAGATAGGCGAGCATCGCAATGACTTTAGCATCGGATTCAACGGCGGATACGTGATGAGTTCGGTGGGCTTCGAACCGGAGGTGCAGCAGAAGCAGCATGGGGGTATCACGGGAGGACTCTCACTGAAATATACCTGCGAGAAATACTTCAAGACCATCTGCTCCATCTATGCCGAGGTGAACTACGCACAGGTGGGATGGAAGGAGGATATCCTGGACCGTGACAACAACCCCGTGATCATTACGGATACCCAGCAGCCGATGGTTTACAGTCGCACCGTCAACTATATCCAGGTGCCGGTGATGGCTCACCTGGCTTGGGGTAGGGAAGAGAGAGGACTGAATATCTTCGTGAATGCCGGTCCGCAGTTTGGTTATTATCTGAGTGAATCAACCAAGACCAACTTCGATGTGAAGCACATGCCGAAGACGGACAACGAAAGAGTGAGTCCGGTGGTGGCACAGGATACGATGGCAGTGGAGAACAAGCTGGATTACGGTATCGCCGTGGGATTGGGTGCCGAATACAGCATTCCGAAGGTGGGTCACTTCCTTGCCGAGGCGCGCTACTACTACGGATTGGGCAATATCTACGGTGCGTCGAAGCGTGATTACTTTGGAAAGAGTAACTACGGACAGATAGTATTGAAACTCTCTTATCTCTTCGATATTACAAGAACGAAGAACGTGAAGAGAAAATAATTGATAATTAATGATTGATAATTAATAATTAATAGAAAATAGAAATTAGTGATAATGAAATTATCATTTATGTTTTGAAACGATGAGTACAACAGAAAAAATTCAGATGCAATTGAGCGACTCGAAGTCAGCTCGCTGGACCGCCCTCTTCATTGTGAGCGTCACGATGATGTTCGGTTACTTTTTTACAGATGTAATGTCTCCGCTGGAGCCACTCTTGACAGCTGCCAAGGGGGCAGAGAATGGTCTCGGACTCGGATGGAGTTCGGATGAATACGGCTTTTTCTCTGGAGCCTACGGATACTTTAATGTGTTCCTCCTGCTCCTCTTCTTCGGTGGACTCATTCTCGATAAGTTCGGCATCCGTTTTACGGGTATCCTCTCTACCGTCCTGATGTTTGGTGGAGCCTTGTTGAAGTGGTACGCAGTGGGTCATGAGTTTGCCGGATCAATGGCAGTGCCATTCTTTGGTACTTATAGTACACAGGTAGTCATCGCTGCTCTTGGCTTCGCCATCTATGGCGTGGGCTGTGAGATATGCGGTATTACCGTGAGCAAGGTTATCGTGAAATGGTTTACGGGTCATGAGCTGGCTCTGGCAATGGGCGTGCAGGTGGCTACGGCCCGTTTGGGAACAGCCGCTGCCCTGGGTGCTTCTCTTCCTTTCGCCAAGGCGATGGGCGGCGTATCTGCCTCTATTGGCTTGGGTGCAGCCTTGCTTTGTGCCGGTGTGCTGGTTTATCTGGTTTATTGCGCGATGGATAAGAAGGAGGATGCTTCAGCAGCTGCTGCGGCTACTGAACCGGAAGAAGGATTCAAGTTCTCCGACCTGGGTGGACTTTTCAAGACAACAGGTTTCTGGTATGTAGCATTCCTTTGCCTGATGTTCTATGCAGGCGTATTCCCATTCCTGAAGTTTGCCACCAAGCTGATGATTTTCAAGTATGGTGTTGATGCTAGTATGGCAGGTCTGATTCCTGCGATGTTGCCATTCGGTACCATCTTCCTTACTCCACTCTTCGGCAGCGTATATGACAAGTATGGCAAGGGTGCCACGCTGATGATTATCGGCAGTTGTCTCCTTACTCTGGTACACGTAATCTTTGCCCTGCCAATCAACTCATGTGTGCTTGCCATTGTGATGATGCTCATCCTGGGCATTGCCTTCGGATTGGTGCCTTCAGCCATGTGGCCATCCGTGCCAAAGATTATCCCAATGAAACTCTTAGGAACTGCATACGCACTTATCTTCTATATTCAGAATATCGGACTGGCTCTTATTCCGGTATGGATCGGTAAGGTGAACCAGGCAAATACGGGTGCTGATGGTGTCATTGACTATACAGAGACGATGACCATCTTTGCAGCCTTTGGCGTGATTGCCATCGTCATCTCCTTCCTCCTCCTCCTGGAAGACAAGCGCAAGGGCTATGGCCTGCAGCAGCCTAATGTGAAGAAATAAATGAAGTGAAGAGTGAAGAACGAAGAGTGAAGAATTCGTTTGCTCTTCGTTCTTCAGAATCTTTGAAAGTATAATTCTATAAAAGAAAGGAACAACCATGAACCCTACAGCTGAATCATTGATTAAGGACTATGCTGACCCTATAGAGCAGCAGGAGATAGACAAGTTTATCTGTTCGGAAATGGGCAGACAGATTCACCGATACATTAAAGGAATGTCGGGAACTAAACAAGCTATGCTCAAGTTTGAGGAAAGATTGGCAAGCCTCTCTGTTCCGGAGAAGGAGAAGGCGATTGCCAAGTATATCGATTTGAACCGAAAGGCATTGGACGGTTTGGACTTGAAGATGATTTTGGTTCGTTCGGTGGCTAACTATTGCGATACGTTCCAGTATATGCTGGACTTCGTGAACGACAAGCGCAAGATGGTATTCTACTATCATCGCCTGAAGGATAAGTACATCCGTTATCACGAGGTGTTCGAGGAGAACGGCAAGTTTGGCATGAAAGACCATCAGGGTAACGTGATGCTTCAGCCCGTGTATGATTTTCTCCGCACGTGCTACATCTATAATGACGACCTGAGCATCATGCCGGTAATAGCCGAGAAGAATGGCAAGATGGGATTGGTAATGCCAGACGGCAAGGACACCATCGTAGCCGATTTCCTTTATGATGAGATTTGTCTCAGAGATGAGTATCCTTATTTCGAGGCAGTGAGAGACGGAATAAGCGGCTTGATAGATAAGAATGGAAACTTTATAGCTAATTGATAGTGATTAGTTATTAGTGATTAATTTTTAGTGATTAGTTATTAGTGATTAATTAATAGTGATTAGTTATTAATTAATAGTAAAAAGAGAAAGGGCAACCAGATTGGGATGAACCAACTGATTGCCCTTTTTTACTTTCGTTGCCATGAGCAACTTAGTTTTTATCTAATTTTCTCTCGTCTTTTATCCGAATGAATTAATCACTAATCACTAATCACTAATCCCTACTAATTATCCCAAGTATTTCATCAAAATCTTAATCTTTCCGCTTTCACGGAGCTTGATGATACTCTTTTCACGAATCTGGCGCACACGCTCGCGGGTGAGGTTGAACTCGCTGCCGATTTCTTCTAAACCCTTCTCGTGGCAACCGATGCCATAGCAGTAGCAGAGAATCTTGCGCTCGCGCTCTTTCAATACTGTGGCCAACACACGCTGCAGCTCGCTTGCCATAGACTCGAAATCTACACCCTTGTCGGTACGGCTGTCGTCGCCGGAAGCCATCACGTCAACCATGGCATTGTCATCGTCATCGCTACCAAATGGAGCGTCAATACTCATGTGGTGATTGTCTGCCTTGATGGTCTGGTCAATCTTGCTCTCCTCCATCTTGGTAATCTGTGCCAGCTCGGCAACAGAAGGCTTGCGCTGGTTCTCCTGCTCGAACTTGCTGATTTCGGCGCTGATCTTGCTCAAGGCACCCACCTGGTTCAAAGGCAAGCGAACGATACGGCTCTGCTCAGCGATGGCCTGGAGAATGCTCTGGCGAATCCACCACACTGCGTATGAGATGAACTTAAAACCACGAGTCTCATCAAATTTCTCGGCAGCCTTCACCAAACCGATGTTTCCCTCGTCAATCAAGTCGGTAAGACCCAGACCCTGGTGCTGATATTGCTTAGCAACAGACACCACGAATCGGAGGTTTGCCTTGACCAATTTCTCCTTGGCACGCTCACCCTCGCGTCCGCCTTTGCGAATCTTCTGGGCCAGCTCAATCTCCTCGTCGATAGAGACCATAGGTTCACGACCAATCTCCACCAAGTACTTATCAAGTGCTTCGCTGGAACGGTTGGTTATACTCTTGCTAATCTTAAGTTGTCTCATAAATACCCTTTTACCTTTCTATTTATCTATTTATAAATTTATAAAATTCATTATTAATAATGTCGGCATCCACAATGTCGGAATCCACCTATACGGTTTCGGGCTGCAAAGGTACAAAAAAAAATGCAATCTTGTTGTAATAGAAATGGAAAACTTTTGCAAGATTTGTCTGTATTTTAGAAATTTAGCCGTTTTTGAATATAAAAATGGTATTTCATATAACGTTTTTGACGCAACAAGTTTGAAATATCGAAAAAAATGTGTATCTTTGCACGGAATTTGCGAGAAAAGAATAACTAAATAATAAATATTAGAAAAAATAAAAAAATTATGTTTGAGAATCAACCAAAAGGTCTATGGGCCTTAGCTTTGGCAAATACGGGTGAGCGATTCGGCTATTACACCATGCTTGCTGTGTTCTTGCTCTATTTGCAGGCCAACTTCGGTTTTGAAACCGGATTGGCAAGTACTATCTACTCCACATTCCTGATGATGGTTTACTTCCTGCCTATCATCGGTGGTATTGCAGCCGACAAGTTTGGCTTCGGACGTATGGTTACCACGGGTATCTTCATCATGTTCATCGGCTACCTGGTACTTTCCCTTCCTCTTGGCAAGGACACCGTTGCTGTTGCCGCTATGGGTATTTCGCTTGTCCTCATCGCCCTGGGCACCGGATTGTTCAAGGGTAATCTGCAGGTGATGGTAGGCCGCCTCTACGACGAGCCACAGTATTCCAGCAACCGTGATTCTGGTTTCTCGCTTTTCTACATGGCCATCAACATCGGCGCCATGTTTGCTCCTACTGCTGCCATCAAGATCATGAAGTGGGCGCAGGAGAGCCTGAGCGTATCTGTGGAGGATTCATATCACTTCGCATTCGCCGTGGCTTGTGCTTCGCTTATTATTAGTATTGCCATCTACTATGCCTTCAGCTTCACCTACAAGCACGTGCTTGCTTCTGAGAACAAGAGCAAGGACGATAAGACTCCTGCCAAGGAGACCAACGAGCTTTCCAAGGCTGAGACCAAGGAGCGCATCATCTGCCTCTGTCTCGTATTCGCCGTGGTTATCTTCTTCTGGATGGCTTTCCACCAGAACGGTAATACATTGACACTCTTTGCCCGCGACTATACTCAGAAGACATCTGAGGGCTTGCAGTCAATGGCATTCGATGTGACCAACCTCGTAGCCTGCATCTTCGTGGTTTACGGTTGCTTCGGTCTGGCACAGAGCAAGACAGGCAAGGGTAAGGGCATCTCTCTTGGTGTCATTGTTGCTGCCATCGCTTTCCTCTTCTACAAGTACAGCAACCTTGAAGGTGCCGTAGATGTTGAGGCTCCTATCTTCCAGCAGTTCAACCCATGCTATGTAGTGGCATTGACACCAGTGAGCGTTGCTTTGTTCTCATGGCTTCACAAGATTGGCAAGGAGCCTACATCACCAGAGAAGATTGGTTTGGGTATGCTCGTAGCTGCTCTCGGTTTCGTATGGATGGCTGTAGGATCTATGGGGCTGGAGCTTCCTTTGGCACAGGGCGAGCCTGCTACAGAGGGTACACGTGTAAGTGCCAACCTCCTCATCTCTACCTATCTTATCCTCACATTCGCAGAGCTTCTTCTTTCTCCAATCGGTATTTCGTTTGTATCGAAGGTAGCTCCTCCAAAGTATGCTGGTTTGATGATGGGTCTCTGGTTCGGTGCAACAGCCATCGGTAACCAGTTGGTAATGATTCCTGGTATTATGTGGGGTCAGAACTTCAACCTCGTTGCCATCTGGGGTGTTCTCGCCGGCATCTGTCTGGTATCAGCCGTCTTCATCTTCTCAATCATCAAGAAGTTGAATCGCGTAAGCTAAATCTTAGAAATATCATATACAAAAAAGGCTTGCTTCATTTCCGAAGCAAGCCTTTTTTGTATATGTTATTTCTTCAACCACTTATCCAGCCATCCGAAGAAGGTGCGCTGCCAGAGCACGCCGTTCTGTGGCTTCAATACCCAGTGGTTCTCATCAGGATAGATGAGGAGTTCGGCTGGAATACCGCGCATGCGGGCTGCATTGAAGGCACCCATGCCCTGGTTGGCGTTGATGCGGTAGTCCTTCTCGCCATGGATACAAAGAATAGGAGTATCCCACTTATCTACAAACTTATGAGGACTGTTCTCGTAAGTCTTCTTGGCGTTGGCACTCTTATCCTTGTTCCAGTAAGCATCCTCATATTCCCAGTTGCTGAACCAAGCCTCCTCGGTATCGGTGTACATGCTCTCCAGGTTGAAAGCACCATCGTGGGCGAGGAACGCCTTGAAACGCTTGTTGTGGTGACCGGCGAGATAATATACTGAGAAACCGCCGAAGCTGGCACCTACACATCCCAGACGATCCTTATCTACGTAAGGCAGATTCTTGGTAGCATCATCGATGGCAGAAAGATAATCGTTCATGCACTGACCCGTCCAGTCGCCTGAAACTTCCTCGTTCCAGGCACTGCCGAAACCAGGGAGACCACGGCGGTTAGGCAATACGATGACATAACCGTTGGCTGCCATAATCTGAATGTTCCAGCGGTAGCTCCAGAACTGGCTCACCGGACTCTGAGGACCGCCCTCGCAGAAGAGAAGGGTAGGGTACTTCTTGGTTTCATCGAAATTAGATGGCAACATCACCCATACCAGCATGTCCTTGCCGTCGGTGGTCTTCACCCAGCGCTGCTCACACTTGCCCAGGTTCAACTGGCTCAGAATGTGGTCGTTCTCGTGGGTAATCTGCTCTACCTTGGTGCTCTTGGCATTCTTGCCAGGGGTAACGATGTAGATATCGGTAGGGTGGCTCATGCTAGCCTTGGTAGCGAGAAGCTTGTTGCCGTTGTTGGCAAGCGAGATGCTTCCGTAGTCAGCCCACTCGTTGGTAATCTGCTTCACTTCGCCCTTGAAGTTAGCCTGATAGAGGTTCAGGGTTCCGTGCCAAACGCCGATGAAGCTGAGGCTCTTGTTGTCCTTGTTCCATACGAAGCCCTCTACGTTTGAATCAAACTTATCTGATACATAGTTCTTCTTGCCTGTGGCGAGGTCATAGACGCAGAGGCGGTTGCGGTCGCTCTCGTAGCCATCGCGAGCCATGCTCTGCCAAGCGATGTACTTGCCATCAGCAGAGAACTGAGGGCTTACGTCGTAACCCGGATTGTTCTTCAGATTCTCTGGCGCATTTACTGCCTGATTCTTCATGCTCTTGGTAGCATCAATCTTAGGCTCCACATAGCCAGCCTCCTTGCAGAGGTTCTTGGTCTCGCGCGTACCTATATTATATAGGAAGATATCTGAATCGGTAGAGATGGCATACTGAACGCCCTCCTTCTTGCGGCAGGTGTAGGCGATGGTCTTGGAATCAGGGCTCCATGCCAGCTGCTCGATGCCTCCGAATGGTGCCATAGGGCACTCGAATGGCTCATCCTTCAGAATATCCTCGCCTGCGTTGATGGTGCCGTCGGCAGCCACATCAGCCACGAATGGGTGGAGAAGGCTCTCTACGTAGTGGTCCCAGTGGCGATAGTTCATATCGGTAACGAGGCGACCGGTAGCGAGAGGCAGATCGGAAGGATTCTCCTTGATGGTTCCGTGGTAAGGGAGTTCCTTGATGAGGATTACCTTCTTGCCGTCAGGGGAGAAGCGGAAGCCCTGGACGCCCAACTTGTCGTTGGTGAGCTGCTTGCGGTCGGTTCCGTCTGGGTTCATGCTCCAGAGCTGACCGTCGCGGATGAAGGCAATCTTCTGTCCGCCCTGAATCCATGCCGCATCGGTCTCGCTCTTGGCGTCAGTGGTCAGTGCCTTCTGGTTCTTGCCGTTGGCATCCATGATGAAGAGCATCTGATGGCCCTTGTTTTTCTTTACACTGTAGTAACCTACCTGGTACACCACCTGCTTGCCGTTAGGCGAAGCCTCTGCTGCACCAATTCTTCCCATCGCCCAAAGAGCTTCTGGGGTCATCAGGTGGTTCTCCACCTTGATGTTGTTTTTCTCAATCATAGTCTGTGCATCGGCTGAAGTTGCGCTCATGGTGAGTGCTGCTGCAGCCAGAATCATTGCTTTAATCATATTTTTGTGATTTTATTGAATATTCGGTGCAAAGTTACTGCAAAAATTCGATTTGGCGAAAGGATTGCGAGTTTATTTCTCATTCTTGTGGCTTATCTGTCATTTTTTAGAAACTTTATCTTCATATTTGTCTCGTAATTCAATACTTTTTTGTAATTTTGCAGGCGATTTGTTTTTTAACGATAAGGATATAGAGTTCAACTCAAAGAAAGATAACACAATATGAAGTTAGGATTTGACAACGAGAAGTATTTGAAGATTCAATCTGAGCACATTAAGGAAAGAATCTCTAAGTTTGACGGAAAGCTTTACCTGGAATTGGGAGGCAAGCTTTTCGATGACCACCACGCCAGTCGCGTTTTGCCAGGTTTCCAGCCTGATAGCAAACTGCGCATGTTCCAGAAAATCAGCGATAGCATCGAGATTGTTATCGTAATCAGTGCCGCCGACATCGAGAAAAACAAGAAGCGTGCCGACCTGGGCATTACTTACGATGAGGACGTGCTGCGCCTTCGTGGCGAGTTCCAGAACCGTGGCTTCATGGTGGGCTCTGTTGTCATCACCCATTATAACGGTCAGCCTGCAGCCATCGCCTTCAAGCAGCGCCTGGAGCGTGAGGGCATCAAGACTTTCTGCCATTATCTCATCGAGGGTTATCCTCATGATGTGGATCTCATTGCTTCGGATGAGGGTTTCGGCAAGAATGACTATGTAGAGACTGAGCGTCCGCTGGTGATTGTTACTGCTCCAGGTCCTGGTAGCGGCAAGATGGCTGTCTGCCTGAGTCAGCTTTATAATGAAAACAAGCGTGGGGTGCGTGCGGGTTATGCCAAGTTTGAGACCTTCCCTGTCTGGAATCTCCCATTGAAGCATCCGGTAAACATCGCCTATGAGGCTGCAACTGCCGACTTGAACGATGTGAACATGATTGACCCATTCCATCTGGAAGCATACAACAAGATTGCCATCAACTACAACCGTGACGTGGAGATTTATCCTGTGCTCAACGCTTTGTTTGAGGGTATTTACGGAAGCAATCCATACAAGTCGCCTACGGATATGGGTGTGAACATGGTAGGTTTCTGCATTTCAGACGATGAGGTTTGCTGCGAGGCATCGAAGAACGAGATTATACGTCGTTACTATGCAGCTACCAACAAGTTGGCGGCTGGTGCGTGCAACGAGGCGGAGATTAGCAAGATTCAGCTGCTTTTCAAGCAGGCTAAGATTACTACGGATTATCGCAAGGTGACTGTAGCGGCTAAGGATCATAAGAAGGCAACGGGTCATACTTCTGCTGCGATTGAGTTGGAGGATGGCACGATTATCTGTGGTCACAGCAGCGAGTTGCTGGGTTGCAGTGCGGCATTGATCTTGAATGTTACCAAGCACTTGGCGGGCATCGACCATGAGTTGAAGTTGATTCCTCAGTCGATGATTGAGCCTATCCAGCATACGAAGGTGAATTATCTGGGTGGTCACAATCCTCGTCTTCATACGGATGAGGTTTTGGTAGCTCTTTCTGTTCTTTCAGAGAATGATGAGAATTGCAGGAAGGCATTGGAGCAGTTGCCAAAGCTCCGTGGCTGTCAGGCTCATTGCACCGTGATGCTGAGTGATGTGGATCAGAAGATTTTCAAGAAGCTTGGTGTCAGCATCACCTGCGAGCCGGTGTTGAAGAAGTAAATTCGGCTTGGATTCTGCTGAAGAAGTAGATTCAGATTGGATTCTGTTGAAGAAATAGATTCGGATAAAATAAAATACCCCCGAAGGGGTATAGTTAATCGTGAAGTTTGATTAATTATACCTTTTCGGGGGTACTTTTTTATCTTTCCACCGGCATTCCTAGCTTGGTCCAGTTTAGGATTCCGCCTTCCATATCATACACCTTGAAGCCTAGCTTCTGCATTTTCTGGCAGGCACCATGGCTTCGCTTTCCGCTTCTGCAATAGATATAGTAGGTGCGGGATTTATCGAGCTTACTGATGCCGGCATCGAATGCTTCGGGATTGAGGTAATCCAATTGGTGAGCGCCAGCCAGATGACCTTCTGCATGTTCCTTGGAAGTGCGAACATCGAGGAGGAAACTGGTGGAATCCGCCTTTGCCTGGTTGATGAAGGCTTGTGGAGCCAATACGATGATGCCATCCGATGGGGCAGTTTTTGCTGATGAATCAGATGGGGCTGATTGACCAGCCTGTGCTGAGCAGCCCGTGGTCGATAATCCGATGGCTGCTAAAAATGATAATAATATTTTCTTCATTATATATTGTTTTTATTTTATCAGAGATATTATCTCAAAGCCATGACTCTGCTGAGAATCAGTTTTTTATATTCTTTCTTCATGCTATCCGGAAGAAAGGAGGCTTCTATCAGGTCGAGCCATTTCACGATGGAGCGACGGAATTTCTTGGCGATGTTGCTGATTACCTTTTCGCTGAGTCCTGATGCGGTCATTACCTTGATGAAATCTGCTTTCTGAATCTTTCGCTTTCTGCCATTGAGCGTCAGGGCGAGTTCTTCTGTATCTTCCGGCATTACGATCTTGGTGCAGAGAAGGTCGTAGGCAGGGGTTAAGCCATAGCCCAACTTGCGGTTGTTGTAGAGCGAGAAGTTCTTGAGGTGCATGTCGGCGTTGCCGGTAATCCACGAGAAGATGACTAACTCCCAATAGTTCACGAGGTCGAGCTGCGAGAAGGAGGAATACTTTTTGATGAGCTTGGCTATCTGCTCGTAGGATCCTTTGTATTTGTATTCGGTAAGGCGCTCGGATAGCTGGCACATATCCTCCATCGGTATTTTTGTTCCATCGTCCTGGCGGTCTATTCTCCGGGTGATGTAGCAGAGTTCGCCATCGGCAAAGCGGATTAAGCCATGGGGAACCACGCTGATTTTGGCGGCTTCGGCGAGGTGCATCGTGAGGTCTTCTATTTCGGGAAGACAGCGATAGCGGTCGGTTTGGGGCTTGAGGATGTATCTTCCCCAGAGGCCTACGATGGTGAAGCGGGAAGGTTCGTTCTTTCCGCCTGGGTTGACATCGAGCGAGAGCTTTGCCTGCACACCGGTCAGGGTGGTCTGGGCACGCACCACTTGCTTTGCCAGGTCGCCGATTTCCTTTCTTACGTAGGGCAAAACAGGGGCTTCCTTGGTGCCGAAGAGTTTCTTGGCGCAAGCAGGGTGGTAATCTACCTGTCCTATTTTCAGCGGTTTATAGCAATATAGACATTTCTCCATAGTTATTTCTCCTTTCTAGTTTTGGGGTGAATTGTTGGTTTTATCCGCAGATGGCTTTGCGGATTTGCAATCCGCATCACCTTCTGCATGAGGTTCTTCAACAGGGATAACGCTGACGGCTCCGATACAATCCTTGCAGCAGGCAAGGAGGAGCGACATTCTATCCCGCTGGTTGATTTTCCAACTGCTTTCTGCGATATTCAGCAGCCATCCTTCGGGGATTAACCCATCGAAGAAGGGAAACAGCACGGTTTCGTGGTAGGGTTCATCGGATAACGGGAGTGTGAGGCTCACGGCTTCGGCTTGACTCGATGCCAGATAATCTGCATCGTAGGCGAAGGTGAAGCCCGTTTCATCTTCCGTCAACAGGCCTACGTATTGGTCATAGAGATAAATCTTTCCTTGTTTCATATTTTTATTCTATTTTTTCGAGTGGGTTGTCTCTGTTCGGTTCTTGCCTCCGTTAGGCGCTCAGCGGCTTTGCAACCTTGTGGGGCTGACCTCCGTTAGGCGCTCGGCGGATTTGCAATCCGCCGTTAAAAATGTCCCAACCTTTTTGGGCTTTGCGGATTTGCAATCCGCATCATCCTGCTTGTTCTTGGGTGTTGGGGGATTACAAATCCCCCGGTTTTAATAGGTCGAACCTTTTTTTACGCCGGATTTCAAATCCGGCGGGACGCCTAGCGGGGGACGGGACGCCTAGCGGGGGTGATTTTCAACCCGCATCATCATCCTCTTCTATTCTCTTTGGATAGGAACGGGACCGATTTCCTGGCCGAAGAGGAGGAGAACTTGATTAACTTTGTCTAGTCGCAATGTTTCCTTTCCCTGCTCCAGTTCTCTTACGAATCTTAGACCTACGCCCGATTTCGCAGCCAAATCTACCTGGGTCAATCCGAATTGCTTGCGCATCTCCTTGACGTATGATGATAATGTATTGCTCATATTTTATTCCTTTTATACCCTTTCGGGTAAAATCTTACTATTAATGATACTATATTATACCCTTTCGGGGACAAATATACGAATAAAAAATGAAAATACCCCCGAAAAGGTATAATTTATAATATCATTTAACAAATTATACCTTTTCGGGGGTAATCTTTCCCCAGGGGTAATCTTTCCTGAGATTATTCTTTCCCTGAGATTATTCTTTCCCGAGATTATTCTTTTTCTCGTTCAGTTCTGCCTGCTTACGCATCATCTCTTCCTGCTGCTTGCGCTGCAACTCCTGGAGGGCCTGCATTCTTGCCATGAGGCCGCTTGCTTTCTTAGGATTATTCTTGTTTTCCTCGTAGCGCTTTTCCAGAATAGCGAGTAGCTTCTCGTCGTTGGTGGTCTTGCGCAAGGTCCACATGATTGCGGCACTGAAGAACAATGAGATGAAGTAGTAGAAGTTCAAACCTGCAGAGTAGTCATTGAACATGAAGAAGAACATCAATGGCATGAGATACATCATCCATTGCATCATCTTCATCTGCTCTGCCTGCTGACCTACCATCTGATCACGCTGCTGGCGCATGGTCATCCATGAGTACAACAGGTTGGCTACGCAGAAGAGAATACAGGTCAAACTCAAGTGGTCGCCAATCAACCAGATGTTGGTGTGCCACTCGAAGATAGGGTCGAAGGTGCTCAAGTCGTTCATCCACAAGAACTTCTCACCACGAAGCTGGATGGCATTAGGAACGAAGTTGAACATCGCAACCCAAACCGGCATCTGAATCAGCATTGGCAAGCAACCTGACAATGGGCTTACACCATACTTGGCATACTCTGCCATCATCGCCTGCTGCTTCTGCATCTGATCCTCTGGCTTGTTGAACTGGGCGGTAGCTGCCTCGAGCTTTGGCTTCAACACACGCATTTTGGCAGAACTCATATAGCTCTTCTTTACCATAGGGTAGGTGATGATCTTGAGGAGCAAAGTGATGAGAATCAATACGATACCCATTGGGAATACATTGCTCAGCCAGTCGAACACGTAGAGTGTGAAGAAACGGTTGATCCAGCGGATGATAGGCCATCCCAGATAAACGAGCTTCTGGAACTCCAGGTCCTTGCCGAAGGTGCTCTCCTTCTCTGTATTCTTCAGAATCTGGAAATCGTTAGGACCGAAGTAGAACTCAAACTCAGACGCCTTCTTGCCGGTTGGGTCGAAGGAAGTCTTCATCTTAGCCTGGAACTGCTTCAGGTAGCCAGTACCCTTCTCCTGAGGGATAGAGGTCATGAAGGCATCCTTGTCGAAGTTGTCCTTAGCCACCATGATGGCAGAGAAGAACTGGTTCTTGAAAGATACCCAGTCGATAGTCTCTTCAATCTTCTCGTCGATTTTCTCGCTGCCCTCGTTCAGGTGGTCGGTGCCGCCCTCAGCCTCATGATAGGTGAGGGTGGTGTAGCGGTTCTCAAACATGAAGCCACGCTCCTGCTGGCGCGCCTTGTCGCTCCAGTCGATGCTCATCTTGTTGCAGTTAGGTGAGAACAGACCAGCCATTCCCTCAGCCTGCAGACTCATGTGGAGCATGTAGTCGTTGCCCAGGGTGTAAGTCATGCTGAGGGTCTTGCCAGGGGCAGCCACTGCAGTCATGGTTACAGAGTTCTTGGTAACGTTAGATGGCGTGAAGTAGAGGTCGCTGGTGATGATGTTTGCTTCCTTAGCCTCGAGCATGAACTTGAGGCACTGGTCTTTGCCGTCGAAGAGCGTAACGTCCTTCTGGTCGGCAGAACCATCTTTCACCTGGAGGTTGTGACCCACATACCCCTTGATTACAGCTTTCTCTACAGTGCCACCCTTGGTGTTGAGAGTAAGCGCCACTTTCTCGTTTTCGAGAGTAACAGTCTTAGCCTGACCCTTCAAAGCCGAATAGAAAAGGGCTGTAGAGTCTGTCTCAATCTGAGCCTTAGCATCAGTCTGGCGCTTATCAGCGGCAGCCTTGCTTGCTTTTTCCATCTCGGCATGCTTAGCCTTGGCGATGGAGTCCTGAACGAATGCCGTTCTCTGTTCTTCGGCTGATGGCTGGTTGTACCAGCTGAAACCTATCAGCACTACGGCAATCAGGAGGAAACCGATAATGTTGTTTTTATTCATTCTTATTTTTATTGTTTTATTTTCTCTGAAGAGACAGCAAACTCTATGCCTTTCTGCTGTCTGAAGCCAGCCTGCCGCTATTTCTTGTTAGCGATGGCGGTCTTTACAAAGTCAACAAACAGTGGGTGTGGTTTCAAAACCGTGCTCTGGTACTCTGGGTGATACTGTGTTCCGATGTACCACTTCAAGCCCGGAATCTCCACGATTTCTACCAGGTCGCTCTCTGGGTTGCGGCCCACGCACATCATGCCATGCTTCTCGTATTCCTTCAGGAAATCGTTGTTGAACTCATAGCGGTGGCGGTGGCGCTCCTGGATATGCTCCTTCTTATAGATGTTGAACACGCGACTGCCTTGTCTCAGTACGCACTCGTAGGCGCCGAGTCGCATGGTTCCACCCATGTTTGAAATGTTCTTCTGCTCCTCCATGATGTCGATGACATTGTGTGGAGTCTTCTCATTCATCTCGCGTGAGTTGGCATCCTTGTATCCCAGCACGTTGCGGGCGAACTCAATCACCATCATCTGCATACCCAGGCAGATGCCGAAGGTAGGGATGTCGTGGGTGCGGGTATAGTGGGCAGCGATGACCTTGCCCTCGATGCCGCGCTGGCCGAATCCAGGACAGATGACGATGCCGTCCTGACCCTTCAGCTGCTCAGCCACGTTCTCTTCTGTGAGATACTCTGAGTTGATGAATGTAATCTTCACCTTGTGGTCGTTGTAGGTGCCGGCATGCGAGAGACTCTCGCGGATACTCTTGTAGGCATCCTGCAGGTCGTATTTTCCTACGAGACCGATGTTCACCACCTCGGTAGCCTTGTTTCTGCGGTCGAGGAAGGTTCTCCAAGGACCCAGCGCTGGCTTTTCGCCGATAGGCTCGCCCATCTTGCGAAGAATGGCGGTATCGAGGCCCTGGTTCTGCATGTTTACAGGCACCTCGTAGATGCTAGGAAGGTCTTCGCTCTGAATCACGCAGTCTAAATCTACGTTGCAGAAGCTAGCCACCTTCTTCAGGATTCCCTCTTCGAGATGCTTCTCGGTGCGGAGAATCAGAACATCTGGCTGAATACCTACGCTCTGCAGTTCCTTCACGGAGTGCTGGGTAGGCTTTGTCTTCAACTCGCCTGCAGCCTTCAGATAAGGCACGTAGGTGAGGTGCACATTGACGGCGTTCTTGCCCAGTTCCCATTTCAGCTGTCGGATAGCTTCCATGTAAGGGGCACTCTCGATGTCGCCGATGGTTCCGCCAATCTCGGTAATCACGAAGTCATAGTGATACTTCTTTCCAAGCAGCTTCACGTTGCGCTTGATCTCGTCGGTGATGTGAGGCACCACCTGGATGGTCTTGCCGAGATAGTCGCCACGGCGTTCCTTGTCAATGACAGCCTTGTAGATACGACCAGTGGTGAGAGAATTCGCTTTTGTAGTCTGAATGCCGGTGAATCGCTCGTAGTGTCCGAGGTCGAGGTCGGTCTCCATACCATCTACCGTTACATAGCACTCACCATGCTCGTACGGGTTCAGTGTACCCGGGTCGATGTTGATGTATGGGTCAAACTTTTGGATAGTAATGTTGTAGCCTCTTGCTTGAAGAAGTTTACCGATGGATGATGAGATGATTCCCTTACCCAAAGAAGAAACCACACCACCGGTAACGAAGATGTACTTTGTTTCAGCCACGATATTTATAATTTAAATTAGAATAATTTGGGTGCAAAGTTACGATATTTTTGCGAAATACCA
>USJX01000040.1 GCA_900555035.1 uncultured Prevotella sp.
GTTTCATGGTAGGCACCGACGAGTTTGCCGTACCATTGGGCGACCTCATCGACGTGGCAGCCGAGATTGAGAAGGCAGAGGCTCAGCTCAAGCACCTGGAGGGCTTCCTGATGGGTGTACGCAAGAAGCTCAGCAATGAGAACTTCGTAGCTCACGCTCCTGAGAAGGTAGTAGCCCTGGAGCGCAAGAAGGAAAGCGACTCTGTAGAGAAGATTGCTGCCCTGAAGGCTACCATCGAGGAGCTGAAGAAGAAGTAATTAGAAACATAATTAGAAGTAATTATAAATATAATTAGAAATAATTAGAAACATAATTACGGAAAATAATTATAAATAATGTTTAGTGTTTAGTGTGTCATACACTAAGCACTAAACATTTAACCTTTTTAGATATAAACATGATCAAGAAGCTTTTCACCTTATTTATATGCTCGATTTCGCTGGCGATGACATTCACGAGTTGCAGCGAAGAGGCTTTTGATCCGGATAGTGTCAACAAGCAGACCATCCTGGTGTATTATCCCTGGACAGGAGACAAAAACAGCACGGGATTATTGGGCGATTTGCAGAATAACATCGACAGCATCTGCGATGGCATCATCGACAGAAAGGGACTCAACAATTCGCGCGTACTGGTGTTTCTGAGCGAGAAATACAACCAAAGCACCCTCTATGATCTGCAATATGATGCCACAACCAAGAGTGTGAATCGTGTTCCCCTGAAGAAATACGAGGGTGCTTCGTATGCCACCACCGAAGGCTTCGCCGATATTCTGAACGAGGTGAAAACACAAGCCAGTGCGCTGAACTATGCCCTCATCGTGGGAGCTCATGGATGCGGCTGGACTTATGCCAGCGACTGGAGCAAGTATCCTAAATATGCACGTCCAAGCGTAACACGACCAAGCGATAGCGCCTTGAGCGGCTATTCTGCGGCCGACAATTCAGCTACAGGCTATTCTGCAGCCGGCTATTCTGCTACCGGTATCTCCTCTTTCAGCGGCATTCAGTTTGGTCCCGATCCCAACGCACCCCTCACCCGCTTCTTCGGCAGTGTGAGCCCGGCAGAAAACGCCATGGATATCAGCACCCTTGCCGAAGGCATCAGAGAGAGCGGATTGAAGATGCAATACATCCTCTTCGACGCCTGCTACATGAGCAACATAGAAACCGCTTACGAGCTGAAAGATGTTACCAACTACATGATAGCCAGCGGAAGCGAAATCATGGCAGCCGGACTGCCATATCGCTCGATGTGGAGCTATCTGAACTCACCCACCCCCAATTATTCGGGCATCGTTTCAACCAGCGTAAACTTCTACAAGAACTCCTCTGCCCCATTCTGTAACCTGGCAGCCATCGACTGCCGCCAGGTAGAGAAATTAGCGAGTGTAATGAAGGACATCAACGCAGAATATCAGTTGTCAGCCAGCGTAAGTTTGGATTCCATCCAGCATCTGGATGGTTTCCGTCCCAACCTCTTCTACGACCTGGAGACTTATGTGGATAGCCTCCGCCCAAGCGGATATCTGCTCGACCAGTTCAAGAACCAGTTGAAGCTCACCATCAAGGCATCTGATTATACAGAAGAGGCGTACACCTATATCTTCAGTCCTGATTACATCAAGATCAAGAACTATTGCGGCATCACCATCTCCGACCCAAGCCAGCACAGCGTGGCTATCAAGGGTAGAGAAAAGACAGGCTGGTGGAAGGCTACGCACTAAATGATTTAAAATATAAATAGGTTATGGAATTTTTTATAATAGATAATAATGGACAACAGGCAGGACCATTCAGTATGGACCAGCTTGTTCAAAAAGGTATCAGCCCCGAAACTCTAGTTTGGAAACAAGGCATGGCTGATTGGACTCCAGCCTGGAAAGTAGAGGATTTAAGAGCCGTATTGGAAGCTGTTGAAGCTGATAAGGTTAATCAGAATTCAAACCAGAACCAGGGATTCAATCCAAATTTTAACCAGAACCAGGGATTCAACCAGAATCACGGGGTTAACCAGAATCAGGGGGTTAATCAGAATCACGGGTTTAACCAGAACCAGGGGTTCAATCAAAATTCAAATCAGGATTTCAACCAGAATCAAGGCTTTCAGCAGGGGTTCCAGCAAGGTTTCCAGCAAGGCGCAAGCATGAATCAGGGCTTTAACACGACTCAGAACACAAATCAAGGGTTCAATCCAAATTCTAATCAGGGATTCAGTCAGAACCCGAATTCTGATTCGAAGCAGCCTAAAAAGAAGTCAAATCACTTCGCTATGAAGATGATTATCGGCCTCATTATCTTCGTCTTCGCCATTTTCGCCGTCACGAACCCAAGCGAAGAAGAGCACAAGGAGAAGGTTCGCACGGAAGTAAGCAAGGCGATAGAGAAAGCTGTAAGCACTACGGATAACAACTTCTTTACCCAAGCCCTCCGTTCGGCAGCCAAGATGATGGCAGACAATATGATGGGCGAAGCCATGAACCAACTCTTTGAATATCACAACTACATCGTGTGTTCCAAAGGTTCCGTAGAGTTTAATGGCAAGCAGCATACCATCAGTTTCGGTATTCTGGGCAAGGTTTATACCATGAATGCAGATGATATGGTAAAGGCGCTGGAAAATACGGATAATCTGCAGATTGAGGAATCTTCCTCAACATCTGACGATAATACCATCGGAGATAATTCAGCCTCATCTTCATCTGAAAGTAATGCAGATCTTGATGAAAACGGAAATCCTGTTGATGAATCTGGCGATGGAAGCATCAGTTCGAGAGTTCAGAAGAAGCTGGAAGACAAGGCTAATGAAGCCATGGATAAGGCTGCTGACAAGGTTCAGAAAAAGCTGGAAGAGAAAATCAACCAGCAACTGGATCAAGCCACTGACTCATCAAAGATTGAAAAAATCATAAATACAATTTTAGAGCTCATCTAAAAACCGCTAGGCGTCCCGACGGATTTGAAACCGCTAGGCGTCCCGACGGATTTGGAATCCGGCGTAAAAAAAGGTTCGACCTATTAAAACCGGGGGATTTGTAATCCCCCTACATCAAATAAGGGCATTTCTGTTTGTTGCGGATTGCAAATCCGCAAAGCCCAAAATGGTTAGGACATTTTTTAACGGCGGATTGCAAATCCGCCGAGCACCTAACGGGGACCGAGCGCCTGACGGGATACATAAAAATAAAAAGGTCGTTTCCCTTCTTTGATGATTGGGAAACGACCTTTTTATTTATCATTAATTATTTCTTCTCCTCTGGTACCAGGAACTTGTCGCCAGTCTGCTTGACAAGCTGCTTGGCATACTTCTCAGAATAACCAGGACGGGCTGGACGAGCACCCAAACCATAAGGGGTCTTCTCGAAATTACCATTCTTATCGGTTGGTTTGATGATCATATCGTTATACTTTACCACCATGAACTCGAAAAGCTGGTTCCAGCGAGCCAACATCTGCTGAGCCTTCTCAACACTGTAATCGTTGAGATACTTCACGGCAGCCTGAGGGTTCTGGGCATAAAGCTCCTGAGCCTTCTTCTCAACACCTGCCTGAGCAGCAAAATAGCTGTTGTCCAAGCTATCACGAACCTCCTTCAAGGTTGGGAACATCAAGCTGTAACGAGGATAAACCATGTTGCTGGTCATGTTGCAAACCCAGTAAGCATTCTTCTTGCTGAAATGCACCGCATCAACACCAGGAGTATTATAGCACTCAGGACGCTGGGTCATTGAGCAATAAACCGGAGTGAACGCAGCCATGTTGGCATCGTCGTTGGCAAACCAGAACACGCCGCCAATCTCTCTTGGCAACCATGAACGCATCTGGCTCACGAATACGAAACCACTCTGCTGGGTGCTTACAGGACGCTCGTTGAAATACTGCTTGCCATCCACCTTATACATCAATGGTGTAGGACGATAAGGCATCTCCCAGATACCGCCACCGATATCAGAACCGTCGGCTACAGAAAGAGGAGTACCCTCGTAATGGTCGCGCATCACATTCTCAACATCCTTCACGCTCACCTTCTTGTTAGAAACCACCCAGAGAGGCATATCCTGCGCATCAGGATTCTTGCCGAGTGCCCAATCCAGGTAAGGACTCATATCATAGAAGTGGTTCAGCATCGCCCAGGCACGGGCATCGCAGAAACGACGGCCCGAGAAATCAGGCTTCGCATACGCCATCTTCCAGGAGAAATCGGCATCCTTGCCCTGGAACCAGCCCTTTCTGCGGGCAAAAGATACAACATCCTTGGCATACATCACATTCTTCTTGTCCTTCATGTTGAACTTGCCGATACGACTCTGGTTGGCATGCGCACAGATGGCATCATCCGGAATGCGGAGTGCTACCCATACTGCACCCTTGGAACCGGCACCCTTACCCATCATCTCCATGATCCAAGCCTCGTTAGGATCGCAGATGGTAAAGGTTTCGCCTTCTGAATTATAACCATAGGTATTGGCAAGGGTGGTCATCACCTTGATAGCCTCGCGTGCCGATTTACTGCGCTGCAAAGCCACGTAGATGAGCGAACCGTAGTCCATGATACCGGTGGAATCCACCATTTCCTCACGACCGCCATAGGTAGTCTCGCCGATAGTAACCTGCCATTCGTTGATGTTGCCGATAACGTTATAAGTCTCGGCAGCCTCAGGAATCTCACCATGATACTTGTTTGTATCCCAGTCGTAAATCTTGCGCATTTCGCCCTTGGCGTGCTTAGCCGCAGGATAATGGCAGAGGTACTGGAACATACCGTAGTCGTCGGCACTGTAAGAACACATCACGGAACCATCCACAGATGCCTTCTTGCCCACGATGAAGTTGCTGCAGGCCTCAGCCTCTGAGACGCAACCCATCATAGCCACAGCCATCAGGGCTGAAGCAAAAATCTTATTCATAAAATATACCTTTATTAATATACACCTAAATAGAATGTGGAGTTAGAAAAGTATCCTAACTCCACAAAAATATTTCAGAAGAACAAAGAGAAAAGCATTTGAATTCTTCACTCTTCCCTTTTCACTCTTCACTTAAATCACTCTTATTCGCAAGCCTTGAAGCTCATATCCAAGCCCTTTACACTGTGTGTCAAGGCACCTACAGAGATGAAGTCAACACCCTGCTCTGCATAGTCGCGGATGGTATCGTAGGTGATACCGCCAGATGACTCAGTCTCATACTTGCCGGCGATGATATCCACTGCCTTCTTGGTATCAGGCACAGAGAAGTTATCGAGCATGATGCGGTTTACACCACCGTGCTTCAACACCTGGTCGAGCTCATCGAAGCTGCGAACCTCGATTTCAATCTTCAGATCTAAGCCCTTCTCCTTGAGATAAGCGTGGCAACGGTCGATAGCATTATCGATGCCGCCAGCGAAATCGATGTGGTTGTCCTTGAGGAGAATCATATCGAAAAGACCGATGCGATGGTTCATACCGCCACCAATCTTCACAGCCTGCTTCTCCAACATGCGGAGACCTGGAGTGGTCTTGCGGGTATCAAGGATGTGAGTCTTGGTACCTTCGAGGCGCTTCACATACTTGGCAGTCATGGTAGCGATACCGCTCATACGCTGCATGATATTGAGCATGAGGCGCTCTGTCTGAAGCAGAGAACGGGTCTTACCCTCTACAATCATGGCGATGTCGCCCTTCTTCACGTGGGTACCATCCTGCAACAGAACCTCCACCTTCATGGTAGGGTCAAAGCGGGCGAACACCTTCTTAGCCATTTCTACACCAGCCAATACGCCATCTTCCTTGATGAGCAAATGACTCTTACCCATGGCGTCCTCTGGAATGCAACACAAGGTTGTGTGGTCGCCATCACCGATATCCTCAGCAAATGCCAAGTCTATCAACTTGTCTTCTAATTGATCTACGCTTAACATATTATTAATGTTTTATTATTAAATGTTTTTTCCATTCCACAGGGCACGGAGGATGCCTTCCTCATCGCGTTCCACCCGGATTTCACCGCCTAACCATTCGGTCATCGGCAACTCCTCGCGAAACTCAAAGTAGTTCACCACCCTGCCCTCTTGTATTTCTACCACAGCCTGCTGCAGTATCGAGCCATCCGGCAATATCACCTGATGGGCTCCGCATCTTCTTATATCTTCCATCTTATCTCAGATTGGTAGCCTTCATCGGCTGCATCTTCTCCATTTTGACAGGTGCCAATCTCGTTGGTTTGCCTGGAGGAAGCATGTTCGGCTGGCCCTGAAGAGACTCCGGATGCATCGGCTGAGTCTGAGAAGAAGCTGATGATGAAGAAACGGATGCAGCACGCTGGGCACTATCCTTCTTCAAGCTATCGGCTGCAGATGTGCCAGAAGCTGCTGGTGTTTCCACAGGCTTTGGCTGATGCATGCGAACCAGTTTGATATGTTCGATGAACATCAGTTTGAGGGTGGTAACAGATGCAGAATTCATGCCAAACGAGCCATCCGAAAGCATGAAGTATCCCTTCACGCTCTTGATGCCAAGATTATCATTATCAGCTACTTGGATAGAGCAATGCTGCGAGCTTGAAATCTGGGTAACCTGCTGGGCAATGCTATCGTTCTTAAACTGCACGGCGAGCAAAGCCACACCGCCACGGATACCATCCTGGAAGATAAACTGTGCATCGAAATCGAGCATCAGGCAGTCGCCCTTATGGAAGGCGGAATCCACCGGAATCTCGAAGCTAACCGCATTAAACGGCTTGGTAGCAGAAAGCACCAGGGCTGGTGCCTGGTTCCACACATTGGCAGTATCGCCCGTGGCAGAAAGATTGCTAAACTGACCGCTCTCGCCATTGCCACCCAAGGCAACAATCTCGTTGTTCAATCTGTCGTCCAAATCCTTATACACATCTTCCAGCAGTTCGGTGTGGCGCATGTAATACACCATCGAACTGTCGAACTCGGCAGAGGTAACATCGTGCTTTCTGAGCACTGCCTCGCGATAAGCAAGACTCTGTCCGGTATCGCCTCCATCCGCCGTACGCGCCATCGAGAGAGCCACGTGATAATCATAGAGAATATCCGCCATCTTGCGCTTCGACAACACATCGCCCGGCAGGGATGGCTTACAGGAAACCACGCCCAGGAGCAGACATATCAACATCGAAAAGAAAACACAAATCTTCTTCATCCCATAATCCTCCTTCATCTTATGATTTCTGTACAGATTCTTCAGAAGATTTATCGGAAGATGATTCTTCAGAAGATTTATCGGAAGACGATTCTTCAGAAGATTTCTTCTTTCCTTCTCCCAGTTCTTCCAATTCCTTACGGCAGAAGATGAGCATGGCGATGATACCCACGCTGACACATGAATCTGCGAAATTGAACACAGGGTCGAAGAACGTGCCCTGCTGTCCACCCCATATTGGGAACCACTCCGGCCATGTATAGGTGAAGAACGGGAAGCGGAACATATCCACCACCTTGCCCATGAAGAAAGGCGCATAGCCTTCACCAAACGGCACCTGATAAGCCACATAATAAGGCGTGGAAGCCGTGAACATCAAGCCATAGAACATGGAATCAATCATGTTGCCGATGGCGCCGGAGAGAACCAGTGCCACCAGGATGATGTAGATGAGGCGATGCTTGCCCTGCTTGATGATGCGGTGCAGATACCATATCAGAGCGATGATGGCAGCCGAGCGCAAGAGGCTCAGCCAGAACTTGCCGATGAACGACATGCCCCACGCCATACCATTGTTCTCTACGAAATCGATAAAGAACCAGTCTGTAACACGAACAGACTCGCCAAGGCAAAAGTGGGTCTTGATGTACAGCTTAATCCATTGGTCGATGATAAGCAGCACAACCACCATTGCCGTGACGAGCCAGCCGATATGTAATTTACTTTTTTTCTCCATTTATTATTTCTTTCTAGCCTCCTTGGAAGCTACACTCAATGTGGCATGAGGTACAGCACGCAAGCGCTCCTTAGGAATCAGCTCGCCAGTCTCACGGTCGATGCCGTAGGTCTTGTTCTGGATGCGAACCAAAGCACCTTCCAATCCCTTGATAAACTTCTGCTGGCGCTGTGCCATCTGGATAATCTCCTCCTTGCTCTGCGCCTCGCTTCCCTCCTCCAGGGCCTTGTAGGTTGGTGATGTATCTACCACATCATTACTGTCTGAATGGTTCAGCTGAGCCATACACTCGCGGTAAGTCTGCTTAGCCACCTTCAATTTCTCTTCAATAATAGCGCGGAACTCCTCGAGATCCTCGTCGCTATAACGTGCCTTTTCGTTAGCCATAGATGTTTCTTTAAACGTTATAAAGTTATTGTTTTTTAAAAGGTTAAGGAATAGAAGTTAGAAGCAAGTAGCTTTGGATAACTCCTGACTCCTGACTTCCAACTCCTATTTATTTAATTCTTCTCTACGAGAATGTTCAACTTAAAGTCATCAAACTCGGTCTCAACACCTGCGTTGTCGCCGATTTCGATGCTGTCTGCCAATACCTGACCCTTGATGTAGTCGCCGAATGCCTCGATGGCTGCGTTGGTCTCCTCATTAGGAGCCACAGTCACCTTGATGCGGTCGGTAATCTCCAAACCGGTCTCCTTACGGAGGTTCTGGATACGGTTGATCAACTCACGTGCCATACCCTCCTTCTTCAATTCAGGAGTCAACTCTACCTCAAGCGCTACGGTCAGATTGCCCTCGTTAGATACGAGCCATCCTGGAATATCCTCTGAGATAATCTCCACGTCGGCTACCTCTACCACGGCTTCCTGTCCGTCAATATTCAATGTGATGTTGCCTGCCTTCTCGAAGGCTGCAATCTGGTCCTGATCGAGCGCTGACATCTGGGCAGCAACACCCTTCATCAGCTTGTCGAACTTCTTACCCATCACACTGAAGTTACATTTCACCTTCTTCACGAGAATGCCCTGACCCTCAATGAAGTTAACCTCCTTCACGTTCACCTCGTTCTTCAACAGTCCGGCTACTGCCTCGATGTGTGCCTTCTGTACATCATCTACGGCAGGAATCATAATCTGCTGGAGTGGCTGACGAACCTTGATGTTCACCTTGCGGCGCAATGCCAATACCATAGAAGTAATCTTCTGGGCGATAGCCATACGCTCCTCCAGGTCGGCATCGATAGCAGCTTCATCAGCTACTGGGAACTTATCCAGGTGTACGCTCTTCAACTCGCCGCCCAAGTCGTGATACAACTCGTCTGCATAGAATGGAGCGAATGGTGCCAGCAGCTTAGCCACTGTCATCAGGCAGGTATAGAGAGTCTGATAAGCACTCAGCTTATCCTCGCTCATCTCCTTACCCCAGAAACGTTTACGGTTCAGACGAACGTACCAGTTAGAGAGGTCATCATTGACGAATGCGTCGATGAGACGACCTGCACGGGTTGGATCATAGCCAGCCAACTCTCTGTCAACGCCCTTGATGAGGGTATTGAGTGAAGAGAGAATCCAGCGATCAATCTCTGGGCGCTTCTCGAATGGCACCTGAGCTGCCTCAGCATCGAAACCATCTACATTAGCATAGAGGGCGAAGAAGCTGTAGGTATTATATAAGGTACCGAAGAACTTGCGACGGGTCTTGTCCACACCATTAGGGTCGAACTTCAGGTTGTCCCAAGGCTCGCTGTTGGTCATCATATAGAAACGAACAGGGTCGGCACCATACTTATCGATCATCTCGAATGGGTTGGTTACGTTACCCACGTGCTTACTCATCTTGTTACCCTTGGCATCGAGAACGAGACCAGAAGAGATAACGTTCTTGAAAGCTACGCTGTCGAATACCATGGTAGCGATGGCATGCAGGGTGAAGAACCATCCACGGGTCTGATCCACGCCCTCGTTGATGAAGTCGGCTGGATAGAACTTAGGAGGAATAGCATATCCCTCGTAGGTGCTGTGGATGAGTGCATCGCGGTCTGCCTCTGTGCCACGGGCCATCTCGCTCTCGAATGGGTAGTGGAGCTGGGCGTAAGGCATTGAACCTGAATCGAACCAAACGTCGATGAGGTCGCTCTCACGATACATTGGCTTGCCCTCCTCGTTAACCAATACAATCTTGTCAACGTATGGACGGTGGAGGTCAATCTTATCATAGTTCTCCTGACTGTAATCGCCAGGAACGAAACCATTCTCCTTCAGTGGGTTGCTCTGCATGATGCCGGCAGCCACTGACTTCTCGATTTCAGCATACAGCTCCTCAAGACTGCCGATGCACTTCTCGCCACGGTTCTCGTCACGCCAGATTGGCAATGGAGTACCCCAGAAGCGGGAACGTGAAAGGTTCCAGTCGTTCAGGTTCTCGAGCCAGTTGCCGAAACGGCCAGTACCGGTGCTCTCAGGCTGCCAGTTGATAGTCTTGTTGAGTTCTACCATGCGCTCCTTGCGGGCGGTATCCTTGATAAACCAGCTATCCAATGGGTAGTAGAGGATAGGCTTGTCGGTACGCCAGCAGTGAGGATAGTTGTGCACGTGCTTCTCGCTCTTGAAAGCCTTGCCCTCCTGCTTCAACTCGTAGCAGAGCACGATGTTCAGGTCTTCAGCCTTATCAGAAGCCTTCTTATCCCAAACACCATCCACATTAAACTGTGGGTCGTAGGCATTCTTCACGTAGTCGCCTGCGTGATGAGCGTATGCCTCCTTGTTGACACAAGCGCTTACGAAGTTGTCATCGAGGTCTTCGATGAGATAGAACTTACCCTGGAGGTCAACCATTGGGCGGGTCTCACCCTTCTTATTAATAAGGTAGAGGGCTGGGATGTTGGCATCCTTAGCCACCTTGGCATCATCGGCACCGAATGTAGGAGCGATGTGCACGATACCAGTACCGTCATCGGTAGTAACATAGTCGCCGAGGATGACACGGAAAGCCTCGCTATCCATCTCAACGAACTTATCGCGACCATCCTCAGAAGCGAATACCTTCTCAGGATGAGCTGCAGCATATTCTGTTACGAAAGCTGGAGCAAAAGCATCTACCTTCTCACATGGCTTTACCCATGGCAGGAGCTGCTCGTAGTGCATGCCTTCGAGGTCTGTACCCTTCATGTGGTCGATAATGCGCCAAGGGCACTGCTTCTTCTCCTTGTCGAATGGAAGGAGATCACCCTCCTTGCACTCCTGGTCAGCCTTCAGATATGAACCAACCAGCGCCTCAGCCATCACGAGTGTCATAGGCTCGCCATTGTAGAGGTTGTAGGTCTCAATAGCTACATAGTCAATCTTAGGACCTACACAGAGAGCCACGTTTGATGGCAGAGTCCAAGGTGTAGTGGTCCATGCGATGAAGTATGGCTTGCCCCACTTGGTCCACTCCGCCTTAGGATCCTTGATGAGGAACTGGGCTGTGGTGGTGAGGTCCTTGACATCGCGATAGCATCCAGGCTGGTTCAACTCGTGAGAGCTCAAACCTGTACCTGCGCCTGGAGAGTATGGCTGGATGGTGTAACCCTTGTAGAGCAGGCCCTTGTTGTAGAGCTGCTTGAGGAGCCACCAGAGAGTCTCGATATACTTGTTATCGTAAGTGATATAAGGATGGTCGAGATCTACGAAGTAACCCATCTTCTCGGTCAACTCGCGCCATTCGGCGGTGAACTTCATCACGTTCTCGCGGCACTTGTGGTTGTAATCCTCTGTAGAGATATACTTCTCAGAAGCCTTGTTGTCGATATCCTTCTTGGTGATGCCGAGTTCCTTCTCGACACCGAGTTCAACAGGGAGTCCGTGGGTATCCCATCCCGCCTTGCGGTGAACCTGGAAGCCCTTCATGGTCTTGTATCTGTTGAATGTATCCTTGATACTACGTGCCAACACGTGGTGAATACCCGGGTGGCCATTAGCTGATGGAGGTCCCTCGAAGAAGATAAACTGAGGGCAGCCTTCACGCTCGTCGATAGACTTGTGGAAGATATCGTTTTTCTCCCACGCTGCTAGTACGTCATTGTTTGTCTGAGTCAAATTCAGACCGTTGTGCTCGGCAAATTTCTTAGCCATAATATCTATTTTAATTTTATATTGTTTTTACTTTTGGGCGCAAAGTTACAAAAAAAATATGTTTTTCCCGAATAAAGGGGTGATAAATTAATAATTTTTCTATTAAAAATCCCGATTTGAGCATCAAAATAGTATCGAATGCTCAAATCGGGAATCAATATTCTGTTAAGGCTGGCTGGAAAAGCCATCAGCCCAAACGCTAAAATCCAAAACTGTTGAGGGTTGGAATAAACTGTTGAGTATTGGAAATCAGTCCAGACTATCCAACCACTTCTTACCCCACTTACTTTTCAGCCAAAGTAACATAATAGATGCTATCACCGCCAAAACGCCATATACAATAGTCATTCCTTCAGCGAATCCCATCAAAACTATAGTTAATGCAAAATCCATAACTTTTCCTACAGGTTTTCCGCCTCCTGCAGCCAGATGGTGGATGCGGCATCGCTAGGCATGCGCCAGTCGCCACGAGGACTGAGGCTCACGCTTCCCACCTTCGGACCATCAGGCAGACAGCTACGCTTGAACTGCTGGTTGAAAAATCTTCTCACGAAGGTCTTCAGCCACTTCTTGATGGTCTCCTCATCATAGGAATCAGGATCGTTGTCGCTGATCTTCACACGCTCCAGCTGAGTATCGATAAACGCCTTCTTAGCCAACATGTAAATCTTGGACGGACGGAAACCGAAACGCAGGAAGTAATAGAGGAAGAAATCGTGCAGCTCGTATGGTCCCACCAGGTCTTCCGTCTTCTGCTTGATATTACCATTTTCATCGGCAGGAATCAACTCCGGACTGATAGGCGTATCGATGATGTCGCGCAAGGTGATGCGGCTCTGCTCATCCACCCCACTCTCGGCAACATGGTTCACGAGATGACGGATCAGAGTCTTAGGGATGCTGGCATTCACGCCATACATGCTCATGTGGTCGCCATTATAGGTGGCCCAGCCCAGAGCCAGCTCAGAGAGGTCGCCGGTACCTATCACCATACCGCCCATCTTGTTGGCAAGGTCCATCAGAATCTGGGTACGCTCGCGTGCCTGCGAATTCTCATAGGTTACATCATGCACACTGGCATCATGACCGATATCCTCGAAATGCTGGGTCACCGCCTTGGCAATGCTGATTTCACGGATGCTGATGCCCAGACTCTTCATCAGCGAGATGGCATTATTATATGTTCTATCGGTGGTTCCGAAACCTGGCATGGTAACGCCCACGATGCCACGGCGGTCCATCTTCAGCTTATCAAAAGCCTTCACGCAGACGAGCAGGGCAAGAGTGGAATCCAATCCGCCGCTGATGCCCACTACCACTGTCTTGGCATGGGTGTGGACGATGCGCTTGGCAAGACCCATCAGCTGGATATTAAAGATTTCCTCGCAGGAGGCATTCATATCGCTGCTGGTAGGAATGAAAGGATGCGGATTCACCTCGCGCTCCAATACGAATTCACGCTCGTTCTCGGTAGGTTCAGCATCGATGTTTCGGATATTGAACTGTCCGCCCAGAACAGAGTATTTGATGTTGCGCTGGGCATTGACGTAGGTGGAATTGGTGCGACGCTCCGAACGGAGTTTCTCCACATCAATCTGCACAATAACCATCTGAGGGTCAAGTGAGAAACGTTCACTCTGTGAAAGTAAAGCTCCATTCTCGTAAACCAGGGCATTTCCGCCATAAACCACATCCTGCGTACTCTCGCCAAAACCGCAGGAACTGTAGATATATCCCGTCATGGTGCGGGCACTCTGCTGACTCAGAAGACTCTTCAGATAATTGTGCTTTCCGATGAGTTCATCGCTGGCAGAGAGGTTGAAGATAAGGTCGGCACCAGCCAGCGCCAACTTGTTGCTAGGAGGAGCCGGAGCCCATACATCCTCGCATATCTCCACGCCAAACTGCACGCCGTCGAAGGTGTGGAATATCTGCACATCGGGGGTCAGTTTCACCTTATGTCCGGCATAGCGAACCTCGCAATCGCGCAAGTCCTGCGCAGAGGCGAACCAGCGCTTCTCGTAGAACTCGCTGTAGTTAGGCAGATAAGTCTTTGGCACGATGCCCAAAATCTGTCCGTGCTGAATCACGATACCGCAATTCAGCAGCAGGTCGCCTACCACTACCGGAGCACCGACAATAGAGATAATATCGAGCTTTCGGGTGAAATCGAGCAGCATCATCACTGCCTGCTCGGATGATTCCAGGAGCATCTGCTGTCGGAAGAGGTCCTGGCAGGAATATCCCGTGATGGATAATTCCGGGAAAGTGATGATCTCTACGCCCTTGCCTTCCGCCTGGGCTATCTGGTTTTCTATCTGTTGGGTGTTGAAGATGACATCGCCTACCTTGACGGCAGGGATGGCACTTGCCACCTTAATAAATCCGTACTTCATATTACTTTGAACTTTGAGATTTGAACTTTGAACTTTATGATTACTTTTATCGGATAGTAACCTGTGTGGCACCATATCCATACTCCTGGAAGGAAGCATCCTGATAGGTGCAGTTCTTATAGCGATAGTTCAACTCATGGATGAGTGCCTGGCGCAATACGCCCTCTCCCTTACCATGGATGAAGATAATCTTCTGTCCCTTGTTCTTCTTGTTCTCAGCCATTGTCTTCTTAAAGATATCCATCTGATAATGAAGGATATCGGCAGAGTTCATTCCAGCAGTTGTTTCAAGCACTTCATCCGCATGAAGATCGATAACGAGGGTACCGTCATCCTTCTTGCTCTTCTTCTTGCTGGTGTTGGCTATCACCTTCTCGTCCTTGTACATCTGCTCCTTCAAGCGCTTGGAATCGATGACCAGCGGACGGGCTACTTCATCATTCTCTACGATGGTGAAGAGATAGGCAGGTGTCTCGAAGAAGTCATTCTCCTCGAAGAGATGAAGCTTGTAGAACTTCACCGGGTCCAGACGGAACTGAACGTCCGTGGCTGGCTTCAGAAGGAAAGGCTTGTCCTTCTTATAGGCAATCAGCTGGATGGCGATGTGCTCCATCTCGTTCAGGGCTTCACGACCGAATTCCTCGATAAAGAGCTTGGTGTTCGGCTCAATTTCGCCTTCAGCCTTCAGGGTCCATGCATTGCCCTCGGCTACGAGATAGGTGTAGCGCAGATAGTAGTTGCTGTCGTTCACCATATACGATTCGAAGCGGGTATTGGTCACGTCCTTGATGTCGATAGGCACGAAGGCGAGATAGGCGCTGAGTTTGTTGCCGCCCGTACGCTCCTGAACCTGCTTCACGAAGGTAATCTCGCGGTCGGCAGCATCATATTCCTCTACGTTCATATCCACGTCGGTCTCGTGCTCGTTCAGGATAGCCTTGATGCTTCGGCTGTCCTGATGCAGTTCGGTATTGGCATGCTCCTCCGCTCTCTGCTTGGCATCCATCTTGGCAGAAATCATCTTGCCCATGGCATAGTCGTCCTGCTCTACCACCACTACCTCGTTGATAGGCATCGGAATCTCGAATCCGTCTTCATCCTCTACCAACACTATGTTTTTGCCCTGGAAGCCGGCCACCTTTCCGCCGCCCACTTCGCTCAGGAATCTTACTTTGTCACCTTTCTTCATTTTTATCTATTTTTTGTTTTTATCTATCTGTTTGTTTCTATCTATCAGTCTGTCTGTTTCAATCTGTTCCACCAGGTGAAAACATCTGTTCCATCAGGTGAAACTGATATTTTCACCTGGTGGAATTTATTTTTGCCCAGCAAAAAAGAGAATACACTCTGCAAAGATACAAAAGTTATTGCAAAATATAGATGTTTTTAATATTTTTAATGCTGGTAAGAAAATAATCTGTAGGAAATGGGCAGGATTCGGGATTTTTTTTATATCTTTGCAAAGGATATATAAGGATATATATAGCATATATAAAAGATATATAAAAAGTAGAAGTATATATAGTTAGTATTATCGACTCTTAAACAATATTGATTATGATTACATTTCCATGCGCCAAAATAAATCTTGGCTTAAACATAGTAAGCAAGCGGGCTGACGGCTACCACAACCTGGAAACAGTGTTCTATCCTATCCCGCTTACCGACGCCTTGGAAATCAAGCTCATGGGCGAAGAGTTTCCTAGCGATGTGCCTTGCGACCTCAAGGTGACGGGCAATGCCGTGGAATGCGACGAGCAGAAAAACCTCGTGGTAAAGGCGTACAACCTGCTGGCAGCCGACTTCAAGATACCTCGCATCCACGCCCATCTCGTGAAACGCATCCCATCACAAGCCGGACTGGGCGGCGGTTCTGCCGATGCTGCCTATATGATTCGCTTGCTCGACGAGCGTTTCCGCCTCAACATCGGAATACCAGAGATGGAACGATATGCTGCCAAACTGGGTGCCGACTGTGCTTACTTCATCAGTGCTGACCCTGAGGATGGCGATACAGCCTGCTATGCAGAGGGTATCGGAAACGAGCTGATGCCGGTGAGCGGTCCCGGTGACAACATGAAGGGCTATTACATCGTGGTGGTGAAGCGCGACGACATCGCCGTAAGCACCAAGGATGCCTATGCTGCCATCACCCCAAAACAGCCAGCCAAGTGCTGCCGCGACATCGTGCGCCAGCCTATCGAAACCTGGAAGGAGGAACTCATCAACGATTTCGAGGCTCCTATCTTTGCGATGCATCCCGAACTTGCCGAAATCAAGCAGAAGCTCTATAATCTGGGTGCCGTATATGCAGCCATGAGCGGAAGCGGAAGTGCCATCTTCGGTATCTTCAAGCATAAGCCAGCGAATATCGAGGAGCAGTTCGATGGAATGTTCTGCAAAGTATTAAAGCTTTAATCTAGTTAATAGTTTATAAACTCTAAATATAATGAACGAAGAAACACATCAGAAACTGATGACCATCAAGCGAAGCTTTCGCTTGCTGATGAACGGTCCGGGTTCGCAATCCATGCGCGACAAGGGCTTGGGATATAAACTGAATTGGGGTGTGCCCTTCTATGAATTGAAGAAGATGGCGCAGGAATACGGCAAGGACTACGACCTAGCCATCGAACTCTGGAAGGAAGACATCCGAGAGTGCAAGATTCTTGCCACCCTCATCATGCCTGCCGATAAGATGCTTGTCGAGATAACGGATATCTGGATGGAGCAGGTGCAGAGCCAGGAGATGGCAGAGATGCTTGCCTTCAACCTGTTGCAGCATGTGGAGTATGCGCCTGTCATTGCCTATCAATGGATAGCCAGCGATAAACCGCTTTACGAAATAGCTGGTTTCCAGCTTCTTGCCCGTCTCTTTGCTAATGGCAAAGAGCCTAACGAGCGTGGCATCAATGAGTTCCTGGATCAGGCTGCCGTTGCCTTTCAGGGTGACAACATGGGTGTGAAGCATGCAGCCGCCAATGCCGTGATGCGTTTCTGCGATTTCGGAGAAGACTTCGAGAATATCGCAAGAGGAGCGCTCAAGGGTATCTTCGAGATATAATTTTACTTATTCTTAATGTCCCACAGAGGGGTAATTTTAAAAAGCCCCACAGAAGGGTAGTTTTTAAAGTCCCACAGATTTCACAGATTTACACAGAGCCATTTCTGATGTTCGAGAAAAAAAATCTGTGTAAATCCGTGAAATCTGTGGGACTTTGATTCAAGAAAAAAATCTGTGTAAATCCGTGAAATCTGTGGGACTTTGATTCAAGAAATAATCTGTGTAAATCCGTGAAATCTGTGGGACTTTTATTCGAGAAAAAATCTGTGTAAATCTGTGAAATCTGTGGGACTTTTATTCGAGAAAAAATCTGTGGGAAATTTTCTTAGCGATCGAAAAACTTCTGGTATTCGTTTTCGAAATTCGGAGTGAAAACACCTTTTCCGATATTTTCCTTGATTTCTTCCTTACTCCAGAATCTGCCGCCAGCCAACTCTTCCTGACTCGGTTTCACCTCGCCATCATACACACAGCGATGCACATATACCAATTCCTTTTCTCTCTGACTTTCAAACACATAGTGTCCTAAAGACTCCGGCTCGAAATCCGTGATACCCAGTTCTTCCCTTACTTCACGATGAAGCGCCTGATTCACACTCTCGCCCAAATCCACATGTCCGCCACAGGCAGTATCCCACTTATCAGGCTGGATATCCTTCCATGCCGGACGATGCTGGAGATATAAATCTCCCTTACTGTTGAATACATGCAGATGAACCACAGGATGCAATATCTTGCTTCCATCATGGGCATGACCTCGGGTGATGGCACCCAGGATATTGCCCATTTCATCTACTATCGGAAATTCCTCGTTCTTATTATCTGTCATCGTTTTTTTTTAAGTTTATAGTTAATAGTTTATAGCGGCTTCGCTGTATTGCAAGATTGCCTATAACAAGATTGCCCTTTAGCAAGATTACCCTATAGCGAAATTGCTCTATAAACTATCAACTCTTAACTATTAACTATCTATAGCGTTCCGTACTCCTCAGAATAGCGGAGCATCTGGTCGGTATAGCTCTCCTCGTAATCGAGATTTACATCGGTAGGATTGCCCTCCTCATCAAACACCAGCGTCATCTTCGGATTGATAAAGCCCTTGTATGGAGCCAAATCCAGCTTCTTGTATCTCGCCAGAATCTCGCGATGCAAGGCTGGATCTATATTCACGGCATATTTCTCCACCAACTGGCGGGCCGCCTCATAATCACCCTCGCTCTTGATACGCTGAATCTCGGCAAGCAAATCTCCAAACAGATGACGGAGCTTCTCGTAATCATTCACCTTTACATAGGTTCGGGTGGTTACGATATTACCCTCAGAATCCTTCAGGGCATCCTCGGCAGAAGCATAGCTTATCTCTTCTGTCACCAGTTCCACGGCTCCCTCGGCATGCTCCAGCGTCCACCAGGCAATGAGGGCACGGTTTCTCATGTGCGCTTCCTCAATCTTATCGCCTTCCTTGATGCGGATGGTCTGCGTGAGGAGTCCGTTCATCAGATAACCATAATACTGCGCCTTGTAAGCCTCGTCGTTCGGAGTCAATCCCAATTCCACCAATTTGTGGTCGGCTACATAATACAATCCGAAAAGGTCGGCCCTCGCCTCCTCTATCGTGTTGCCATACGCCTTCAGGGCATCAGCATCGGTGCCAGGCAGAAGCTGACCGCTGCCATGACCCAGGCACTCATGCAAATCCGTATGAAGGTCGTCGGTGATATCGGCATACTGGTTCATCAGCGCTACGGTCTCCTCGTCGATAACAAACTCATCTCTGAATCCGTTGCCCTGCGCCGCCTTGTTGTAAGCATCGGTCAGGTTGCCGATGGTCACACTCTTCGAACCGTGTTCCTGACGAATCCAGTTGGCATTAGGCAGATTGATACCGATGGCCGAAGCCGGATATTCCTCACCGCCGAGCATTGCCGCACAGATTACGTTGGCAGTAACGCCCTTCACCTCCGGCTTGCGGAAACGGGGATCCACAGGCGAATGGTCCTCAAACCACTGCGCATTCTGACTGATGGTTTGCGTGCGCTTGGTAGCCTCCAGGTCCTTGTATTCCACGATTCCCTCCCAGGTACCCTTCAGTCCCAGCGGGTCGCCATATACCTCTATGAATCCGTTGATGAAATCCACCATGCCCTCGTGCTGCTGCACCCAGGCGATGCTATATCGGTCGAAATCCTCCAGATTACCCGTGCGATAGAACTTCACGAGCAAGTCAATAACGTGCTTCTGTCCCTCGTTCTCGGCATATTTCTGTGCCTTGAGCAGCCAGGATACGATTTCCCTGATGGCCTCACCATAAAGACCATCTTCCTTCCAAACCAGTTCCACCATCTCTCCATTGCGCTTGGTGAGCTTGGAATTGAGTCCGTAAGAAGGCGGGGTGGCATCGTCGGCATCCTTCATCTTGGCATAGAATCGCTCCACTTCCTCCTGGGTCACATCCTCATAGAAGTTGCAGGCAGAAGTCTGCACCAGGTCCTCGCCATCCGTCTGGTTCACGCGCTTCGGCATCACCTCCGGGTCGAAGATCACGGGTACCAGCAGTCCGAGCAGGTCTTCCTTGCTCTCTCCACGCTTCAGCGGCAGTTCCGCCTCGCCGATGTTCTCCATCAGTTCATAGAAGAATTCCTCAGAGAATCCAGGCTTGAATTTCTCGCAGCCATAATGGTGATGGATGCCGCTGGCGAACCATACTCGCTTCAGATAAACCTCGAAAGCCTTGAACTCCTCACTTTCGCAGATAGCCTTATCCGAAGTATCTCCGCTTTCGCAGATATCAGATGCCGGCGTCCCAGCCTTCTCTCCGCTTCCCTTATAGTGGCGATAGATTGCCTCCAGGGTCTTGCGGATGCGCAGATTGTACTTTCCCTGCTGGTCGAACGTGATGTCACGTCCCATCAGCGTAGCCATTGACAAGCAATAGATATACAATTTCTGGTTGAGCGACAACTCGTCAAAACCCTTCAGTTCGTAACGAAGCATCTGGATGTCGGCGAAGCGCTCTTGGGTGTTTACATTACATTTTGCCATGTCTAAAACCTTTATTTTCTACCGCAAAAGTACTACTTTTATTTCAATTTTCAAACTTTTCGGCCCACTTTTCTCAATTTATATAAAGAAATGTAATAAATCTCCCGTTTTTTTCGTAACTTTGCAGGAATATCCAACGAAAAAGAAGAAAAATAGTTAAGAGATATGCAAATCAACGAGATATTAAAAACTTATTTCGGATACGACTCCTTCCGCCCCAACCAGGAGGTCATCATCCGGGAAGTGATGCAGGGCCACGACTGCCTGGTGCTCATGCCTACGGGCGGAGGAAAGAGCCTCTGCTATCAGGTTCCGGCACTGGCGATGGAAGGCACTGCCGTGGTCATCTCGCCCCTCATCTCCCTGATGCACGACCAGGTGGAGGCGCTCAAGGCAAACGGAATCCCTGCCGAGGCGCTGAACAGCGGAAATGATGCCACCGACGATGTCATCATCCGGCGACGATGCGAGGCGGGCGAACTCAAACTGCTCTATGTTTCTCCCGAAAAACTCATCAGCGAGATACCTTACTTATTCAGTAACATCAAAATCTCGCTCTTCGCCGTGGATGAAGCCCACTGCATCAGTCAGTGGGGGCACGATTTCCGTCCGGAATATTCGCAGCTCGGACTCCTTCACGAGAGTTTCCGGGGCGTTCCGGTGATGGCACTCACCGCCACAGCCGATAAGATTACCCGCGAGGACATCATCAACCAGCTGCATCTGAACGGACAGACCTTCGTGAGCAGCTTCGACCGTCCCAACCTCAGTCTCTCCGTGCGTCAGGAAAGCACCAAGAAGGAGAAGCTGAAGTTCATCTACCATTTCATCGCCAGTCGCCCCGAAGAAGCAGGCATCATCTACTGCCTCTCGCGCAAGAACACGGAGATGGTGGCAGAGGCGCTCCAGTCGCATGGCATCAATGCCGAAGCCTATCATGCCGGACTCTCTGCCCAGCAGCGAGCCTCGGTGCAGGAGCGTTTCAAGATGGACCAGATAGAGGTGGTCTGCGCTACCATCGCCTTCGGAATGGGCATCGACAAGGGCAACGTGCGCTGGGTGATTCACTATAACATGCCGAAGAGCATAGAGAGTTTCTATCAGGAAATAGGAAGAGCCGGAAGAGATGGCGCACCAGCCGACACCGTGCTTTTCTATTCGATAGCCGACATCATCACCCTCCGCTCGTTCTGCGAAGAAAGCGGACAGCGTTCCGTGAATCTCGAAAAACTGCAGAGAATGGAGGAATACGCCGAATCACGAGTGTGCCGAAGAAGAATCCTCCTGAATTATTTCGGCGAGACATCGGCAAAGGATTGCGGCCATTGCGATGTGTGCAAGAATCCGCCACGCACCTTCGATGGCACCGTGCTCACGCAGAAAGCCCTGAGTGCCGTGGTACGTGCAGGCGAAAGAGTGGCTATTGGTACCTGCATCGAGATATTGAGAGGCATGCAGACTCCTGCCGTGGTGCGCAACCACTACAACGAACTGAAAACCTTTGGTGTGGGCAGAGACGTGAGTGTTCGCGACTGGCAGGCATACATGCTCCAGATGCTGCAGATGGGTTTCTTCGAAGTGGCGTACAACATGCATAACCAGATGAAAGTCACACCATTAGGCTGGAAGGTTCTCAAGGGAGAACATCAGGTTTCGCTGGTGATAGTTGAGAATGACGACATGCTGAACCGGACGCAGAGAGGAAGAAGTTCAAGAGGAAGAAATTCAGGAAGTAATCTGGGATATGGCGGAGGCAGTTCATCCGGATATGGCGGAGGCAATCTTCCTTTCGGAGATCATAACATCCCTGTAGTTCATGCCGAGCGTGTGATTTTCGAGGATGAAATATCAAATGTAGAAGATAAGAAACTCTTTGAATATCTGCGTAAAATCCGAAAGAATCTCGCCGATGAGCAGGGCTATCCTCCATATATCGTGCTATCAGATAAGAGTCTGCACGAATTAACCAGGATGAAGCCAACCACCCTCCAGGCATTCGGGCTCATCAGTGGTATCGGAGAATTCAAAATCAAGAAATATGGCGATACTTTTATCAAAGCCATCAAGAAATATACAGGCAAATAAAAAATAAGACAATAAAAAAAGAGGTAATCCGGAGAAAACCAGATTACCTCTTTTTTTATGATGAAACGGGGAAGCTTAGTTATTCACGCTACCTCCCACAATATCGAGCAATTCATTCGTAATGGCCTGTTGACGACTCTTGTTATACTGAAGATTCAGTTCACGCAAGAGTTCATCGGCATTATCCGTAGCAGTCTGCATGGCAACCATACGGGCAGCATGCTCACTCGCCTGACTATCCAACAAAGCAGTGTAAACCATCAGATGAAGCTGCTTAGGAATCAATACACCCAAAACAGTCTCCAGATCAGGCTCCACGATGAAGTCATCGTTCAGAGGATGCGCCTCTGCACGCTGTCTTTCATCCTCACTAGCCTGCTTCTTGCGCAGATACTCCTGAGCCTTCGCCGTAGCCACATTCGATGTGAGGTCACGGTCGTTGTCCTCTCCTATCGCCTCGGTACTGAGGTCGATAGGCAGGAAAGTCTTCTGGGTCAGAATCTGCGAACCGGCACTCTTGAAGTGGTGATAGATCATCTCCACCTTGTCCAGTTCGCCAGCTGCATACTGCTTGGCAAGCTTGCGGGCGATGTCGGCACAAGCGCTTGAATTAGGATGATCGGCAATATCCATGAAGTTACCGCCAATCTTCAAACCCAGCTTCTGTGCCTTCTCAGCCACCTTTCTGCCGATAGGATATACCGTGATGTCGTCAATGCCATGAGCCTTATACTCGTCCACCGCCTGAATCATCATCTTGATGACGTTGGAGTTGAAACCACCGCACAAGCTGCTGTTAGAGCTATATACGATGAGAGCCACACGCTTGATTTCCTTGTGCTCCACCTGCAACTCATGGTCCACATTCGGAGTACTCACCAGGAAGCTCTTCAGGATATGCTCCAGCATATTCTCATAAGGCAGCATATTCTGGATAGCTACCTGAGCATGATGCAACTTGCTGGATGCCACCATCTTCATCGCACTCGTAATCTTACGGGTACTGTTCACGCTGGCGATGCGAGTCTTAATCTCTTTTAACGACGGCATAGGCTATTACGCTTTATATTGTCCTGCTACATTAGCCATGGTATCCTTGATCACCGCGATGCAATCGTCGGTGAGCTTACCATCAGCCAAAGTCTCGATTACGTCGGCGTGCTGGCTGCGCATAGCGTCGAGGAACTGATCCTGGCAATCGCGAACCTTGTCCATTGGCACGTCGTGCATCAGTCCGTGCACACCACAATAGAGGATAGCCACCTGCTCGCCCACTGGCATAGGGCGATACTGAGGCTGAACCAGCAACTGGTCGTTCTTTCTACCACGGTCCAGTGTCATCGCTGTTACGGCATCCATATCGCTAGAGAACTTAGAGAAAGCCTCCAGCTCACGATACTGAGCCATATCAATCTTCAGGGTACCAGCCACCTTCTTCATACTCTTAATCTGGGCAGAACCACCTACACGAGATACAGAGATACCTACGTTGATAGCTGGGCGGAAGCCCTGGTTGAAGAGGTCGGTCTCCAGGAAGATCTGACCGTCGGTGATGGAAATCACATTGGTTGGGATGTAGGCAGAAACGTCACCTGCCTGGGTCTCGATGATTGGGAGGGCTGTCAAAGAGCCACCACCCTTCACCTTGCCCTTCAGGCACTCAGGAAGGTCGTTCATCTGCTCGGCTACCTCCTGCTGATCGTTGATACGAGCGGCACGCTCCAACAGACGAGAGTGGAGATAGAACACATCACCAGGATAAGCCTCACGTCCTGATGGACGGCGGAGGATCAGTGATACCTCACGGTAAGCCACAGCCTGCTTACTCAAGTCATCATATACTACAAGGGCTGAGTAACCGCGGTCGCGGAAGTACTCACCGATGGCTGCACCGGCGAATGGTGCGTAATACTGCATGGCTGCAGGATCGGCAGCGGTAGCACTTACGATGATGGTATATGGCAGGGCGCCGTGCTCCTTCAGGTTCTGTACCAATGCAGCAACGGTAGATGCTTTCTGGCCGATGGCTACATAGATACAATATACAGGCTTGCCTGCCTCATAGAAACTCTTCTGGTTGATGATGGTATCCACTGCGATGGCAGTCTTACCGGTCTGACGGTCGCCGATGATCAACTCACGCTGTCCACGACCGATAGGAATCATGGAATCCACAGCCTTCAAACCTGTCTGCAGAGGCTCCTTCACTGGCTGACGATAGATCACACCAGGTGCCTTACGATCCAGCGGCATCTCGAAAGCGCCGGTGAGATCGATATCACCCAGACCGTCGATAGCCTGACCCAGAGGGTTAACGACACGACCTAAGAAGTTGTCGTTCACGCGGATAGAAGCGATACGGTGAGTACGCTTCACGCTCTGTCCCTCCTTGATGCCAG
>USJX01000041.1 GCA_900555035.1 uncultured Prevotella sp.
ATTGGCTATATCCTAGCCTTTTCAGCCCCGACGATTTCTAAACGGGACAGCAGTGCTTATGGATGCAATATATTCTTCTAGGGATGTTGATAAATTATATACCTGCTTAGTTATTCTTAATGGTAAACCAGCAAAAGAATATCGTAGTAAGTATCGTACTAAAACGGATGCAGAACTTTCTGCTGAGTTATCACAATTCCCATGTTGGGATGAAACGGAACATCCAAATCTGTCGAATGTTGATTATCGACAGTATAAGCATAAAAAGTCGCCAAGAACAATTAAAGCAATATCAAAATGGCTGTAACTAGATACTTCGATTATGTTGTGGATGAGATCATCAAGAATGTAATTGGGGGTAAAGATGAATAATTGGTGGGGTACAATGAAGTTTCATTAGTTTAATTTTACCACAGAGCATACTGTTAATGACCCTTCTTGTTGCTGACGAAGGGTTCTTAGTTATAAACGAGGATACGCTGATGTTTGTATCAATGACTGCATATACCATTGCGCTCTTTTCTTAATCGTCTGACTTCTCTGATTTCTTCATTGATTTCATCGAGCGACATCTCAATATTGTGCTCTCTTGCTGTGTCACACATATACTGGAACGCTGCCTTTGCTTTTGCGGTCACCTCGTCTTCTTCTTCCTTAGCCTGGATGGAGAAAGGAATGCTCTTACTGCGAATTACTGCCTTAACAAAGATGTTGATGGCGGTATTCGCACTCATACCGAACTGTTCGCAGAGTTTATCAAACTGTGCTTTCTGCTGGTTGTCCATACGGACTGTCATTGCTGTCTGTGCCATAAGCCAAAATGTTTAATTAATAATCATTCTGACTGCAAATATACATCATTATGGCGTAAAATGGTGTGATAGTGTTAATAATTTAATAAAGATTAATAGTTGAATGTGAGCCAATCTTCAGGACATGGCATTTCTTCTGGTATGTCTAGAACTGCCATAATGCTGGGTAGTTTGAGGATAATGACAAGAATGGTCTGAAATAAAGACCTTTAACGTTAAAATAATGCAAGAAGTTTGGCGGAGTGAGGGGAAAAATGTATTTTTGCAAACTAATTCAGTTAAACGTTTAAAAGGAGAAGATTATGAATAATGTTGATATAAAGGATTATGCAGCTTACGTTGGCATAACAATGCTGATGAAAGGGTTGACTGTCAGCCCTTTGAAGTTGCAGAAAATACTATATTATGAGCAGGCTTGGCACATGGTCGGATTTGGTCGTGACAACCAGTTATTCTCTTGTGCGCCACAAGCTTGGGTGAATGGTCCTGTCTATCCAGAAATATATTATATTTATAAGAATATGGTTCCTGGTATGTGCGACCATCTAAAGATGGAGAACTTCCTGAGTGAAGGCGAGGACCCTCATGACAAGGAGAAAGAATTGGCAGACAAAATGAAATTGTCTGACGAGGAGATTGCCTTGACGGAAAGGGTAATTATGCTTTACGGTTCTCGCACTCAGAACCAGTTGATATTGTTGACTCATAGCGAAAAGCCTTGGAGCGAAATGCGTGAAGGGTTGAAACCTTACGATTATTCTGACCGTGAGATTTCTCTCGATACGATGCATGATTACTATAAGGAAAGATACGACAGAAATAGAGCGAAATGATGTTAGACTTGAATTTTGAAGACACAAGGGATATTGATTATCCTGCAAAATTGACGGAAAACTTGTCTTATCAAGATTTGGTTGACTCGCAAGACCAATGCATTTCTGTACAATACAATGAAATAGACTTGGGAGATACAGGATATGGCTTTGACCAAGAATTTGAGGGAAAGGAGGCAAACTTGTATTTTGAAAGGATGCGTGAGTTCTCTGAGCAGACATTGAATGATATTCGTGAGGATGCTGATTACAAACTGCATTTTCATCGTACAAATGTTTCTGGCAATATCAAGCGTATCTTTGATTCCATAGACCCGAAGATAGCTAAAGCCAATCCTTTGATTTTTCATTTTGCTCTTGACCCTGAAAATAAAAATCATGCGGATAGAGCTAAGCATATAAGAAATCCGCGAGTGTATTTCATGGTTGGAAGAAACGGAATGATACATATTCTTTTCTTTGATCCCTATCATGAGATAAACCCTTAGTGGTATGTATCCTTTCGGAATTTTCTTTTCTTGAAGCCCTATTTGGGCTGGAGTTTGGTCACGCAGATTTCGCAGATGACGCAGATTTTCTTCTTTGCTGTTTATTAGTCCCACAGATTTCACAGAATTCCGCAGATTTTTGCCCTATGCGGGCTGGGATTTCGCAGATGTTGCAGATGACGCAGATTTTTTTTGCAGCTCATCTATCACCCATCACGATTTACTGGTAAAAAACGGGTAAACTATTGATAGCTATAGGAATCGCATGCGTGACTGATTTGGGAATGACGTTTTAGGCACGGATTACACGGATTTTTATGAGAGATGCTAATCGTTTTACTTCATATTAGCGCCATAAATCCGTGTAATCCGTGCCTTATCTATATCCTAAGAAGCTTATGCCACACTCCTGTTCTTTTTATTCCAAATCAAATTCGAAATCGAAGCCGTTCTCATCGGATTCCTCCTCCTGCTTTGGCTTCGGCTTTGGAGGATTCTTCAGATTGCCCTTCTCATCAAACATATTGTAGGTGGTGCGAAGAACAATGAACTCGGTGCGACGGTTGATCTGGTTGCAAATTTCCTGATGCTCCTTGCTCTGCTTCAGGATAAACTCCTGGGTAAGCTCATCGCCCTCCTTGAGCCAAGGATATTTCTCGGTGAGTTTCTTGCGAACCTTCTTTGGGCGCTCCTTGCCATAGCCCACAGGGGTAAGACGCTCCTTCTCAATGCCGTGGGCTATCAGATAGTTCACCACCGACTGTGCTCGGCGCTGAGACAATCGCTTGTTGTATTCGGCATTACCCTTGTAGTCGCAATGCGCACTCAACTCGATGGTAACGTTAGGATTCTCCTTGAGCAGTCCCACCAGTTCGTCGAGCGACTTGGTGCTGGCTGGTGTCAGCGTAGCCTTGTCGAAATCGTAGAAGATGTTGTCGATGAGCACTGGAGCGGTGATGGAAGCCAACGGGAACTGGAGCACATACTCCTTGCTCTCCTTCGCCGAATCCACCCGCAGCTCCTCCTTGTGGTTGAGGAATCCCTTGCAGGATGCCATCACCAGATAATCAACCTTGGTGTTGATAGGCATGGTGAAGGAACCGTCGCTCTTAACCGGCAACTTCTTGTAGGTTCCGTCGTTTCCTACCACCGTAACCTGGGCGGCTGGCAATTCGTAGCCATCCATCTCATAGACCCAACCCTTTATGGTGGTGACAATCTCCGGATTCTCGAAGGAATAGATGTGGTCGTAGCCGCGTCCATCCTTTCTATTAGATGAGAAGAAACCGCGGTTGTGCGGACCTTCGAAGGTCATTCCGAAATCATCGGCTTCGGAATTCAACGGATAACCCGGATGGGTTACCTTGTATTGCCTGGTTTTCTTATCCACCTTGGCGATGTAGATATCGAGACCACCCATGCCCACATGACCATTGCTGCTGAAATAGAGGTCGCCGTTAGGACGGAAGGTAGGGAACATCTCGTCGCCCGGGGTATTGATGGGTTCGCCGAGGTTTTCCACACCACCCAGTCCGGCTGCGGTGATGCGCACACGCCAGATGTCGTATCCGCCCACGCCGCCCGGCATATCTGATACAAAATAGAGCCATTCGCCATCCGGACTGACAGCCGGGTGGGCGTAGGTGCTCAGGGTATCCTTGGTGAGTTCCAGCGGATTCGGCTTTCCCCATGCCGCATCCGAGCGGCTGGAGGTGACGATTTGGGCGTATCGGGGAGCAGAGGCATCGGTGACGCATTGCGTGAGATACATCTCCCTGCCATCAGGCGTGAAACAGCAGGCTCCCTCATCGTAGGCGGTGTTGAGACCCGAGGCGATGGCTTCTGGTTTGCTCCATTTTCCCTTGTCATCCTTTTCAGAAAGGAAGATGTCGCCTGCCTTGGTGCCGGTGATTCCGCTGAGTTCATCGCCCTGCGCCTCGTTGCGGGTAGAGGAGAAATAGAGCTGGTCGGCTTCATCGCCCAGAAGCATCGGCGAATAATCGTCTCTCCGGGAGTTGAACACATCCATCTTCTTCACCTTATATCGGCTTCCTTCTTTCTTCCAGGTAGGGGCGAGCTGTGCCGATTTCAAGCCGTTTCGGGCAAGCACATTGCCGGGAAGCGAATCGACGAGGATTCTGAATTCCTTTTCCGCCTGCTTGTATTCGCCGTTTTTCAGGAGCAGACGGGCGTAAGCCAGGCGGTCGTCGATGGAAGCCTGGTTATAGCGCACGGCGTTGCGATAGGCGGCAATCGCCTTGGGGGTGGAGTTGATCTTGTCGTAGCAGCGCGCCATCTTCAGGGCTATCTTGCCACGGCTGGCACGTTCCTTGGAAGGTGTCTTGGTGTAAGCCTGCTTAAACTGGTCGGCAGCATCGTAGTATTCGCCTAAAGCCAGGAACTTTTCTCCCTTCTTCAGGTTCTTGTCGATGCCGCAACTGATCAGGAGGAGGCAACAGACGGCTGTTATGATTTGATAAAATCTTATTTGCTTCATATCATTTAGAAATAGAAAACCCTAATTATGATAATAACGAACGGGATTCGTAATTATTATAATTAGGGCTTTATTGTCTGGATATATTTCCGGAAAATTACATCTGCGAGAATGGCTGGCGGTATTGGCAGCCGGATTTCCAGTTGCTGCAACCGTAGGCGGTCTTGCCCTTGATGATGACGCCCTTGCCGCAGAGCGGACATGGTTTGCCTACCATTGGGTCGGCTTCAGCCTTTTTCTTGGCTGGTGCCTTCTTCGCTTCTGGTTTCTTTGTCGCCGTTTTCTTCTTTTCCGGCTTTTTCTTCAGGTCTTCCTCCGTCATGATGGTGACTCTTCGGCTGCTGTTATCCGATAGTACATCGATGACAATCTGGTTAATCTGTTCTTTCAGGCCGTTGATGAATTCGGCTGGATCGTAGGTCTTGTGCTCGATGTCTCGGAGCTTCTTCTCCCAGATACCCGTCAGCTCACAGCTCTTCAGGAGTTCCTCATGGATGGTGTCGATGAGTTCGATGCCTGTAGCTGTTGCCATCAGATTCTTGCGCTGGCGGCGGATGTAGTGGCGCTTGAAGAGGGTTTCGATGATGCCGGCACGGGATGATGGACGGCCTATGCCGTTCTCCTTCAAGGCTGCACGAAGTTCCTCGTCTTCCACGAATTTACCTGCTGTCTCCATCGCACGGAGCAGGGTTGCCTCGGTGTAATACTTAGGCGGCGTGGTCCATTTCTCCGTCAGGGTAGGCTGATGGTCGCCCGATTCGCCTTTCACGAAAGAGGGGAGTGTTCTTTCTTCTACCACTTCCTTCTTGGCACCGTTTCCGTTTCCATCGCCTGCATTTCCGCCATCGTTTCCGTTGGCATTATCAGTATCGTCGTCATCGGCATTCTTCGCATCCTTGGCATAGACTACTCGCCAGCCTGGTTCCAGAATTTCCTTACCGCTCACCTTGAACTCTATCTTCTCTGGTTTTGGTCCGTCTTCGTTGATTACCTCGCCCAATACGGTGGTGGTAGAGAATTTACAATCCGGATAGAACACGCTGATGAAGCGTTTGGCGATGAGATCATACACGTTTGCCTCCATATCGGTGAGTCCGGTTGGCGGAACTCCGGTAGGGATGATGGCGTGGTGGTCGGTCACCTTGCTGTTATCGAATACCTTCTTGCTCTTAGGCAACTTCTTGCCGGTGGCTGCGAGCTGCTGGATGAGCGGCAGATATTTCTGCTGACTCGCTATCTTTGCCTGGCTTACACCATTCAGAATCTGCGGGCATTTCGGATAGATATCGTCTGTGAGAAACTGGGTATCTACACGAGGATAAGTGGTATATTTCTTCTCGTAGAGACTCTGGATGAGCTTCAGCGTAATATCGGCAGAGTAGGCAAACTTCTTGTTGCAATCCACCTGCAGCGAGGTGAGGTCGTAGAGATGAGGGGGTGCCTCGTTTCCCTTCTTCTTGCTTACATCGGTAACGGTGAAGGGTTTGCCGGCGATGGTGCTGAAAGCTTTCTCGCCTTCCTCCTTGCTGGTAAACTTGCCGCTGGTAGCCGTAAACTGGGTGTCGCGATAGATGGTGGCGAGTACCCAGTAAGGTTCGGAAACGAAGTTGTCGATTTCCTTCTGGCGGTTCACGATGAGGGCAAGGGTAGGGGTCTGCACTCTACCGATGCTGAGCACCTGTTTGTTCTGACCATATTTCAATGTATAAAGTCGGGTGGCGTTCATGCCGAGAATCCAGTCGCCGATGGCACGGGAAAGTCCGGCAAGATAGAGCGACTGATATTCCCCCTGGTCTTTCAGTTCCTGGAATCCCTGCTTGATGGCCTCATCGGTCATGGATGAAATCCACAATCTCTTGACGGGGCATTTTGCCTGTGCCTTCTGCATCACCCATCTCTGGATAAGTTCACCTTCCTGTCCGGCGTCACCGCAGTTGATGATGCTGTCGGCAGCCTGCATCAGTTTTTCGATGGTGGCAAACTGCTTTTTGATGCCTTCATCGTTGATGAGCTTGATGCCGAATCGCTGTGGAATCATCGGCAACGCCGCAAGGCTCCAATGTTTCCACATTGGAGTATAATCATCCGGTTCCTTCAGCTCACAAAGGTGGCCGAAGGTCCATGTTACTTGGTATCCATTACCTTCCATATAACCGTCGCGTGCCGACGTAGCCCCGATGATTCGGGCGATGTCTTTAGCCACGCTAGGTTTCTCTGCTATACAAACTATCATTCTTTATTTTTATTTCTGTTTGCAAAGGTACAATAAAATAATGAGATAGCCATCATTTCGCCTTCTTTTTCTCATGGCGGGGAATAAAAAAGCCCTGTAAGGCTTGAGCACAATCTAGAACTTGTGCCTTGCCTTACAGGGCGTATTCATATAAATCTGTGAAAATCTGTGAAATCTGTGGGAAATTACTCGTACTCCTGCCAGCTCTTAATCTGAAGCTGATCCTGGCTCAATGTGCAGAATGCCTCGATGAAGGCGGAAGCCAGACGGGCATTGGTGATCAGAGGAATGTTGTGGTCGATGGCGCCACGACGGATTCTGTAACCATTGGTCAACTCACGCTTGGTGTGATTCTTAGGGATGTTGACGATGAGGTCGAACTTGTGATCGGCAATCATCTGCATCACGTTAGGGAGATCCTTGTGCTCCTCATCAGGCCATCCTACGGCTGTAGCCTTCACGTTGTTCTCGTTGAGGAACTTCGCTGTACCGGCTGTAGCGTAGATGGTGTAACCGTTCTTCACCAGCGCCTGTGCAGCATCGAGCAGGGAAGCCTTCTCCTTGGCACCACCACTTGAAAGCATGATGCCCTTGTCTTTTGAAGGAATCTTGTAGCCGGTGGCAATCAATGAGTTGAGCAATGCCTCCTCGAAAGTATCACCCATACAGCCTACCTCACCGGTAGAACTCATATCCACACCCAAAACCGGGTCGGCGTTCTGCAAACGGGCGAATGAGAACTGGGAAGCCTTCACACCCATGCGGTCGATATCGAAGGCAGACTTGTCTGGCTTCTGATATGGAGCATCGAGCATGATGCGGGTAGCCGTCTCGATGAAGTTGCGTTTCAATACCTTGCTCACGAATGGGAATGAACGGGATGCACGGAGGTTACACTCGATTACCTTTACATCACGACCCTTAGCCAAGTATTGGATATTGAAAGGACCCGAGATGTTGAGCTCCTTGGCAATGGCACGTGAAATCTTCTTGATCTGACGGGCTGTAGCGAAGGAAATCTGCTGAGCAGGGAAGGTCATGGTAGCGTCACCAGAGTGAACTCCCGCATACTCTACGTGCTCTGAAATACCATACTCTACAATCTCACCGTTCTGGGCAACACCGTCGAACTCAATCTCGTTGGTCTCTGTCATAAACTGAGAGATAACCACAGGGTACTCCTTGGAAACCTCAGATGCTGCCTCTAGGAAGCGACGCAACTCATCATCGTCGTGGCAAACGTTCATGGCTGCACCGGAAAGAACGTAAGATGGACGAACGAGCACAGGATAGCCTACCTCGTCGATGAACTTCTGAACATCCTCCATTGATGTGAGGGCGCTCCACTTAGGCTGGTCGATGCCCAACTTGTCGAGCATGGCAGAGAACTTACCACGGTTTTCAGCACGGTCGATGTTCACTGGAGATGTACCCAGAATTGGCACAGACTGGCGATGGAGCTTCATAGCCAGGTTGTTTGGAATCTGACCACCCACAGAAACAATCACACCACGTGGTGACTCCAGGTCGATGACATCGAGTACACGCTCGAATGAAAGCTCATCGAAGTAGAGACGGTCGCACATATCGTAGTCGGTAGATACGGTCTCCGGGTTGTAGTTGATCATGATTGACTTGTAACCCAACTTGCGGGCTGTGTTGATGGCGTTTACTGAACACCAGTCAAACTCTACAGAAGAACCGATGCGGTAAGCACCTGAACCGAGAACGATGACAGACTTCTCGTTCTTGTAGTAGTTGATGTCGTAACCCTCTACTGCGTAAGTCATGTAGAGATAGTTGGTGAGGTCAGGATGTTCGCTAGCCACAGTAGGGATGCGCTTTACGGCTGGCAGAATGTTCAGCTTCTTACGCTGGGCACGAACTGCGAGCACCTCCTTCTCCATGTTGGTGTTCTGAGTCTTCAATACGAAGCGGCCAATCTGGAAGTCAGAGAAGCCCAATACCTTAGCCTCGCGCAATACCTCGGCTGGAATCTCCTCCAGCGTATTATATTCAGAAAGCTTGTGCTTGTAATCTACGATATTCTTCATGCGCTCGATGAACCAAGGGTCAATCTTGGTCAACTCCTCGATGCGCTCGATGGTGTAACCTTCCTCCAGAGCCTGGGCGATGGCGAAGATACGGAGGTCGGTAGGATTAGAAAGCTCCTCATCCAGGTTGTCGAACTTGGTGTGGTCGTTGCCAACGAAACCATGCATTCCCTGACCAATCATACGGAGACCCTTCTGGAGCATCTCCTCGAATGAGCGGCCGATAGACATGATTTCGCCTACAGACTTCATGGAAGAACCAATCTTGCGGCTTACGCCGGCAAACTTGGTAAGGTCCCAACGAGGAATCTTGCAGATCATATAGTCGAGTGATGGAGCTACATAAGCTGAGTTAGGAGTACCCATCTCGCCAATCTGGTCGAGTGTATAACCGAGGGCAATCTTGGCTGCAACGAAAGCTAAAGGATAACCAGTAGCCTTAGATGCGAGGGCAGAAGAACGGCTCAAGCGAGCGTTGATCTCGATGATACGGTAGTCGTTGGTCTCAGCATTGAAAGCATACTGGATGTTGCACTCACCCACGATGTTGAGGTGACGCACACACTTCACGGCGATGTCCTGCAACATCTTCACCTGCTCGTCGGTGAGAGAACAGGTAGGAGCCACCACGATAGACTCACCGGTGTGGATACCCAGTGGGTCGAAGTTTTCCATAGAGGCAACGGTGAAGCAGCGGTCGTTGGCATCACGGATGCACTCGAACTCAATCTCCTTCCATCCCTTCAGGCTCTCCTCAACGAGCACCTGAGGTGCAAAAGTGAAGGCAGATTCGGCAATCTCCTTGAACTCCTCTTCGGTCTTGCAGACACCGGAACCGAGACCACCCAGTGCATAGGCAGAACGGATCATGATAGGGTAGCCGATGTTGCGGGCTGCAGCCACAGCCTCCTCCATGTTCTCGCAAGCGTGGCTTACTGGAACCTTGAGGTCAACCTTGTTGAGCTCCTTCACGAAGAGGTCGCGGTCTTCAGTGTTCATAATCGCCTCTACCGAGGTACCCAATACATCAACACCATACTCCTTGAGCACGCCGCTGAGGTAAAGCTCTGTACCCACGTTCAAACCAGTCTGACCACCCCAAGCCAGCATAATGCCGTCTGGGCGCTCCTTCTTGATAATTTCAGTTACAAAAAAAGGTGTCACCGGCAAGAAGTAAACCTTGTCAGCAATACCTTCACTCGTCTGAATTGTAGCAACATTAGGATTGATGAGGACGGAACTAATACCCTCCTCGCGCAGCGCCTTGAGAGCCTGCGAACCGGAATAGTCAAACTCACCTGCCTGGCCGATTTTCAAAGCACCGGAACCCAGAACAAGTACTTTTTTAAGTTGTTTCTTCATCATGTTATTTAACTATAAGTTTATTTTCTATTTCTGTATGCAAAGATACGCTATTTATTTCGTTTCTCCAAATTTCCTGCAAATCTTTACAGTTAAATAACATCAATTATTCATATTTCTGAGAGAAAAGATTCGCATTTTCCGTTTTTTTTATTACTTTTGCAGCGGCTTATGGTCAATGTAGAATTAGATTAAACATAAGATTGAAATATAAGATTAAACAATAGCTAACAAGATAAAGTGATGACAATGAAAGTCGGATTATTCGTCCCTTGCTATGTGGATGCCTTATACCCTGAAGCGGGTGTGGCTACATACAAGTTGCTCAAGCATTATGGACTGGAAGTCGGCTATCCCGAAAAGCAGACTTGCTGCGGTCAGCCGATGGCTAACGCAGGTTTTCAGGATAAGTCGGAGAAGGTCATAGAGACATTTGATGAGCTGTTCAAGGATTACGATTACATCGTAGCTCCTTCAGCCTCATGTGCCGCTTACGTGAAGGTGTATTACCCTAAGATTCTTGAGGGTAAGCACGAGTGTGTTTCCTCTAAAAAGATTATGGACGTTGTGGAGTTCCTCCACGATGTGCTCAAGGTGGATCATGTGCCTGGCAAATTCCCGCACGTGGTGAGTGTGCACAACAGTTGCCATGGTGTGAGAGAACTGGGCCTGTCATCGCCATCCGAGCGCCATATCAAGCCGTTCAATAAAATCATCGACCTGTTGAATATGGTGGAAGGCATTACCGTCCACGAGCCGGAGCGCAAGGATGAGTGCTGCGGATTCGGCGGTATGTTCTCTATCGAGGAGCCTGCCGTTTCTACCCGTATGGGCGAGGATAAGATCAAGCGCCACATGGCTACGGGTGCCGAATATGTTACGGGTCCGGATTCTTCCTGCCTGATGCACATGGCGGGAATCGCCAAGAAGGAGAAGATGCCGATTAAGTTTATCCATGTTGTTCAAATTTTAGCTGCAGGACTATGAGTACAGAACATTCCAAGAGAGCTGCGAAGTTTACGCAGAATGTAGAGAAGACCACCTGGCACGATGCTACCTTCTGGTCTGTTCGTCAGAAGAGAGATAAGATGGCGCAGGAGCTTCCTGAGTGGGAAGACCTCCGTGAGCATGCCTCTGAAATCAAGATGCACACCATCTCGCATCTTGCCGATTACCTCGATATGTTTTCCAAGAACCTGGAGAGCCGTGGGGTAAAGGTGCACTGGGCAAAGGATGCTCAGGAGTTTAACGAGATTGTGCTCGGCATTCTGAAAGATCATAACGTGAAGAAGATGGTGAAGTCGAAGTCGATGCTCACCGAGGAGTGCGAGATGAATCCTTACCTGGAGAAGCACGGCATTGACGTGGTGGAGACCGACCTGGGTGAGCGCATCATCCAGCTCTTGGGTCAGAAGCCAAGCCACATCGTGATGCCTGCCATCCACCTGAAGCGTGAGGAGGTGGGAAAGATGTTCGAGGAGAAGGGTATTTCTAAGGAAATCGGAAACTACGACCCTACTTATCTGACCCGCTGCGCCCGCCATCATCTGCGCGACCAGTTTATGGAAGCAGGAGCAGGTATGACCGGCTGCAACTTTGGTGTGGCTGCCACGGGCGATTGCGTGGTTTGCACCAACGAGGGTAATGCCGATATGACCACCTCCATGCCTAAGCTCCACATCGTGGCGATGGGTATCGAGAAACTGGTGCCTGATTATAAGTCATTGGCTGTGTTCCAGCGTCTGCTTTGCCGCTGCGGAACCGGTCAGCCTACCACCGCCTTCACTTCTCATTTCCGCCAGGCTCGTCCGGGTGCCGAGATGCATGTGGTTTTGGTGGATAATGGCAGAAGCGATATTCTTGCCGATAAGGACCACTGGCAGACTTTGAAGTGCATGCGCTGCGGTGCCTGCATGAACACCTGTCCGGTTTATCGCCGTTCAGGCGGTTACAGCTACACCTATTTCATTCCGGGTCCTATCGGTGTGAACCTGGGAATGCTGAAGAATCCTCAGAAGTACAGCGATAACGTATCGGCTTGCACCCTGTGCCTGTCATGCGATAATGTATGTCCTTCCAAGGTGGGTCCTGGTTCTCAGATTTACGTTTGGCGCCAGAGTCTGGAGAAACTGGGCAAGGCAAATCCTGTGAAGAGAGCGATGTCGAATGGTATGAAGTATCTCTTCGATCGTCCTGCGCTCTACACCACCGCCCTGAAGTTTGCTCCGCTTGTCAACCTGGTTCCTGAGTGCTGCACGCACTTCAGCAATTGGAATGCCTGGGGCATCGGTCACGCCATGCCTGAGTTTGCCAAGAAGACTTTCCATCAGCTTTGGAAAGAAGGAAAGGTGAAGTGATTCGGATCTTAAACTTAAACATAAAGACAAGAATGGACAAAGAAGAATTTTTGAATAAGTTGCGTCAAGCTACGCACATTGATTTCAAAATGCCAGCCGGTGAGGTGGAGGGCATCCAGTATGAGAACACTTTGCAGAAGTTTATCGAGACTTCAGAGGCTGTAGGCGCCAAGGTGATTGCCGATGCTCCTGAGGGTTCCGATCTGAACGACTTAGCTCGTCTGGCTTATCCTGAGGCAAAGGTTTTTGCCTCTCATCTGCCGGAGATTGATTTGCAGAGTTTGAAGTTGAATGCACCAAAGGGCTGTAATCCTGAGGAGGTAGAGCTCCGCAATCCTGATACCGTGGCTGAGGCTAACGATTTGAATGGTACCGAGGTGGCTATCGTTCGTGGCGAGGTGGGTGTAGCCGAGAATGGCTGCATCTGGATTCCTCAGACCATGAAGGAGAAAGCCGTGCTTTTCATCTCCGAGTATCTCGTCATCGTCCTGGAGAAAGATAAGGTGGTGAACAATATGCACGAGGCATACGCCAGAATCGAGATGGATCCGAAATATCAGTTTGGTACCTTCATCTCCGGTCCTTCCAAGACTGCCGATATAGAGCAGGCATTGGTAATGGGTGCGCAGGCAGCCAGAGGCGTAACCGTTGTTTTGATTTAGTTAACAGTTAATAGTTAATAGTTTATAGGGCTTAGCCGTTTGCAAGAGTGCTATAAACTATTAACTTTTAACTATAAACTATAAGCTTTTAACTATTAACTTTTAACTATAAACTATCAAAAGCTCCATTCATAAGTATCATAAGCCACTCCTCTTCCTCCAAAACCTTCTTTCTGGTAGATGAGGCTGGTGTTGAGTACCTTTCCCCCTTCTTCATTCGATGTACCGAAATCGAAATAATCGAAATCCTTGTATCTCGTCTGGATGAGATATTGGAACAGGGCATCAAGCGCATGCTGCTGCTTTCCCTCTTCCGAGGCAGAGATATACTGCGTATGCACTACTTTTGGGCTGATATACAGAACGGTTCCGCCGAGCATTTTTCCTGATTCATCCCGGGCAACATACAGTTTGATGTTGTCAGGCAGAGAAGCCTGAAGCTGTTTGATTTCTTGCAGCGTATGAACGGGATGGGCATGATAGGTGCTCATCAGATTCTCGCTCAGGATATTCCAAAACGAATCGTAATCCTCGCTTTCCTCGATGACGATGCCTTTCGCTAAAGCCTTTTTGGCACCTGATTTCCTGATATTATACCATTTCAGCGGATGCTTTAGGTCGATGACTGCCGAAATGTTCCTGACGCAGATTTGCGCATGGCATTCCTTGAAAAGGGCATAGAGATCTTCTTCGGCTGGCTGCTGCTGGTAAATCCAGGGGATAGGCTTGTAGATGCATTTGCGGAAACCTGCCTGCTTCAGATATTCGTTGATGGCAACGAAAACCAGACAGACATCTTCTGCCGACGCCTTCTCGTTGGTAATCAGTCCGGCATAGGTAAGTCCCTGGTGAGAATAGAACGTGTCTCCGTTCTCATTGGCAGGGAGCAGGGCATAGAGTTTGTCGTTGCGGAAAATCATGAGCGAGTGGTCATGGAAACGGTCGCTGTGATAATCCATGTACGAGCGGTGGAGAAGGAAGGTGGCTTGCTTGGACAGCGCCACAAACTGGTTCCATCTTTCACGGTCGATGGTGGAATCGTATCTCTTGATTGTTATCATGACTGCCCGTTCTTAGTATATTCCAGGAAATCCTCGTATTCATAGATGTAATCATCGGCATCGTATAAATCAGATGCCAGGACGAAACATACCGAATCGGCAGAGAAATCTTCCAGGGTTCGCCAGATGCCCGTTTTCACCAGCAGTCCTTCGTCGGGACGGTTGAGATGGAACGCTTCTTTCCGGGTGCCATCATCCAGGTTCACCGTAAACGAACCGCTGGCAGCGATGATCACTTCCAGACATTCCTTGTGGGCATGACCGCCACGAGCCGCACCTGCCGGAATATCGTAAGTCCAGTAGGTGCGCTTGATGTCGAACGGCACATCCTTGAAATCCTCAGCCTTCGTTGTTAGGAAGCCTTCAGATTGATGCGTGTTCTGGAAACGGATGATTTTTCCTATTTCTTTCATGAATCTTATTTCTTCATATAAGGGTCGGTGCCCAAAACGGTCTTGGCCAGGCGCTTAGCCTTGTCGCGCAGGGCATTCATGTCGTCGCCCTTCTCGCCGTAGCAGAGCACTACACCCATTCTTCTGCCCACGTGAGCCTCTGGCTTGCCGAAGATGCGGATGCGGGTGTGGTCTTCCTTCAGGGCATCGAGCATGTTGTAGTTCAGTGGCTCGGTGCTTTCCTCAGGAGAAAGGATGACGGCAGAACAGCCGATGTGCTCCAGGTGGATTCCGGCGATAGGCAAGCCCATCACGGCACGGAAGTGGAGTTCAAACTCGCTCAGGTTGGTGGTGTGACCGAGGGTTACCATACCCGTATCGTGTGGACGAGGACTCAGCTCTGAGAAGATCACTTCGCCCTGTTTGCTCAGGAAGAACTCTACGCCCCAGAGTCCGGCACCGGTCAATGCCTTGGTCACTTCGCCGGCAATGTGCTCAGCCTTCTTCAACGCCTCCTCTGGGAGGTGGAATGGCTGCCAACTCTCACGGTAGTCGCCGCCCTTCTGTACGTGACCGATAGGTGGACAGAAGAGGGTAGGACCATCCTTCTGGGTGATGGTGAGCAGGGTGAACTCTGAATCAAAGTCGATGAATTCCTCGATAATCACCTCCTTCACGTCGCCGCGACCTTCTTCCATCGCCTCCTTGTAAGCCTCCATCAGCTCATCGTCGTTGTGAACATAGCTCTGACCATGACCGCTGGAACTCATCAGTGGCTTCACCACGCATGGGAAACCGATTTCATCGGCTGCGTTCTTGAACTCCTCAAAAGTCTTGGCATAAAAGTACTTGGCTGTGCGCAGACCCAGTTCCTTGGCAGCCAGGTCGCGGATGGCACGGCGGTTCATGGTGTAGTTCACGGCACGTGCAGAAGGCACAATCTGAATGCCCTCCTTCTCGAAGTCGAAGAGTCGCTCGGTGCGGATAGCTTCAATCTCAGGCACGATGATGTCTGGGTGATGTTTTTCAACCACAGCGGTCAATGCGTCGCCATCGAGCATCGAGAACACTTCCCGCTCGTCGGCTACCTGCATGGCTGGTGCATTGTCATACTTGTCGCAAGCGATGACATACTGTCCTGCGCGCTTTGCGGCGATGGTAAACTCTTTGCCCAGTTCGCCTGAGCCCAAAAGCATAATCTTCTTCATTATGAATGATGTTTAATGTTTTATGTCCCTAAAATTAATCACTAATCACTAATAATTAATCACTAATAATTAATCACTAAGTCCGAATTTCTTTCTGATAAATTCTGCGATAAACTTCTCTGTCTCTTCGATTCCCAGATGGCTGCTGTTGATGCAGAGGTCGTAGCTTTCGCTGTGTCCCCACTTCTTGCCAGTGTAGTAATCGTAGTAGGAGGCGCGCTGCTCCTCGTGGCTTTCGATGAACTTGCGGGCGGTGGCTCTGTCGATGTTCTTTCGCTTGCACACCGCCTTGATGCGGTCGTCGATATTGGCGGTGATGAAGATGTTGATCACATTCTTGTAGTCACGCAGTACATAGTCGGCGGTTCTGCCCACAAACACGCAGTTGCCCTGGTCGGCAGCCTTCTTGATGGCGTCGCTCTGGAACTTGTACAGGCCTTCCTGCGAGAAGTCGTTATGATAGAAGTTGTTGTCGCTCAGGAAAGGCAGATGAGTATGGAAGAGAGACTTGAAGAATCCCTTCTGCTCATCGTTCTGCTCGAAGAATTTCTCCGAAAAACCGCTCTCCTTGGCAGCCAGGTTCAGCAGTTCCCGGTCGTAGCATTTGCAACCGAAATCCTCTGCCAGCTTCTCGGCGATGATATGGCCGCCGCTTCCTATCTGGCGACCCACGTTTATGATTATCTTATTCATAAGTCTAAAATTTTAGCTGTTAACTGTTAACTGTTAACTTCGGCCGTTATTCATTAACATTAACTTTCATGTTTTCTTTATGTTGTTTCTTCAACTTGTTCATGTACCACGACATCACGATGGCGGCGATGACTGCAGCAGAGAAGTCGGAGATAGGCATACTGTACCATACGCCGTCGATATTCCAGATCATCGGCAGGAAAGCCAGGAGGGGCAGGAGGATGAGCAACTGTCTCGATAGCGAGAGGAAGATGCTGATCTTCACCTTTCCGATGCACTGGAAGAAATTGGTGATAACCATCTGGAACCCGATGATCGGGAAGCAGAACATCACCACTCTGATGGCCTTGATGCCCAAGTCTATCAGCGTTTTATCCGTAGTAAAGAGTCTTGCGCAATAGTAAGGCAGGAACATCGCTATCAGCCAGCCCGTCACCATGATGGCGGTGGCGGCGATGATGCTCAGGTTCAGCACGCGCATCAGTCTATCCAGTTTCTGGGCACCATAGTTGTATCCGGCAATAGGCTGCATTCCCTGGTTTACGCCGAACACGAACATCACGAACACCATCGCAATACCGTTGGCTATTCCGTAGGCACCCACGGAGAGGTCGCCTCCGAATTTCACCAGCTGGTTGTTGATGAAGATGACGATGATGCAGGCGCACACGTTCATCAGAAAAGGCGAAATGCCGATGGCAAGGATATTATCCACGAGCTTCCTCTTCAGTTTGTAGATGCCTTTCTTGAAGTGGAGCAGCTCGTTCTTGTTGCTGAAGAGCTTGAACTGCCACATCAGCGCCATCAGCTGCGAAAGGATGGTGGCGATGGCGGCACCCTGTATTCCCCATTTGAACACGAGGATGAAGAGGGCATCCAGTATCACGTTCATCACCACCGTGAAGATGGTGGCGTACATTGCCTGCTTAGGCTTGCTCGCCGCCCTGAGCAGGGCGTTCATGCCGAAATACATGTGGCTCACCACATTACCCAGCAGGATGATGACCATATACTCATGGGCATAGACGAGTGTCTGGTCGCTGGCTCCGAAGAATCTCAGGATAGGGTCGAGGAAGAGCAGGCAGATGATGCTCAGTCCGATACCGATGATGAGATTCAGAGAAATCGTGTTACCCAGAATGTTTTGCGCTGTGGCATAATCCTTTTGTCCCAACTTCACGCTGATGGCGGTAGATGCTCCCACGCCCACACCGGCTCCGAAAGCGGCGGTGAGGTTCATGAAGGGGAAGGTGATGGCGAGACCTGAGATGGCCATGGCTCCCACACCCTGACCGATGAATACGCGGTCAACAATGTTGTAGAGCGAGGCGGCGGTCATCGCAATCATGGCTGGCAGGGCGTACTGAACGAGCAGTTTGCCCACCGGCTTCGTACCTAATTCTAATGTCGCTTGTTTATTTTCCATTTATATCTGTTTTTTGCTCATAGCCGATCGACCTGCTGCTTTCAGAAAGCAACTGCGGCGGCTACTTGTCTGCAAAATTACAAAAAATATCTGATACCTTATTATATATATAAGAAAAACTTGCATTTCCCGATAAAAACTTCTCTTTTCTTTTGGCATTCTCATGCAAAATCACTACTTTTGCATATCGTAACAGACAACATTTACAATCGAAAGACCGATATAATGATGAAAAGACTTTTAATGCTTTATGCATTCTTACTAACTGCATTTACATTGTTTGCCCACAATAATAGGGTGGCTGGCATCGACATGGTGTCGTACCCCGGCGGCAAATGTATGATGTATCGTCTTTACCTCAAGGATAAAGACCTCGACCATAATCCCTATTCGGTGAACCGCCCGGAGGAGTTCCTCTCGGCACGATCCATCGAAAGGCGCAAGCGACAGGGACTCCCTGTCAACCTCACCGACCTGCCCGTGGCTCCTGCCTACGAAAAGGCGGTGGCTGATGCCGGCATTGAGATAGTGGGCAAGAGCAAGTGGAACAACACCCTGCTCGTGCGAATCCACAAGGAAAAGGAACTCCGCAAGCTTGACGGCTTCGATTTCATCCGCAAGATGATGAAGGTATTCGTGGCTCCCGATTCCGTGAGCCAGAGAATGCGCTCGGGGGTGAGAAAGGGATTGAACGAATGGGGCAACAGTGCCGGATTTTATGGAGCTGCCGATGCCCAGCTGAAGGCGATGAACGGCAACCGGCTCCACGAGAGCGGTCATCGGGGCAGGGGCATGATGATAGCCGTGTTCGATGGCGGATTCATGAATGCGGATAAGATTCCGGCATTGCACGATATCAAGTTGGCTGGCATCAGGGACTTCGTGGTGCCGCAGTCCAAGAACATCTTTTCTGAGATGGAACATGGCACGATGGTGCTTTCTACCATGGCTGCTCATGCGCCCAACTACTATGTGGGTGTGGCGCCGGAAGCGGAATACCTGCTGGTAAGATGCGAGGATGAGCGTACCGAGAGCCTTGCCGAGGAGGATTACTGGGCGAGTGCGGCAGAATATGCCGACAGTTGTGGCGTGGATATCATCAACTCCTCGCTCGGCTATCATGGCTTTGATGATGCTTCGATGAACCATCATTATTATGAGCAGGATGGCAACACCACCCTGATTTCACACACGGCATCGATGTGTGCAGACAAAGGCATCATCTGCGTGAACTCTGCCGGAAATGATGGCATGGGTGCCTGGAAGAAAATCAATTTTCCTGCCGATGCCAAGGATATCCTGACGGTGGGCAGCATCAACGAGCAGGGCACGAATGCGGCATTCAGTGCCGTGGGACCTACGGCGGATGGCAGAATCAAGCCAGATGTGATGGCGTATGGCAGTCCTACCTGCGTGATTACGGGCAGGGGCAGCATCATCAACGATAACGGAACCTCGTTCTCATCGCCGCTGATAGCCGGCATGGTGGCGTGCCTCTGGCAGGCATTGCCCCGCAAGACGGCCAAGCAGATGATTAAACTCGTAAGATTGGCAGGCAACAATCAGCAGCATCCAGATAATGTATTCGGATATGGTGTGCCTGATTTCTGGAAAGCTTATCAGACGGGGAAAGCGATAAAGTAAACTTGGCTGCAAAACATAAAATATGAAGCATTTATCATTATATGAATTAAACTCGATAGTCAGCGAAATCATTTCGATGTCCTTGCCCGACAGCTATTGGGTGGAAGCGGAACTCTCCGAGGCTCGCGAGGGCTACGGCGGGCACTGCTATCTGGAACTGATCCAGAAAGATGAGCGGTCTAATACGCCGGTAGCCAAGGCTCATGCCAACTGCTGGCGAAACCGCTGGATGCTTATCAAGCCGAATTTCGAGCGCATCACCGGACAGCGCATTCATGCCGGCATGAAGGTGCTACTCAAGGTTCATGCCCAGTTTCACGAGAACTACGGCTTCTCCTGGATAGTGGACGATATCGACCCTAACTATACCATGGGCGACATGGCGCGCAAGCGACTGGAAATCATTAATACGCTGAAGGAAGAAGGGGTCTTCGACCTGCAGAAAGAATTGGTGCTCCCGATGTTCTGCCAGCGCATCGCCGTGATTTCGAGTGCCACTGCCGCCGGATATGGCGATTTCTGCAATCAGCTAGCCGATAACGACTACGGTTTGCAGTTTACCACCCGTCTCTTTCCTGCCACGATGCAGGGTGAGGGAGTGGAGCAGAGCGTCATCGCCGCCCTGGATAGCATCAATGCCGAATGGGAAGAGTATGATTGCGTGGTCATCATCCGTGGAGGAGGAGCTACCAGCGACCTGTCGGGTTTCGACACCCTGGCATTAGCCGAGAATGTGGCCAACTTCCCGCTTCCTATCATCACGGGAATAGGTCACGAAAGAGACGAAAGCGTGCTCGATATGATTTCCTACCAGCGTGTCAAGACGCCGACCGCCGCAGCCGCCTTCCTCATCAACCATCTCGCCGAGGTTTATGCCCGTGTGATGGATGCGCAGGAAGCCATCGTGCAGAATGTGAAGCATCGCTTGCAGGTAGAGAAGATGAGGCTCGACAGATTGAGCAACACCATCCCCGTTCAGTTCTCGCTGGTAAAGACTCGTCAGGGAGCCTATCTCGACCGTCTGATGAATCGTCTCACCACGAATCTGCAATCCAAGGTTGCAAATGCCCAGCGCAAGTTCGAAATCATCTCCCAGAACATTCAGCCGGTATTGGAAAGAAAGATGCTCAACGAAAGCCATCGCCTCCAGCTCCTCCAGCAGCGCATCCAGTCGCAAGACCCCGCCTTGCTGCTGAAACGTGGCTACAGCATCACGCTGAAAGATGGCAAGAGCGTCCGCTCTGCCTCGCAGCTGAAATCCGGGGATATTATCGAAACGAAATTCGCCGAAGGCAGCGTGAAGGCAGAAGTTGAATGATATTTCACCCAAGATGGCAACCCCGCTAGGCGTCTCGGCGGATTTGCAATCCGCCGTTAAAAAATGTTCGACCTTTTAAAACCGGGGGATTTGTAATCCCCCAATCTCTTGTTGCAATCTTGTTTGCTGCGGATTTCAAATCCGCAGAGCCTAAATAGGTTGGGACATTTTTAAACGCCGGATTTCAAATCCGGCGGAACGCCTAGCGGAGTTGTATTCTTGAAAAACAAAGCGTAAAGTTAACTCCAAACAAAATAAAACTATGGCTAAAGAAGAAATGAAATACGAGCAAGCCGTAAGAGAGCTTGAGCAAATCGTAGAAAGAATGGAAAACGATGAACTCGACATCGACCAGCTCTCCGAGCAATTGAAACGTGCCAAGGTTCTGGTGAAGTTCTGCAAGGATAAACTCACCAAAACCGATGAGGAAATCAAGAAACTGCTCAGCGAAGATTGATTCCTCTTCGCAAAAATAGTCCATAAATAGGCAAAATCACGCCTTAAAATGGCATAAACCCATAAAAATATAACGTTTTAGCTAAATTTATCGCAAAATAGTTGCAGATTAGTAGAATATTTTGTACTTTTGCGGACAAATATTAGTAGAACATTTTAAAAATAGGATGTTATGAAAGACTTAGATTGGTCTAATTTGTCATTCGGCTATCGCCGTACTGACTACAATGTTCGCTGTTACTATCGCGACGGCAAATGGGGCGAAATAGAAGTTTGCTCTGATGAGTATTTGAAATTGCACATGGCTGCCACCTGCCTGCACTATGGTCAGGAGGCGTTCGAGGGCTTGAAGGCTTATCGTTGCCCAGACGGCAAGGTGCGCGTATTCCGTATGGATGAGAATGCTGCCCGCCTGCAGAGCACATGCCGTGGTATCCTGATGCCAGAGGTGCCAACAGAACTGTTTGAGGAGATGGTCAAGAAGGTGGTCCGCCTGAACCAGGAGTGGATTCCTACCTACGAGAGTGGTGCTACGCTCTATATCCGTCCTTTGCTCATCGGTACAAGCCCTCAGGTGGGTGTGCATCCTTCTAAGGAGTATTGCTTCCTGATTTTCGTAACCCCAGTGGGTCCATACTTCAAGGGTGGATTCTCTACCAACCCATACGTCATCATTCGTGATTTCGACCGCTCTGCTCCTCTCGGAACAGGTATCTATAAGGTGGGTGGCAACTATGCTGCTTCCCTCAGAGCCAACTCTATCGCTCACGAAAAGGGTTATGCCTGCGAGTTCTATCTCGACGCCAAGGAGAAGAAATACATGGATGAGTGTGGTGCAGCCAACTTCTTCGGTATCAAGAACAATACCTACGTTACTCCTAAGAGTACCTCTATCCTCCCATCTATCACCAACAAGAGCTTGATGCAGTTGGCTGAGGATTTGGGCATGAAGGTAGAGCGTCGTCAGATTCCTGAGGATGAGTTGGATACCTTCGAGGAGGCTGGTGCCTGCGGTACGGCTGCCGTTATCAGCCCTATCAGCTATATCGATGATTTGGATACTGGCAAGCGCTACAATTTTGGTGAGAAGCCAGGTCCTGTTTCTAAGCACCTGTATGAGACTCTTCGTGGCATCCAGTATGGTACTATCGAAGACAAGCACGGTTGGACAACCGTAGTTATTGAGTAAAAACCAATAAGAGATAATTTTAGATTAGAGCACTTTGAGAAGTTTTCCGCTTCTTGGAGTGCTTTTTTTATTATGAGGGGTTGATAGGGTTAACAGAGTTAACAGTTAACAGCTGATTTTTCAAGGGTCCCCCTCGCGTACATTATTATATTATAATATATATATATTTCTTTTTATAGTAAGGGGAGGGGTACCCATGCATTTTTTGGCTGTTAACTGTTAACCCTGTTAACCCTGTCAACTATCAATTGTCAACTGCAATGGTCAACTGTCTAATAAAAGAAGCCTCTCCCTGGTCATCATAGAAGACCAAGGAGAGGCTTCATAGAAGACCAAAGAGAGGCATCATAGAAGACCAGAAAGAGGCTTCACCTTTATTTCAACACCGGGAATACATAGTATTCTCTATCTACGTCGAAATCCAATGCCCACTGGTCGATAATCACGTTATCATCCAAAGCCTTGATATCGATGGTGTGATAACCGTCGAGCAGGGTGACGTAGAAACTCTTCAGCACCTGACCTCGCCAGATGCTAAACTTGCTGTCCTTGCTGCTGGTATCCTCCTTCATCTGGCAAACCACTGGCTGGGCATTGTCGATGCTCACGCTCACTCGCATGTTCTTCGCATTCCACAGATAGCTCGGAATCACGGCTAGGGTGAAGCGGGCGTCGCCTATCTGACTGCTCGCAAATTTATATCGGAGGCTGGCTCCCTTAGGAAGCTTCACGGCTTTGTTGCTGTGACCCAGCAAAGGCTTCAGCTCTATTTCCTGCGCAGCCTGACCCTTTGGGGCAGGGGCTTTCGTATAACTCGTATAGTCGTATGCGTTCTTGGCGATGATCGGCTTGGTGAAGTTTACCAGCGGCTGAAGATCCTGATCTCTGTCGAAGGCTTCCCCCTTCAGTTGCTTGATTTCTTTGGCTGTAAGGGTTCCCGGCAATTGTGGGGCTTGCATCTCGGCACCATTGATGGTGATGAATTTGCTCCATTTGCCCTTGCCCAACTTCATGTAATAGGCATTGAGCTGCTTCAGGGTATTGTAGGCGCTGAGGCTCACGGCAGCGGCAGCCTTGGCTTCATCGTCTTTCGGGAACAGGCCCGGACGGGCGATGTCTCTTGCCTCCTGTGCCTCCAGTTCCTTTTCGGTGATGAGGGCAGCCGAGAAGATAGGGTATTTCACTATTTCGAAGAAACCGTCGCGCTGGTTGGCTGGCAGGGTCTTCTCGATGTTCACCGTCTTCGTCTTCAATAAATCATAGTTATAGAGAAAACGCTCCAGCTCATTGCCGAACTCGCCCGAATGGAACTCGGTGTCGCCGTATGGCATGGCCATGTAGGCAGGCTGGCGGATGCTGGTGAGTCGGTAGTACTCCTCCATGAGCGGCTGGATCTTCTTTCCGGCAATGCTTCCGAATAGATTGTTGAGCCACGACTGGAGATAGTTTCTGATGCCCGCCTTGAGCGCATATTTGTTCCAGGCAAGATCCGACATCATGGCAAGCTGCAAGGGTGCCTTCTTGGGATTGGTTACGTTGGCAACCCAGGCACAGTCCTCATCGTTATGAGCCTCGTGGCGGTGGGATTTCTCACGGTGTTCCGATTTGGTTTCCAGATAATCCCTGTTGTTGAGCATATCGAGTACCAGGCCCGGAGCCACATTCTCGATAGGCATTTCGGCATTATCGCAAACCATCTTCACGTTTTCCAGGGTCTTTCTGTGTTTCTTCTTGTGTTTCTTGCCCGTCCATTCCGTCACTCGGTAGTTATCGGCTATGCAGATGTCGAAACTATCCACCACTGCCTTGTTGTAGGTGGCATCGTGCTTGCCGGCTACCTGCCAGAGGGTGTTGTATTTCAGGCGCAGCATCAGGCGGGCAATGCGGCTGTAGTTCTGCGGATTCATCCACTTGCTGCCATTCAGCGCAAGACCCCTGAATTCGATTCTCGGGATGCCTATCCACTGCTGATCTACCGGGGTGAAGATACTCTTGCGTGGCTGGGGCTTCAGGGCGTACCAGTCGCTCCAAGGCGATACGCCTGCCATCTTCGAGAGTTCCAGGATGGCGTAGGCAGTGCCGCGGGCATTGCTGCCCACCACAATCAGTTTCTTCTTTCTTACTCCAATGAAGTAAGCGTCCTTGTTGGTGATAATCTTCTGAACGGGCGCACCTAACTTCTCCAGGCTGGAGAATTCCTTGTTGGAGAGCAGGTCGAGCTGGAAAATCTGGATAGGAGCGGT